>NZ_JBMVFX010000062.1:0-294 GCF_049538415.1 Cellulosimicrobium sp. AB352 | reverse complement strand
GAGCACCTGGACGGGGATCGTCAGGACGTTCGTCCGGCCCTCCGGGTCGTCCGGGCCCGACCCGTCGGTCACCTCGAACGACACCGACGCCGGGCCGGTGTAGTCCGCGTCCGGCGTGTAGACGATCTCGGTCACGGACGGGACCTGCCGGTCCCCTTCGGTGACCTTGACCTTGTCCTCGGTGGTCAGGCGCGGGGAGCGGCCCTCCACGACGAGCACGTGCTCGGTGAGGTCGATCGGGAGCGACTCCCCCGCCAGCACCTCGAGCTGCGTGCCCGGCCGCAGCGTGGGCTT
>NZ_JBMVFX010000061.1:0-297 GCF_049538415.1 Cellulosimicrobium sp. AB352 | reverse complement strand
CACGACGCTGATCGGCAGCGTGAGCAGCGCGGTGTGGCCGTCGGGGTCGTCGGGACCGGAGCCGTCGGTGACCTCGAAGGTCACGGCGGCGGGACCGACGTAGTCCGGCGCGGACGTGTAGGTGATCTCCGTGGTCGAGAGGACCTCGCGCGTGCCCTCGAGCGCGGTGACCTTCTCCTCCGTGGTGAGCCGGGGAGTCTTGCCCTCGACGACCAGGACGTAGTCCGTGATGTCGATGTGCAGCGGCTCGCCGCTCACGACCTCCAGGGGCGTGATGCCGGGACGGAGGGTCGGGGC
>NZ_JBMVFX010000060.1:0-299 GCF_049538415.1 Cellulosimicrobium sp. AB352 | reverse complement strand
CCGCCGGAGAACCTGCCGCCGGAGCTGTCGACCCCGACGCTCGACGTCGCGGCGGGCGAGGAGGCCTCGATCGACCTCGCGCGCTTCGCGACCGACCCCGACGGCGACCCCCTGACGTTCAAGGCCACCGGCCAGGCGCAGGGCGTGACCGTGTCCGTCGAGGGCACCACGCTGCGCGCCCAGGCGACCCCGGACGTGCCCAAGGGCTCGGTCGTGCAGGTCCCGATCACCGTCACCGACGGCGAGCACCCCCCGGTCGAGGGCACCGCGACCCTGACCGTCGTGGCCTCGACCCGGCC
>NZ_JBMVFX010000059.1:0-304 GCF_049538415.1 Cellulosimicrobium sp. AB352 | reverse complement strand
GACCGCGTTCGGCGGCTGCAGCCGCGTCGGCGCCGGCACCGGCACGACCCGCACCTGGCCGGTCGCGGTCTCGGTGCCGTTGGAGGCCGTGTACTCCACCGTCACCGGCGCGTCCAGGCGCCGGATCTCGGTCACCCGCAGCATCTGGTGGGCCAGGATCGCGACCGACACCCCGGCGTCGGCGGGCACGCGCACGGACTGCACGACGAGCACGCCGCCCGCGGGGTCCGTGTCGTTCGCGAGGACGTCCACGAGCGTGGACCCGCCCGCCGGGAGGAGCGCGGTGTCGGTGACGACGACGGGC
>NZ_JBMVFX010000058.1:0-304 GCF_049538415.1 Cellulosimicrobium sp. AB352 | reverse complement strand
CACCGCGTTCGGCGGCTGCAGCCGCGTCGGCGCCGGCACCGGCACCACCCGCACCTCGCCCACGGCCGACTCCGTGCCGTTCGACACGGTGTAGGCGATGCTGACGGGGCCGTCGAGCCGCCGCAGCTCCGTGACGCGGAGCATCTGGTGCCCGAGGACGGCCACGGAGACGCCCGCGTCCGCCGGGACCGAGACCGACTGGACCACCAGGACGCCGCCCGCCGGGTCGGTGTCGTTGGCGAGCACGTCGACCAGGGTCGAGCCGCCGGTGGGCAGCAGGGCCGTGTCGGTGACGACGATCGGG
>NZ_JBMVFX010000057.1:0-349 GCF_049538415.1 Cellulosimicrobium sp. AB352 | reverse complement strand
AATGCGGTCGGCCACGACCTCGGCGTCCAGGTCGTGGGTGTCCTCGATCCCGCCCGGGACCAGGCCGACCTGGTCGCCGTCGGGGTCGGTGTCGTTGGCCAGCGCCGCGACCGAGACCGTACGCCCCGGGCGCACCGTCACCTCGTCGTCCACCGCGACCGGCGACTGGTTGGTGTCCGCGGGACGGGCGATGCCGACGTTGACCGTGCCCGTGGCGGTGGCGCCGCGCGCGTCGAGCACGGAGTAGGTGAACGTGTCCGCCCCGGTCGCGTTCTTCGACGCGGCGTACTCGATCATCCCGTCCACGACCCGGGCGGTGCCCTTGCCCGCGGGGGTGGCGATGCCGGTG
>NZ_JBMVFX010000056.1:0-349 GCF_049538415.1 Cellulosimicrobium sp. AB352 | reverse complement strand
GACGGGGGTGGCGGCGCCGCCCGCGAAGGGCTCGGCGAGCGTCGTCGAGGGCTTCCTCGAGTACGCAGCCTCCAAGAACGCGACGGGCCTCGACACCTTCACGTACACGGTCCTGGACGCCCGCGGGGCGACGGCGACCGGGACCGTGCGGGTGGGGATCGCGCGGCCGGGCGAGAGCAACCAGTCGCCGGTCGCGGTGGACGACGAGGTGACGGTGCGTCCGGGGCGTACGGTCTCGGTCGCGGCGCTGGCCAACGACACCGACCCCGACGGCGACCAGGTCGGCCTGGTCCCGGGCGGGATCGAGGACACGCACGACCTGGACGCCGAGGTCGTGGCCGACCGCATC
>NZ_JBMVFX010000055.1:0-380 GCF_049538415.1 Cellulosimicrobium sp. AB352 | reverse complement strand
ACCTGGACGGAGTCGCCGTCGGGGTCGATGCCGTCCAGCGGGACCGCGATGCGCACGCTGGACCCGGACAGCACCCGGGCCTCGATCTCGCGCGGCTGCGGCGGGGCGTTGTCCTCGCCGTCGCGGATCCGGATCGTGACCTGGGCCGAGTCCTCCTGCCCGTTGACGTCCCGCACCCGGTAGATCGCGTACGCCGTGCCCGCCTCCGAGCCCGCCTTGAACCGCAGCGTGTCCTCCGAGACGAACGCCTCGCCCAGCGCCGGGTCCACGTCCTGCTCCAGCTCGGGCTGCAGGAACAGCTCCAACCCGTCCGGGTGCGTGTCGTTCTTCAGCACCGGGACCGTCACCACGTCCCCCGCGTGCACCGTCACCTCGTCCGC
>NZ_JBMVFX010000054.1:0-390 GCF_049538415.1 Cellulosimicrobium sp. AB352 | reverse complement strand
GTGCTGACCTCGCCCGACCAGGACGGCTCGTACTCGTTCTACTACCAGATCCAGGACACCTACGGCGCCCGCGCGACCGGCGCGGTCACCGTGAACGTCTCGGCGAACGCGCCCCTGCTGCCCCCGGTCGCGCGCGACGACACCGTGCCCGTGGAGGACATCCTGGGCAAGACCGAGGTCACCGTCCCCGTCCTGGACAACGACGAGGACCCCGACGGCGCCGCGAGCGAGCTCACCGTCACCACCGACGCGACCACCGCGAGCGTCACCCCCGACGGCGAGCTCACCGTCACCCTCACCGAGGGCCGCCAGGTCATCACCTACACCGCGACCGACATCGACGGCCTCACCGCCAAGGCCTTCGTCAAGGTCCCCGGCCTCACCGACCAG
>NZ_JBMVFX010000053.1:0-454 GCF_049538415.1 Cellulosimicrobium sp. AB352 | reverse complement strand
TCTGGCGCGCGCCAACCCCGACACCGTCGACGACGCCCACCAGGGCAAGGCCACCACCGTGCCCGTCCTGGTCAACGACTCCAACCCGTTCCCCGACCGGCCGCTGACCCTCGTCGACGCCGTGGTGGAGACGGGGCAGGGCACCGCCTCCGTCTCGGGCGACCAGGTCTCGGTCACCCCGCGCGACGACTTCGTCGGGGTCATGGTCGTCCGGTACCGGATCCAGGACGCGACGAAGGACCCCGATCGCGAGGTCGAGGGCCGCGTCCAGCTCAAGGTGCTGGGCAAGCCCGAGGCGCCCGCGACCCCGCAGGTCGTCGAGGTCCGCTCCAAGACGGTCGTGCTCACCTGGGACCCGCCGAACAACAACGGCGCCGACATCACCGGCTACACCGTGCGCTCCCAGAACGGCTACACCAAGGAGTGCGGCACCACCACCTGCACCCTCGACGGG
>NZ_JBMVFX010000052.1:0-454 GCF_049538415.1 Cellulosimicrobium sp. AB352 | reverse complement strand
CCTGGCGCGCGCCAACCCCGACACCGTCGACGACGCCCACCAGGGCAAGGCCACCACCGTCCCCGTGCTGGCCAACGACTCCAACCCCTTCCCCGACACCCCGCTGGAGATCGTCGGCGCGAGCGTCGAGACGGGCAGCGGCGACGTCTCGTACAGCGGGGGCGACGTCGTCGTGACGCCCGCCGACTCGTTCGTGGGCGTCATGGTGGTCGTCTACCGGATCCAGGACGCGACGAAGGACCCCGACCGCATGGTCGAGGGCCGCGTCCAGCTCAAGGTGCTGGGCAAGCCCGAGGCGCCCTCGACCCCGCAGGTCGTCGAGGTCCGCTCCAAGACGGTCGTGCTCACCTGGGACCCGCCGAACAACAACGGCGCCGACATCACCGGCTACACCGTGCGCTCCCAGAACGGCTACGAGAAGGCCTGCGGCACCACCACCTGCACCCTGGACGGC
>NZ_JBMVFX010000051.1:0-780 GCF_049538415.1 Cellulosimicrobium sp. AB352 | reverse complement strand
CGCGCCGGCGGCGATGCCGGTGATGTTGCCCGCGATCTCGCTCGACCCCGTCGCCGCCTCCTGCACCCCCCGCGACATCTCGTTCGTCGTCGCGGTCTGCTCCTCCACCGCCGACGCGATCGTCAGCTGGTAGTCGTTGATCCGCCCGATGATGTCCGCGATCTCCCCGATCGCCTCCACCGCACCCACCGTGTCCCCCTGGATCGCCTCCACCCGACGCGCGATGTCCTCCGTCGCCTTCGCCGTCTCCTGCGCCAGCTCCTTCACCTCGCTGGCCACCACCGCGAACCCCTTGCCCGCCTCACCCGCACGAGCCGCCTCGATCGTCGCGTTCAACGCCAACAAGTTCGTCTGCTCCGCGATCGACGTGATCACCTTGATCACGTCACCGATCTCCTGCGACGACGTCCCCAGCTTCTGCACCGTCTCGTTCGTCGCCGCAGCCCGCTCCGTGGCCTTGTTCGCCACCTTCGCCGCCTCGTTCGAGTTCTGCGCGATCTCCCGAATCGAAGCCCCCATCTCCTCCGCACCCGCAGCCACCGTCTGCACGTTCTGCGACACCTGCTCCGCCGCCGACGCCACCACACCCGACTGCGCCGCCGTCTCGTCCGACGACGCCGAGAACTGCGCACCCGCCGCAGACAGCTGCTCCGTCGCCGCAGCCACCGCCTCCGACGTCCCCGCCACCTCCGCGATGATCCCCCGCAAGTTCTCCTGCGCACTCGTCAACGCCGCAGCCATCTGCCCCAGCTCGTCACGACCCACCACCTCGGCCCGCAC
>NZ_JBMVFX010000050.1:0-783 GCF_049538415.1 Cellulosimicrobium sp. AB352 | reverse complement strand
AGAGGCCCTGCCAGTCGGGCTTGGACGCGTACGTCTGGCGGTAGTAGTCGCCCAGCTGCAGGCGCGAGGCCGCCGCGTCGTCGACCAGGACCGTGGCGTGCGGGTGCATCTGCATGATCGTCGCGGGCCACATCGCGCTCACCGGGCCCTCCACGAGCTGGTGCACCGCTTCCGCCTTGCCCTTGCCCGTGGCCAGCAGCACCAGGTGCCGCGCCGACATGATCGTCGCCAGACCCTGCGTCAGACAGTGCCGCGGCACCCGCTCCACGTCGTCACCGAAGAACCGCGCGTTGTCCTCGCGCGTCTGCGCCGTCAACGTCTTGATCCGCGTCCGCGACGCCAGGCTCGACCCCGGCTCGTTGAACGCGATGTGCCCGTCCGTCCCGATCCCCAGGATCTGCAGGTCCACACCCCCCGCCCCCGCGATCGACTCCTCGTACGCCGCGCACGCCGCCACCAGGTCCTCCGCGTTGCCGTCCGGACCCTGCACCGCACCCGGATCAAAGTCCACCCGCGAGGCGATCTCCGTCTCGATCACGTTGCGGTACCGCTCCGGATGATCGACCGGCAACCCCACGTACTCGTCCAGCATGAACGCCCGCACCCCCGCGAACGACAACCCCTCCTGCACATGACGCCGCACCAGCTCGTCGTACACCTTCAACGGCGACGACCCCGTCGCCAACCCCAGCACCGCCCCCGGCCCCGACCGCACCACCGCCTCCACGGCATCCGCAGCCAGCACCGCCAACCGCTCCGCCGGAGCGATCACGACCTCCATCA
>NZ_JBMVFX010000049.1:0-870 GCF_049538415.1 Cellulosimicrobium sp. AB352 | reverse complement strand
TCGTCGACGGCGGAGGCCGTCGAGCAGATGAACGGCTCGATCGCCGAGCTCGCCCGCATGGCCGCCGAGCTCCGCAGCCGCGCCTCCCGGTTCACCTACTGACCCCCCTGACACCCGTACGCCTTCCGCAGAGAGACGACCACGATGCCCACGAACCAGCAGCAGGACCTTCCCCGACGCCCGTGGAGGGACAGTCCCGTCCTCGTCAAGATCCTCACGTCGGTCCTCGTCATGGTGGTGGTGACCGGCGTCATCACGGCCGTCGCGCTCGTCTCGATGCGCGAGCTGCGCTCGGACGCCGACGAGATGTACCGCAGCAACGTCACGCCGCTGCAGCAGCTCACGGAGATCCAGCGCGCCTTCCAGGGCGACCGCGCCCGCGTCATCCAGTACGGGATCGCGGACGCGGAGACCCGGGCGAGCCTCCTCGACGAGCTGGTGGAGCGCAAGGTCGACCTGGACGCCCAGATCGAGGCGTACCGCCCGAACGCGGTGAGCCAGAGCGACGTCGACGCGCTCGTCGCCGCCCTGGACGCGTACTACGCGGCGGCCGAGGGCGAGCTCTTCCCGCTCGCGGACGCGGGCGACACCGCGGGCTTCGCCGCGTACTTCGACGGCACCGTCCGCCCCCTCACCACGGGCGTCATGGACGCGATGCAGGTCGAGACGGCGTCGCAGGGCGAGGAGGCGGCGGTGCTCGCCGAGGAGACGGACACGCTCGCGGCGCGGGCGCTGCTCGCCACGATCCTCGTCGCGGTGCTCGGCGCCCTCGCGGCGACCGCGCTGTCCTACGTCGTGGCGCGCGGGATCGCCCTGCGGATCCGGGCCGTGTCGAGGAGCCTGACCGCGCTGGGCGACGGCGACCTCACC
>NZ_JBMVFX010000048.1:0-878 GCF_049538415.1 Cellulosimicrobium sp. AB352 | reverse complement strand
ATGGCGCTGCTCTACGAGGGCGAGGCCACGGCGGACGTGGACCTCAACGACTCGGGCGTGTGGGTGACGAAGACGTCGGCCGGCCTGGTGGGGCGGTTCAACTACGAGTCCCAGGCGATGGACGGCACGCTCAACGCGGGCAGCGCGTCGTTCGACGTGCAGCAGGACGCGGGCCGCGTCCTCCTCGACGACCAGGGGACGAGCACGTCGTCCCCCGTGGACGTCGCCCACCTCAAGCTCACCGGGCAGATCCGCCTGCCGGCCGGGGCGCAGGTCGCCTCCGGCGGCGCGACGACCGCGATCCTCGACGGCGAGGAGGGCCTGCTGTGGGTCCTGCCGTTCGACGGCGCCACCTCGTTCGACGCCGAGAAGCTCGACCCGACGGCCGAGGTCGGCGGTGACGGCGCGCTGACGGTGTCCGAGGACGGGACGGTCTTCGCCGCGATCCCCTCGACCGGGGCCCTGTGGACCGTCGAGACCACGAGCAAGGGCGCCGTCTCCGGCGACCCGACGTCGACGTCCCTCCCGGTCGGGAAGGGCGCCGAGGTCGAGGTGACGGCCGTCGGTGACGAGCCCGTCGTCCTCGACCGCTCCGCCTCGCAGCTCGTGCTGCCCGGCGGCCGGACCGTCGCGGTCGAGGGCGCGGAGCAGGCGCGGCTCCAGCAGCCGTCCGCCGGGTCGGGCGACGTCGTCGTCGCGACGACCGACGCGCTCGTGACCCAGCCCCTGAAGGGCGGCGACGCCCAGCGCCGCGCCGCCCAGGGCGTCCCGGCCGCCCCGGTGCGCCTCGGGTCGTGCACGTACGGGGCGTGGGCCTCGACCGGCCAGGTGATCCGCGACTGCGAGGGCACCGACCGCGACGTCGACGAGCGCCTCGA
>NZ_JBMVFX010000047.1:0-924 GCF_049538415.1 Cellulosimicrobium sp. AB352 | reverse complement strand
GCGGACTCCGAGACCGACGCCAGGCGCAGGTCGTCCCCGTTCGGGTCGGTGTCGTTGCGCAGCGGCTCGACCGTCACCGGCTGCCCCGCCGGGACCACCACGTGGTCGCTCACCGCGACCGGCGGCTGCGGACCGGGCACCACGTCGACCAGCAGCTTGCCCTCGAAGGACAGCTCGCCGTCGGAGACGAGCAGGGTCACGATCTTGCGCCCGGTCGAGCCGCCGCCGTCGCGCAGCTCGACCGTGCCGTCGGGGCGCGAGCGCACGTCGTCGCCCGCGACCGTCGCGGCCGCCGACGCGAGGTACAGGTCGTCGCCGTCCGGGTCCTTGAAGAAGGGCAGCACCTTGATCGTCGCGGCGCCGCCCTGGGCGACGCGCAGGACCGGGTCCCCGGTCTGCTCGGGGGGAGCGTTCTCGCCCCAGGGGGACACCTTGAGGGTGACGCCCGCCTCGGCGACGCCGCCGCGGCCGTCGGACACGGAGTACCGGAACGACCCCGTGCCCTCGGCGTCCTCGGGGACCACGGCCTGGAGCGCGGCGCCGCCCATGATCGTCTGCACGGTCGCGTTCGACGGCGAGTCCCCGACGAGCGACGCCGTCATCACGTCCCCGTCCGGGTCCACGTCGTTGCCCAGCACCGGCAGGATCGTCGTGCGCCCCGGACGCACCCCGAACGCGTCGTCCTTCGGCTGCGGCGGCCGGTTCGGCTGGGACCGGTCCGCGATGAACTGGTCCACCTGCTCGGGGTTCGTCAGCTCCGCGTCGGCCTCCTCGCCCTCGGCCTCCTCCGGCATCTGGACGTCCCAGTCGTCGACCTTCTGGTACTCGTCCGCCGCCATCCACAACGTCCCCGCCGACAGGTCGTTGAGCACGATCACCTGCCGGTTCACCCGGTACTCCAGGCGGGTCTGGGGGTCGAGCCCC
>NZ_JBMVFX010000046.1:0-927 GCF_049538415.1 Cellulosimicrobium sp. AB352 | reverse complement strand
ACGGACTCCGAGACCGACGCCAGGCGCAGCTCGTCCCCGTTCGGGTCGGTGTCGTTGCGCAACGGCTCCACCGTCACCGGCTGCCCCGCCGGGACCACCACGTGGTCGCTCACCGCGACCGGCGGCTGCGGACCGGGCACCACGTCGACCAGCAGCTTGCCCTCGAACACGCCGCCCTGACCGTCCGCCACGGTGACCCCGACGATCTTGCGGCCCGTCGAGCCGCCGCCGTCACGCAGCTCGACCGTGCCGTCGGGGCGCGAGCGCACGTCGTCGCCCGCGACCGTCGCGGCCGCCGACGCGAGGTACAGGTCGTCGCCGTCCGGGTCCTTGAAGTACGGCAGCACCTTGATCGACGCCGTCCCGCCCTGCTCCACCCGGACCACGGGGTCGCCCGTCTGCTCCGGCGGGGCGTTCTCTCCCCACGGCGAGACGCGCAGCGACACCGACGCCTCCGCGGTCCCGCCACGGCCGTCGGAGACGGCGTAGCGGAAGGAGCCCTCCCCGATCGCGTCCTCGGGGACCACGGCCTGCAGGGCGGCGCCGCCCATGATGGTCTGCACGGTCGCGTTCGACGGCGAGTCCCCGACGAGCGAGGCCGTCATCACGTCCCCGTCCGGGTCCACGTCGTTGCCCAGCACCGGCAGGATCGTCGTGCGCCCCGGACGCACCCCGAACGTGTCGTCCTTGGGCTGCGGCGGCCGGTTCGGCTGGGACCGGTCCGCGATGAACTGGTCCACCTGCTCGGGGTTCGTCAGCTCTGCGTCGGCCTCCTCGCCCTCGGCCTCCTCGGGCATCTGGACGTCCCAGTCGTCGACCTTCTGGTACTCGTCCGCCGCCATCCACAACGTCCCCGCCGACAGGTCGTTGAGCACGATGACCTGCCGGTTCACCCGGTACTCCAGGCGGGTCTGGGGGTCGAGCCCT
>NZ_JBMVFX010000045.1:0-949 GCF_049538415.1 Cellulosimicrobium sp. AB352 | reverse complement strand
TCAGCCGAGGAGCTGGAGGACTCCCGAGCTGGCCTGGTTCGCCTGGGCCAGCATCGCGGTGCCGGCCTGGGACAGGATGTTGGTGCGCGAGTAGTTCATCATCTCCTTGGCCATGTCGACGTCGCGGATGCGCGACTCGGCGGAGGTCAGGTTCTCCGTCGCGACGTTGATGTTGGAGATCGCGTACTCCAGGCGGTTCTGCGTCGCACCCAGGCCCGAGCGAGCCGTCGACACGGCCTTGAGCGCCGTGTCGATCGTCTCGATCGCGGCCTGCGCGTTCGCCGCCGTGTCCACCGTGAGGGAGCTGCCGCCCGCGGCGGCGTACACGCCCGCCTCGATGACCGTCTGGAGGTCGTTGGTGGTGAGGTCGATGGTGATGGTGTTGCCGTCACCGGTGCCCTCGGCGCCCACCTGGACCGTGAGGTCGGTCGCGCTGGCCTTGAGCAGGTCGATGCCGTTGAAGTTCGTCGAGTCGACGATCCGGTCGAGCTCGTCCGCGAGCTCGTCGAGCTCCGACTTGATCGCGGTGCGCGCGTCGGCGTTGTTCGTGTCGTTCGCCGCCTGCACCGACAGGTCGCGCATGCGCTGCAGGATCGACTGCGCCTCACCCAGCGCACCTTCCGCCGTCTGCACGACGCTGATGCCGTCCTGCGCGTTGCGCGCCGCGACGCTGTAACCGTTCACCTGGGCCTTGAGACCCTCGGCGATCGACAGACCCGCGGCGTCGTCCGCCGCACGGTTGATCCGCAGACCCGACGACAGCTTCTCCAGCGACTTGCTCTGGCTGTTCTGGGTGCTCGTGAGGTTCCGGTACGTGTTGAGTGCCGAGACGTTCGTGTTGACGCTGAAGCCCATGATGAGTCCTCCGTGAGACGGGCGAGTGGATGATCCCCCAGCCCATCCGTGGGCCGGTCACCGAGCACTCTCGGCACCCACCGCCACGTCGTGG
>NZ_JBMVFX010000044.1:0-971 GCF_049538415.1 Cellulosimicrobium sp. AB352 | reverse complement strand
CGGACTACGTGGAGCTGGCGAAGTCGAACATCTTGTTGATCGGTCCGACGGGGACGGGCAAGACGTATCTGGCGCAGACGTTGGCGCGGATGTTGAACGTGCCTTTCGCGATCGCGGACGCGACGGCGCTCACCGAGGCGGGGTATGTCGGTGAGGACGTGGAGAACATTCTGCTGAAGCTGGTGCAGGCGGCGGACTTCGACGTGAAGAAGGCTGAGACGGGCATCATCTACATCGATGAGATCGACAAGGTGGCGCGCAAGGCGGAGAACCCCTCGATCACGCGGGACGTGTCGGGTGAGGGTGTGCAGCAGGCGTTGTTGAAGATCATCGAGGGGACGTCGGCGTCGGTGCCGCCGCAGGGTGGTCGTAAGCATCCGCACCAGGAGTTCATCCAGGTGGACACCTCGAACGTGCTGTTCATCGTGGCGGGGGCTTTTGCGGGGTTGGACGACATCGTGGCGGCGCGGGCGCGCAAGCGGGGTGTGGGTTTTGGTGCGCCGATCGAGACGGGTGCAGGGGAGGACCTGTTCGCGCAGGTGCGCCCCGAGGATCTGCACCGGTTCGGGTTGATCCCGGAGTTCATCGGGCGCCTTCCGGTGATCGCGTCGGTGGCGGCGTTGGACCGGGAGGCGTTGGTGCGGATCCTGACCCAGCCGCGGAACGCGTTGGTGAAGCAGTATCAGCGGATGTTCGCGATCGACGGGGTGGAGCTGGAGTTCACCGAGGGTGCGGTCGAGGCGGTCGCGGAGCAGGCGTTGTTGCGTGGGACGGGGGCGCGGGGGTTGCGCGCGATCATGGAGGAGGTGTTGCAGCAGGTGATGTTCGACGTGCCGTCGCGTGATGACGTGGAGCGGGTCGTGATCACGCGTGAGGTCGTGCTGGACAACGTCAATCCCACGATCGTGCCGCGCACCACGACCGCGCGCGCCCGCACCCCGCGCGAGAAGTCCGCCTGACCCCGACGACCG
>NZ_JBMVFX010000043.1:0-4555 GCF_049538415.1 Cellulosimicrobium sp. AB352 | reverse complement strand
GGTCGTCGGTCGCGAGGGCCTCGCCCGCCTCCTCGGCGGCAACGGCGGCGCGCACGCGCTTGTAGTGGTTGTGCACCGCGACGGCCAGCGCCCGCTTGGCGCCGTCCTGCCCGACGACGTAGCGGCTGAGGTGCGCGAAGATCTCGTGCGGCGTGGGGAGCGGGCCGCTGCCGGTGACGATGTCCTGCTCGGCCGACTCCGTCTCGCGGTCCTCCTCGACCATCTCGAGGCAGAGCGCGACGCACTCGTCGCAGATGAAGACGCCCGCGGGGCCCGCGATGAGCCGCTTCACCTGCCGCTGCGACTTGCCGCAGAACGAGCACGTGAGCGCGTCCGCCGCGCGGGGCCCGCGCTGACCGCGCGCGCCGCCGTCGTCGGTGCCGTCGGAGCGTGCCACCAGGTGCCTCCAGTCGAGTCGGTTGCGGCCGATCGTAACCGTCGCCCACGACACCCCCGCACGCGAGCCCTGGGACGCGCCGGGTCAGGCGCGCGGGACGTCGTCCGCCGGGACGCCGCCGCCCGCGTCCTCGGTGAGGAGCTGGAGCCGGCTCGCGGTGCGGAACGCGTCCGGGCGGTCGGGGAGCGCGGTGCGGAAGGTGCCGAGCGCATGGGGCGACGTGACGACGAGCTCGACGTCCGCGTCGACCAGCACGTCGACGACCGCGATGAACCGCTGCTGCGCCTCGCGGTCGACGACGGTCAGCAGGGGGACGTCGGTGACGACCCACCGGCGGAAGCGCACAGACCAGTCGAGGTACTCCAGGGTCGACGTCGGCCGGCCCGCGAGGTCGACGAACGTCACCCACAGCTCGTCCGCGCGCGCCGCCGTCACGGGGAACGTGCGCGACCCGGTGCGCACCGCCGTCGCCTCGTCCGCGCCCGGGCGGCGCAGGCCGCGGGCGTCGAGCTGCGCCGTCGTGCCGGGGCGGAGCCACGCGCCCGCGGCGAACCCGGCGCGACCGCGCCCGCCCAGCGTCCGGTAGTCCGTGGGCCCGGCGAGCTCGACGACGTCGAGGTGCGCGCGCAGGAGCGCGATCCCCGGCTCGGCGACGTGGTGCCACAGCGGGTTCGGCAGCAGCGTGCCGGGCTCGTAGTTGGACGTCGCGAGCACGACGACGCCCGCCGCGAACGCCCGACGCAGGAGCCGGGTGAGCAGGGTCGCGTCGCCGGTGTCGTGCAGGTGGAGCTCGTCGAGGTAGAGCAGCGTCGTCCCGCGCAGGAGGCCGTCGATCGCGGAGTCGACGGCGCCGGGGCGTGGCTCCGGCGACTCCTCCGACGGCCTGGGCGGCGTCGGCTCCGCGACCGGCGCGGTCGCCCGGGTGCGCCACCCGCGCGTCGGGCCACCCTGCCCGACGGCGGGCCGCGGCCCGGTGAGGGCGGTCACCCGTCGGGCGTGGATCGCCGCGTGCAGCTCGCGGAACAGGTCGTACACGTGGACCCGCTTGGTCGCGCCGGCGGGGAGCCCGTCCGCGACGGCCGCGAAGAACGCCCCCGCCAGCCACGACTTCCCCCGCCCCGCGGGGCCCCACACGTACAGGCCGCGGACGGGGCGCCGTCGGGCCCCGGCGAGCTCCTCCCCGAGCCGGACGAGCCGGTCGAGGAGCGCGGACTGCGCCGCGTCGAGCGCGAACCCCTCGCGCGACGCCGCCGCCTCGACCGCACGCCGGGTGCTTTCGAGGCGGGAGCGGGTCATCGGGTCAGCCTAGGCGCGACGACCGCGCAGAGCCTTGACCCACACGTCGACGACGTCCCACGCCGCGATGACGATGGTCACCGCGACGATCGCGTTCGAGAGCCACGCGAGCGAGTCGGCACCGGAGGCCTCGAGGAACGCGGGGTTGACGAGGCGGTCGGTGCTCGCGAGCCACACGATCGCGCCGGCGAACAGGACGCCTGTGACGGTGTTGACGGCGGCGAGGCCGACGGTCCACCGGCCGCGGACGTACGTGACGATCATGAGCACGATCTCGGCCGCGACGATCGCGAGGAGCGCGCCGGTCCACAGCGGCCACAGGTCCGGGTGCAGGACCGGGATCACGTCGCCGTCCGCGCCGCGGAACCACGCGATCGAGGGCTGGAGCAGGAGTGCCGCGGCGACCAGGACGAGCAGGCCGACCGAGACCACCGTGTCGACGAGCGAGATCTCGCGCGGTGCGCGCTCGGCGGGGAGACGGTCGACCGTCCACGGGCCGGTGAGGTCGTCCTGGCTGCGTGGGCTGCCGTAGCGCTCGAGCACGACGAAGACGAGCGTCGTCCAGAACGCGATCTGCAGGGCAACGGAGGCAGTCGTCCAGATGCCGCTCCAGATGGCCGACCCGACGGTGGCGCCGTCGATGAGGTCGGTGACGAGCACGATCGCCCCGGGGATGAGGCTGACCCAGAGCAGCGTCTTGAGGAGGCGCAGCCAGTCGAGGTAGAGCGTCGGCCCGATGAGGTACAGCGGGCGACCGGCGAGGTCGGCCGCGAGGCGGTCGGGGTCGCCGAGGTCGTTGAGGACGTCGGTCTCGGCTCGGGCCGGGTCGGCGCCGGCCTCGACCTTGGCCTCGACCGCGTCGGCGACGGACGTGCGGAGCTCCTGCTCGAGGTCGGCGTGCTGGTTCGCGGGGACGCGGCGCAGCGTGGCGGCGACGTAGCGGTCGGTGAGCGTCATGACGTGCCTTCCTGGGAGTCGACGGTCTGGAGGCTCCGTGCGATCGCGAGCCACTCGTCGAGCAGGTCGCGGGCGAAGCGCTCGCCCGCGGGGGAGGTGCGGTAGAACTTGCGCGGCCGCGCCTCGTCGGTGTTCCACTCGCTCACGAGGAGGCCCTGCTTCTCGAGCCGGCGCAGGAGCGGGTAGAGCGTGTTGGCGTCGACGGGGACGCCCGCTGCGGCGAGCGCCTCGAGGAGCCCGTAGCCGTAGCCGGGCGTGCGCAGCAGCAGCAGGCTCGCGACGACGACGGAGCCGCGGCGCACCTCCTGGCTGTGCCCGGCGTAGATCTCGGGATCGGTCATGTCACACACCATAGTGTGTGACGCACAGTATAAGCAAGAGACACATCATCGTGTCGATGAGAGAGCGCTAGACTGGAATGGTTCCAGAGAAGAGTGCGTACCTGCCGCGGGAGGCCGAGTGACCGACCTGATCGACACCACCGAGATGTACCTGAAGTCGATCTACGAGCTGCAGGAGGAGGGGATCCCCCCGCTGCGCGCGCGGATCGCCGAGCGCCTCGGGCACTCGGGGCCGACGGTCTCGCAGACCGTGGCGCGCATGGAGCGCGACGGCCTCGTCGTCGTCGGGGGGGACCGCCAGCTCGAGCTCACGGCCCTCGGCCAGCAGACGGCGGTGCGCGTCATGCGCAAGCACCGCCTCGCCGAGCGCCTGCTCACCGACGTCATCAAGCTCGACTGGGAGCACGTCCACACCGAGGCCTGCCGCTGGGAGCACGTGATGAGCGACCTCGTCGAGCGGCGCCTCGTCGGGCTCCTCGACCACCCGGCGCACGACCCGTACGGCAACCCCATCCCCGGCCTGCGCGAGCTGGGCGAGGACCTGCCCGAGGTCGGCTACCTCCAGGGCGTCGTGTCCCTGCGGGCCCACCTCGTCGCGCGCGCCGCGGTGCCCGGCACGGAGGTGCGCGTCGTGCTCCAGCGCATCGCCGAGCCGATCCAGGTCGACGTCGAGCTGCTCGCCCGGTTCGCCGAGGCGGGGGTCTTGCCGCACCGGACCGTCGTGGTCACGGTGGGCGACGGCGTCGTCACCGTCTCGGGCGAGGGCGCCACGACGGTCCTCGACCTGCCCGACGACGTCGCGCGCCACCTCTTCGTGACCGCGGACTGACTGACGTGTGGCCCGAGGCGGCCGCTGAGAACGAGGTTGGTCCCGCTATCCGGTGGATAGCGGGACCAACCTCGTCGTGGTGGGGGAGCAGGGTCGTGCTCGCCGACCGGGTGTCGTGCGGCGGGGTCGTCAGGGGACGATGAGCCCGGCGGTCTGGGTCTTGGCGCGCTGCAGGCGGGCCTCGGCGTCGGACCAGTTGACGAGGTTCCACCAGGCGGTGACGTAGTCGGCGCGCACGTTCTGGTAGTCGAGGTAGTAGGCGTGCTCCCAGACGTCGAGCAGGACGATGGGGGTCAGGCCGAGGGTGAGGTTGCCCTGCTGGTCGTAGAGCTGGACGGTGACGAGCTTCTGGCCGATGGAGTCCCAGGCGAGGATGGCCCAGCCGGAGCCCTGGACGCCGGCGGCGACGGCGGCGAACTGCTTCTTGAAGGCGTCGAAGGAGCCGAAGTGCTCGTCGATCGCGGCGCCGATCTCGCCGGTGGGCTCGCCGCCGCCCTCGGGGGAGAGGTTGGTCCAGAAGGCGGAGTGGTTGACGTGGCCGCCGAGGTTGAACGCGAGGTTCTTCTCGTGGAGGTTGATCGCGGCGAAGTCGCCGGACTCGCGGGCCTCGGCGAGCTTCTCCAGGGCGGTGTTCGCGCCGGTGACGTAGGCCTGGTGGTGCTTGGAGTGGTGCAGCTCCATGATCCGCCCGGAGATGTGCGGCTCGAGCGCACCGTAGTCGTAGGACAGCTCGGG
>NZ_JBMVFX010000042.1:0-5543 GCF_049538415.1 Cellulosimicrobium sp. AB352 | reverse complement strand
GCCTTCGGTGAAGGGTTGTCCGGCGGCGTCCTACTCTCCCACCCCGTCTCCAGGGCAGTACCATCGGCGCTGAAGGGCTTAGCTTCCGGGTTCGGTATGGGACCGGGCGTTTCCCCTTCGCTGTGACCGCCGTAACTCTGTTGAACCTCCTCGACACCGGGGCACCCCCTGTGTGGGGGTGCGGTGTTGGTGGTTCGGGAACCGCACAGTGGACGCGTAGCAAAGTGTTTGGTGTTGAAGTTGTCGGCTGATTAGTACCGGTCAGCTGCACGGGTCTTTCGTCCCCGCTTCCACGTCCGGCCTATCGACCCAGTGTTCTGCTGGGTGCCTCTCACCCCGTAGGGTACGGAAACCTCATCTTGAAGCAGGCTTCCCGCTTAGATGCTTTCAGCGGTTATCCCTTCCGAACGTAGCCAACCAGCGGTGCTCCTGGCGGAACAACTGGCACACCAGAGGTTCGTCCGTCCCGGTCCTCTCGTACTAGGGACAGCCCTTCTCAAGTTTCCTGCGCGCGCAGCGGATAGGGACCGAACTGTCTCACGACGTTCTAAACCCAGCTCGCGTACCGCTTTAATGGGCGAACAGCCCAACCCTTGGGACCTACTCCAGCCCCAGGATGCGACGAGCCGACATCGAGGTGCCAAACCATGCCGTCGATATGGACTCTTGGGCAAGATCAGCCTGTTATCCCCGGGGTACCTTTTATCCGTTGAGCGACGGCGCTTCCACAAGCCACCGCCGGATCACTAGTTCCGACTTTCGTCCCTGCTCGACCTGTCAGTCTCACAGTCAAGCTCCCTTGTGCACTTGCACTCGACACCTGATTGCCAACCAGGCTGAGGGAACCTTTGAGCGCCTCCGTTACATTTTAGGAGGCAACCGCCCCAGTTAAACTACCCACCAGGCACTGTCCCTGGTCCGGATCACGGACCGAGGTTAGACATCCGAAGCGGCCAGAGTGGTATTTCAACGTTGACTCCACCCGCACTGGCGTACGGGCTTCACAGTCTCCCACCTATCCTACACAAGCCGCACCGAACACCAATACCAAGCTATAGTAAAGGTCCCGGGGTCTTTCCGTCCTGCTGCGCGTAACGAGCATCTTTACTCGTAGTGCAATTTCGCCGAGTTCGCGGTTGAGACAGCGGAGAAGTCGTTACGCCATTCGTGCAGGTCGGAACTTACCCGACAAGGAATTTCGCTACCTTAGGATGGTTATAGTTACCACCGCCGTTTACTGGGGCTTAAATTCTGAGCTTCACCCCGAAGGGTTGACCCGTCCTCTTAACCTTCCAGCACCGGGCAGGCGTCAGTCCGTATACATCGTCTTGCGACTTCGCACGGACCTGTGTTTTTAGTAAACAGTCGCTTCTCCCTGGTCTCTGCGGCCGTCCACGCTCCCACCGCGAGGGTGTTCACGCTTCGGGCCCCCCTTCTCCCGAAGTTACGGGGGCATTTTGCCGAGTTCCTTAACCACGATTCTCTCGATCGCCTTAGTATTCTCTACCTGACCACCTGAGTCGGTTTGGGGTACGGGCGGCTAGAACCTCGCGCCGAGGCTTTTCTTGGCAGCATAGGATCACCCAGTTCGCGCTTGTGCGCTCACCGTCAGCTCTCAACCTTCATGTCGGGCGGATTTGCCTACCCGACGGCCTACAGCCTTGGACGTGGTCTACCATCGCCACGCCGGGCTACCTTCCTGCGTCACCCCTGTTAATACGCTTACCTACTACCGGATTGGGTCCCGCGCGCCCCTGCCCGGTGACCCCGAAGGGTCGATGGGCAGGTTTGGGCGGTCAGCATCACCGGGCTCGGTATGGGCGGTTCTTCGCCGGTAGGAGAATATCAACTCCTTGTCCATCGACTACGCCTGTCGGCCTCGCCTTAGGTCCCGACTTACCCAGGGCGGATTAACCTGGCCCTGGAACCCTTGGTCATTCGGCGGACGGGTTTCTCACCCGTCTTTCGCTACTCATGCCTGCATTCTCACTCGTGTGGGCTCCACCGCTGGGTTCCCCCGCGGCTTCACCGCCCACACGACGCTCCCCTACCCACCTGCGCCTCTGGACCACGAAGGCCTGAGTTGAGCGCAGATGCCACGGCTTCGGCGGTGTACTTGAGCCCCGCTACATTGTCGGCGCGGAATCACTTGACCAGTGAGCTATTACGCACTCTTTCAAGGGTGGCTGCTTCTAAGCCAACCTCCTGGTTGTCTGTGCAACTCCACATCCTTTCCCACTTAGCACACGCTTAGGGGCCTTAGCCGGTGGTCTGGGCTGTTTCCCTCTCGACTACGGAGCTTATCCCCCGCAGTCTCACTGCCACGCTTTCACTTACCGGCATTCGGAGTTTGGCTGACGTCAGTAACCTTGTAGGGCCCATCGGCCATCCAGTAGCTCTACCTCCGGCAAGAAACACGTGACGCTGCACCTAAATGCATTTCGGGGAGAACCAGCTATCACGAAGTTTGATTGGCCTTTCACCCCTAACCACAGGTCATCCCCCAGGTTTTCAACCCTGGTGGGTTCGGTCCTCCACGCGGTCTTACCCGCGCTTCAACCTGCCCATGGCTAGATCACTTCGCTTCGGGTCTAGACCCAGCGACTATGGGCGCCCTGTTCGGACTCGCTTTCGCTACGGCTTCCCCACACGGGTTAACCTCGCCACTGAGCACTAACTCGCAGGCTCATTCTTCAAAAGGCACGCTGTCACCCCAGCCAAGGAGGCTCCAACGGATTGTAGGCACACGGTTTCAGGTACTATTTCACTCCCCTCCCGGGGTACTTTTCACCTTTCCCTCACGGTACTGGTCCGCTATCGGTCACTAGGTAGTATTTAGGCTTAGCAAGTGGTCTTGCCAGATTCACACGAGATTTCTCGGGCCCCGTGCTACTTGGGATCCCCTTCGGGAGGCCGCACCATTTCGTCTACCGGACTCGCACCGTCTGTGGTCCGCCTTTCAATGCGGTTCGACTATGACACGGCTTTCTTACTCCCCGGTGGACTGTCAGATCCACCAGAAGGGTCCCACAACCCCGAACACGCAACGCCTGACAGCTTGAACACGCGCCCGGTTTGGCCTCATCCGCTTTCGCTCGCCACTACTCACGGAATATCTCTTCCTGTCGGTACTGAGATGTTTCACTTCCCGACGTTCCCTCCACACACCCTATATATTCAGGTGCGGGTCACACGACATGACTCGTGCGGGGTTCCCCCATTCGGAAACCCTCGGATCACAGCTCGTTTGCCAGCTCCCCGAGGCTTATCGCAGGCTACCACGTCCTTCTTCGGCTCCTAGTGCCAAGGCATCCACCCTGTGCCCTTAAAAACTTCAACAAAAACAACAAAACTGCAGAGAACCAAGAACCACACCCCAAAGGGTGCGTCTTGATCTTTACAAAGATGCTCGCGTCCACTGTGCAGTTCTCAAACAACCAACGACCCCGACCCCACCAGACCCGCCTACCACCCGACCCCTCTCCCGAAGAAGAAGACCCGCGCAGCGGTTCGTGGTCCAAGGACCGGCCCGTACCAGGCACCCCACCAACCGGTGGCCGGTGACCTGAGGACCCAACAGTGTGCTCGACAAGCCCCCCAGGTCTCACCCGTGATGTTCCACCACCACCCACACGAACCCCGATAGGATCGTGCAAGCCGGCAGGTACTGACACCAGCAAGACCAAGAAAGCTCTTTCGTCAATGTTCCACCCATGAGCAACCACCCACCACACGGACGGCGATGGCGTGGCACCTGAACCACCCACCCACCAGCAAACACCGGCAAGGCGAGGGTTGGTAGCTCCTTAGAAAGGAGGTGATCCAGCCGCACCTTCCGGTACGGCTACCTTGTTACGACTTAGTCCCAATCGCCAGTCCCACCTTCGACCACTCCCCCCGCGAACGGTTGGGCCATGGGCTTCGGGTGTTACCGACTTTCGTGACTTGACGGGCGGTGTGTACAAGGCCCGGGAACGTATTCACCGCAGCGTTGCTGATCTGCGATTACTAGCGACTCCGACTTCATGGGGTCGAGTTGCAGACCCCAATCCGAACTGAGACCGGCTTTTTGGGATTCGCTCCACCTTACGGTATCGCAGCCCTTTGTACCGGCCATTGTAGCATGCGTGAAGCCCAAGACATAAGGGGCATGATGATTTGACGTCATCCCCACCTTCCTCCGAGTTGACCCCGGCAGTCTCCCATGAGTCCCCGGCATAACCCGCTGGCAACATGGGACGAGGGTTGCGCTCGTTGCGGGACTTAACCCAACATCTCACGACACGAGCTGACGACAACCATGCACCACCTGTGCACGAGTGTCCAAAGAGACCACCATCTCTGGTGGCTTCTCGTGCATGTCAAGCCTTGGTAAGGTTCTTCGCGTTGCATCGAATTAATCCGCATGCTCCGCCGCTTGTGCGGGCCCCCGTCAATTCCTTTGAGTTTTAGCCTTGCGGCCGTACTCCCCAGGCGGGGCACTTAATGCGTTTGCTGCGGCACGGAACTCGTGGAATGAGCCCCACACCTAGTGCCCAACGTTTACGGCATGGACTACCAGGGTATCTAATCCTGTTCGCTCCCCATGCTTTCGCTCCTCAGCGTCAGTTGCGGCCCAGAGACCTGCCTTCGCCATCGGTGTTCCTCCTGATATCTGCGCATTCCACCGCTACACCAGGAATTCCAGTCTCCCCTACCGCACTCTAGTCTGCCCGTACCCGATGCAAGCTCGAGGTTGAGCCTCGAGTTTTCACACCAGACGCGACAAACCGCCTACGAGCTCTTTACGCCCAATAATTCCGGACAACGCTTGCGCCCTACGTATTACCGCGGCTGCTGGCACGTAGTTAGCCGGCGCTTCTTCTGCAGGTACCGTCACTTGCGCTTCTTCCCTGCTGAAAGAGGTTTACAACCCGAAGGCCTTCATCCCTCACGCGGCGTCGCTGCATCAGGCTTTCGCCCATTGTGCAATATTCCCCACTGCTGCCTCCCGTAGGAGTCTGGGCCGTGTCTCAGTCCCAGTGTGGCCGGTCGCCCTCTCAGGCCGGCTACCCGTCGTCGCCTTGGTAGGCCATCACCCCACCAACAAGCTGATAGGCCGCGAGCCCATCCCTGACCGAAAAACTTTCCAACCACCCCCATGCGAAGGCGGCTCATATCCGGTATTAGCCCCGGTTTCCCGGAGTTATCCCGAAGTCAAGGGCAGGTTACTCACGTGTTACTCACCCGTTCGCCACTAATCCGCCCAGCAAGCTGGGCATCATCGTTCGACTTGCATGTGTTAAGCACGCCGCCAGCGTTCGTCCTGAGCCAGGATCAAACTCTCCGTAAATGAACAACGCCCACCACCAGGACAAACCCGGCAGTGAACAATCCATACGAAGCGAACCCCAACAGGGTTCACAAAACTGGCATCAACACGAAAGATGACATCATCTTCCGAAATCAACCAAAGGAATCCCAGACACAACCAACCCAACCACCCGGACGGGCAACCAGGCCAGCCATGCCACAGGGACAAAAAATTTGGCATTGACTAACAA
>NZ_JBMVFX010000041.1:0-9181 GCF_049538415.1 Cellulosimicrobium sp. AB352 | reverse complement strand
CGGGAGAGCGCCCGGTCGATGGAGCAGCTCAACGTCGCCGTCGGCGAGCTCGCCCACGTCTCGGAGCAGCTCGACGCCCAGGTCTCCCGGTTCCGGCTCTGAGACCGCCGACCATGACGCTCGCACCCCGCGCGGCCCGCGCGCGCCGCGCCCGAGGAGGACGACCGTGATCCGCGTGCTCGTCGTCGACGACTCCGTCGTGATCCGTCGCCTCGTCGCGCAGACGCTCGACCGGGACCCCGAGATCACCGTCGTCGGCACGGCGGCCGACGGCCGCCTCGCCCTCGCGAAGGTCGAGCAGCTCGACCCCGACGTCGTCACGCTCGACATCGAGATGCCCGTCATGGACGGCATCGAGACGGTCCGGGCGCTCCGCGCGGCCGGCCGGCGCATGCCCGTCGTGATGTTCTCGACGCTCACCGAGCGCGGGGCGTCCGCGACGCTCGACGCCCTGACGGCCGGAGCCACGGACTACGTCACCAAGCCGAGCGGGAGCGGGTCGGTCCAGACGGCGCTCGAGCGCGTCGGCCTGGAGCTCACGCCGAAGATCAAGGCGCTCGTCCCGCGCGCGCCCGCCGCCCCGACGGCGCGGTCCGGCGGGGCGACGGCCGTGGTCCGGCGTCCCGCCCCGGCCCGACCCGTGCGCGCGGTCGTCGTCGGCTCCTCCACGGGCGGGCCGGAGGCGCTGCGGACCGTGCTGTCGTCCCTGACCACGCCGCTGCCCGTCCCGATGCTCGTGGTCCAGCACATGCCGCCGGTGTTCACGCGGCAGCTGGCCGAGCGCCTGGACCGCGCGGGACCCACGACCGTGGTCGAGGCCGCCGGCGGCGAGGTGCTCCGTCCCGGTCACGCCTACCTGGCGCCGGGCGGCCGGCACCTCGAGCTCGGCCGCCAGGGCACGGGCCTGACGACCCTCGTCACGGACGGGCCCCCCGTCAACTTCACACGCCCCGCCGTCGACGTCCTGTTCCGCTCCGCGGTCCGCACGCTCGGTGGCGACCTGCTCGCCGTCGTCCTCACGGGGATGGGCTCCGACGGCCGCGACGGTGCGGGCGAGATCGCCCGCGCCGGCGGCCACGTGCTCGCCCAGGACGAGCAGAGCTCGGTCGTCTGGGGCATGCCGGGTGCCGTCACGACCGCGGGGCACGCCCACGCGGTCCTTCCCCTCGACCAGGTCGCCCGCGCCATCGTCGGTGCGGCCGAAGGAGCGCACGCATGACCGTCTCGACCCAGTCGTTCGCCTACGTGAGCGACCTGGTCCGCAAGCACAGCGCGATCCAGCTCGCGCCGGGCAAGGAGTACCTCGTCGAGGCCCGGCTCGGGCCGCTCGCGCGCGAGAAGGGCCTGCAGGGTCCCGACGCCGTCGACAGCTACGTCCGCCGCTACCTGCGGGGCGGCTCCCCGACGGAGACCGTGCGCGTCGTCGAGGCCATGACGACCAACGAGACGTCCTGGTTCCGCGACACCTCGCCGTTCACCGCCCTGCGCCGGGCGATCCTGCCGGAGCTCGCGGGCGCGGACCTCAGCATCTGGTCCGCGGCGTGCTCGACCGGCCAGGAGCCGTACAGCATCGCGATGGTCCTGCGCGAGGAGCGGGTGCGGAGCTACCGGATCCTCGCGACGGACATCAACGCGCAGGTCGTCGAGCGGGCCCGGACGGGCCGGTACAGCCAGCTCGAGATCAACCGCGGCCTGCCCGCGCCCATGCTCGTGCGCAACTTCCGGCGCGTGGGCGCCGAGTGGGAGGTCGACCCGGCGCTGCGGGAGAACCTCACGTTCCAGCAGCACAACCTCCTCACGGCGCCGCCCGGGCCGCGGATGTTCGACATCGTCTTCCTGCGCAACGTGCTCATCTACTTCGACATGCCGACCAAGCAGTCGATCCTCGCCCGGCTCCGCAGCCGGGTGCGACCGGGCGGCTTCCTCCTGCTGGGGGCCGCCGAGACCACCGTCGGCGTCGATCCCGCGTGGGAACGGGTCGACGTCACGCAGGGCTCCATTTACCGACTCCGAGGAGGCAGCGCATGAGAGCGCTGATCATCGACGACGCCCGCGTGATGCGCCGCATCGTCGCCACGACGCTGAGGGATCTCGGCTTCGAGACCGCCGAGGCGGGTGACGGACGCCAGGCGCTCGACCTGCTCGAGGCGGGCGAGCGCTTCGACCTCGCGTGCGTCGACTGGAACATGCCGGTGATGGACGGGCTGCAGTTCGTGCAGGCCGTCCGCGCGCGCCGCGAGTGGCGCGACCTCACGCTCATGATGATCACCACGGAGTCCGAGCAGTCGCGCATCGTGCGCGCGCTCGCCGCCGGTGCCCACGAGTACCTCATCAAGCCGTTCACGCCGGACGCACTCATGGGCAAGCTCGACATGCTCGGGCTGCTGCCGACCAAGGAGCTCGCATGATCGACACCCGGGACACGCTCGCCCGGAGCGTCCTGCCCATCGCCCAGGACCTCTTCGCCGCCATGGTCGACGGCGAGCCGGGCCTGCTCGAGCCCGTCGACGCCCTCGGGGCGCCGATCCCCGACCCCGTGCACGCGTGGGTCGACATCGTCGGCCCGACCTCGTGGCGCACGCTCGTCGTGACCGCCCGCCCGACCGCGGACCGGATCGCGCGCGCGCTCCTCCAGCTGGACGACGACGAGACCGTGGGTCTCGACGACGTGCGCGACGCGCTCGGCGAGGTCGCGAACGTCGTCGGCGGGAACCTCAAGGGCATGCTCGACGGCGGCTCCTCGCTCACCCTGCCGGTGGTCGACACCACGGGCCCGGCGGTCGCGCGAGCGGCCGACCACGCGCAGGCGCTGCTGTGGCGCGGCGAACCCCTCGTCATCTCGTTGTGGACCTCGAAGGACGGAGAACAGCTGTGAGAGTCGTCGTCGCGGACGACAGCCGCGTGATGCGGCAGATCGTCGTCCGGACCCTGCGCCAGGCGGGGTTCAAGGACTGGGAGATCCTGCAGGCGGGGGACGGCGCCGAGGCGCTCGCCCTCACCCTGGCGGAGCAGCCGGACCTCGTGCTGTCCGACTGGAACATGCCGGAGATGAACGGCATCGACGTCCTGCGCGCGCTGCGCACCGCGGGGTCGAGCGTGCCGTTCGGGTTCGTCACGTCGGAGGGCTCGCCGCAGATGCGCGAGCTCGCGGACGCCGAGGGCGCCCTGTTCCTCATCGCCAAGCCGTTCGACGCGGACACGTTCGAGGACGTCCTGCGTCCCCACGTCCGTTGACCCGACGCACGTCCCCCCGGAGGAGCCCCCTGTGACCACGACCCCCCTGCCCGAGCTCAAGGAGATCCGCGACCTGTACGCGGGACTGGTCGGCCGCGGGTGCACGGCCGTGCGCGCGAGCGCGCTCCTGACGCCCGAGACGAGGCCGGGCGTCATCGCCGCGACCTACGTCAGCCACCGGGCGCAGGTCGAGGCGGTCGTCGCCGTCGACGTCCCGCTCGGTGCCCACCTCGGCGCCTCGATCGGCCTCGTGCCGCCCGGTCCTGCCCAGGACGCGGCGGCCGAGGGCACGCTGAGCGACGTCCTGCTCGAGAACCTGTCCGAGGTCCTCAACGTCACCGCCGCCCTCTTCAACGCGGAGGACGCGCCGCACCTCAAGCTCGCGGAGGTGTTCGACTCGACGCGCGGGCCGCTGCCCGGCGCGCCCGTGTCGTTCCTGCGCAGCACCGGTCGCCGGCTCGACGCGGAGATCGAGATCGCCGGCTACGGCGGCGGGGCGCTGACGGTGGTCCTCGCCTGACGGCGACGGGACCGAGACCCGTGCGGAGGCCGGGCCGGGGGCGCACGCCCCGGGCCCGGCCTCTCGTCGTCCCGGCTCGGTGCTCGTCCGGCACCGCACGGCACGGCACGACGACGGACAGCCACCCCGGTGCCGTGAGCGGCGCCGGGGTGGCTGTGGTCGGGGTGGGGACGCGGTCGTCCGCGAGGTCAGGCGGTGACGAGGGTCCGTCGCAGGTCGAGCCCCTGGCCGTCGAGGACGGACTGGACCGCGGCGCCCGTGTCGGGGTGCACGAGCACCGGCGCCATGAGGTTCGCGTGGACGCCGCCGGCGCGCACGCTCGCGACGACGAGCACGAGCGGGTCGGTGTCCTCGGCCCCGATGCGCGCGAGGTCGGACGACGGGATCGCGGGGGAGTAGCCGGGCACCCAGCGGCCGGGGTCGAGGACGAGCATCTCGACGCCCGGGGTGTCGAGCGCGGACAGCGTGTAGACGCCGTCGCCCTGCTCGGTGAGCAGCTCGAACCGGCGGGCCGCGAGGCCGGGAGGCGGGGTGACGAAGGTGAGCGTGGTCATCAGCGGAGGTAGTCCAGGAGGGAGGGCTGCAGGAGGGTGGCGCCGATGCTCAGGGTCGCCTGGTAGGCGACCTGCTTGAGCTGGAGGTCGATCGCGAGCTCGGCGAGGTCGACGTCCTCGATGGCGCCGCGGCGCGTCTCGAGCGAGGTGCGGTTGCCGAGGTTGGTGTCGGCGGCGCGCTCGAGCTGGTTCTGGCGCGCGCCGACGGTCGTGTGCTGGGTGAGGACCGCGTCGAGCCGCGCGTCGACGGCGGCGAGATGGCCGCCGCTGCCGTTGCCGGCGCGCAGGTCGGCCGCCACGGTGTCCAGCAGGGCGAACACCGAGCCGGACCCGGTGCCGAAGACGGCGGCGCCGTCGATGTCGACGCGGACCGTCGAGTCGACGCCGATGCGGCGCTCGACGGACGCCCCGCCGCCCGTGAACGAGTAGTCGTCGCGGAAGGCGACGCCCTCGTCCGACGTCCCGGCGAAGACGGTGCGCCCGAGGTACGTGGAGTTCGACTGGCGCAGCAGCTCGTCGCGCAGCTCCACGAGCTCCGCGGCGACGGCCTCCCGGCCCTCCGCCGACGTCGTGTCCGACGCGCCCTGGAGGACGAGGTCGCGCACGCGCTGGACGATGTCGGTCACGGTGCCGAGCGTCGAGTCGAGCGTCGCGAGCCAGCCCTCCCCGTTCGCGATGTTCCGGTCGTACTGCTGCTCGGCCGCGAGCCGGCCGCGGATCGCGAGGGCGTCCGCCGCGGACGACGGGTCGCTCGAGGCACGCGTGATCTTGCGCCCCGAGGTGCCCTGCTCCTGGAGCTCGGCGATCCTCGCGAGGTTGGACTGCAGGCTCCTCGTGACGTACGAGGCCTGCATCTGGTTGGTGATGCGCACGGTTCTCCCCTTGCGGACCTGGTCGCGGGCTACAGCCCGACGCGGCCGGTGCGGTTGATGAGCTGGTCGAGCATCTCGTCGACGGCGGTGAGCACGCGGGCCGCGCCCTGGTAGGCGTGCTGGTACTGCATGAGGTTCACGGTCTCCTCGTCGAGGGAGACCGCGGAGTGCGAGAGCAGGTCGCTGAACGCCGCCGTGGACGCCGTGGTCGCGAGCTTCGCGTCGTAGCCGGCCGAGCTCGACTTCACGGCGAGCTGCGTGACGTGCGTCGACCACACCGCGTCGGGCCCGCCGGCGGCGCTGCCGAGCGCGGCGATGCGGTCGGCGACCGACCCGTCGAGGCTGCCCGCGCCGACGGCGGCGGTCGCGACCTGGCCGGGCGCGGTCACCGCGACCCGCAGGCCGGCGCCCGCGGACCTGCCCGGCTCGATCGCGAAGAACGCTCCGCCCGGGGTGCCCGACGGCGTCAGGCCCGTCGTGTGCAGCGCGTTGACCTGCGTGACGAGCGCCGACGCGAGCGCGTCGTAGCCCGCCGCGGCCTGGGCGTAGATCCCGCCGGACGACACCGGCGCGAGGGCCGACAGGTGCCCGGCGAGCTCGCCGCCCTCGAGCCCGACGGCCGCGCCCGGGCGGTGCGACCACTCGAGCCGCACCGCGTCGTCGGCCGCGCCGTCGAGCGTCGAGGACCCGACGAGCCGGACCTCGTTCACGTGGTGGCCGTCGACGAGGAGGTTCCCGCCCAGGAGCACGTTGACGGTGCCGTCGGGGTTCGTGCTCGTCTGGGCGCCCGCGAGGCGCGCCAGGTCGGCGGCGAGCTGGTTGCGCTGGTCGACGAGCTCGTTGGCGGAGCCGTTCTGGCCCGAGGCGTCGAGGATGCGCGTGTTGAGCGCGGCGATCTTGTCGGCGACCGTGTTGATCTCGGCCACGAGCGAGCCCGCGCTCGTGCGCGCCTGGCCCCACGCGGCCTCCACGCGGGCGCGGCCGTCGACGATCCGGTCGACGACGGCGCCGGCCTCCTCGACCACGACCCAGGCCTGGGCGTCCTTGCCGGGGGAGTTCGCGGCGTCCTGCCACGCGCCCCAGAACGACTGCAGCGCGGCGGACAGCCCGGTGTCCGAGGGCTCGCCGTGGATGTCCTCGACGGCCGTGAACGCCGCGGCGCGGACGCTCGCGTACCCGTCGGCGGACGCCGTCTGGCGCACGCGCGACTCGAGGAAGAGGTTCCCGAGCCGGGCGACGCCGTCGATCGTCACGCCCTGGCCGGACCGCGCGGACTGCGAGAGCCGCCCCAGGCCCATCTCGGTGAGCGGGGCCGTGGCCGACTGCTGCACGCGCTGGCGCGTGTAGCCCGGCGTGTTGACGTTCGCCACGTTCTGACCGGTGACGTCGATGCCCGCCTGGGCGGCGCTCATGCCCCGGAAGGCGGTGTTGAGGATGGAGAACGAGCTCATGGGCGGGACTCCTTACAGCACCGTGTCGAAGAGGCGGGCGACGTCGGACCGGTCCGTGGTGGCACCGGTCGCGTCGTAGGTGCGGGGCTCGCCGCCGAGCGTCGCGAGCGTCTCCTGCGTGGAGCGCGACGCGTGGTTGACGAACTGCGTGTTCGTGTCGCGGACGGTCTTGATCCGCACCGTCAGCTCCGTGAGGCCCGTGAGGTGGCCCTCGAAGATCTCGCGCCAGGGGCCTGCGGCCGGGGCGGCCGCGGCGATCTCCCGCAGCGTGGCGTCGGGCGCCAGGCCCCACTCGGCCGCGACGGTCTCGGACGCGACGGTGCGCACGAGGGTCGCCTCGCGCACCTTCTCCATCACGGTCTCGACCTCGCGGTTCGCGTGGGCGAGCCAGCGGGTGCGGCCGGCGGTGAGGAGCAGCTGCTCCTCCTCGAGCTTGAACAGCAGCATCTCGAGCAGCTCGCGCTCTCGCCACAGCAGGGTCGACAGCTCCTGAGGGCCCAACGTGGCTCTCCCTTGTGTGCGCGGTGGTCGGTCGGGGCGGCGGGCAGCGCCCGCTCGAGACCCACTGTCGGCACGTGCGGTGCGGATGTGGCGGCTGATCCCCGCGCCCGCTGCATGGGAGAGGTCAGGACGCGGTGCCACCGCGTGCCTCACCCGCGTCTCCCGGTGCCGTACCGGGCCCGCCCCAGCAGAAAGGTGCTTCGGCGTGAACCTCTCCGAGCGCAACGCTCTCGTCGTCGACAACCTTGCCCTCGTCGGCTTCCTCGTCTCCGACCTGTGCGCGCGGGCCGACCACCTCTCGCGCGAGGATCTCGCGTCGGTCGGCGCCGTCGCCCTCACCACGGCGGCCACGAGCTTCGACCCGACCCGCGGCGTCCCGTTCGGCGCGTACGCGCGGCGCCGCATCGTGGGGGCGCTCGCCGACGAGCTGCGCTCGCAGGACTGGGCCCCGCGCTCGGCGCGCCGCCGCATCAAGGCGCTGACGGCCGTGACGGCGTCGCTCACCGCGTCCCTCGGTCGCGAGCCGACCGACGCGCAGGTCGCCGAGGCGATGGGCGTCGCGGTCGCGGACGTGCGCGCGGCCCGGGACGACGCCGGCCGCTCGATCGTGGCGATGGAGGACACCACCTACGACCACGTCGCGCTCGAGGCGCCGACCCCGGAGGAGCAGGTCCTGTCCGTCGAGGAACGGCACGTGGTGCGCGAGGCGGTGGCGGCGCTGCCGGACCAGCTGCGGCACGTCGTCGAGCAGGTGTACTTCGCGGGGCGCAGCGTCGGCGACCTCGCCGCCGAGCTGGGGATCAGCCACTCGACCGTCTCGCACGCGCGGATCGAGGCGGTCCGCCTGCTCCGCGAGGGGCTCGAGGCCCACTACTCGGGCCGCGAGGCGAAGGGCCCGGCCGCGCCGCTCACGGCCCGCCGGCGGGAGTACCTCGCCGCGATGGGCGAGCGCGTCGCGGGCGGTGCCACGCAGCGGTCCGCGTGGGCGGTGCCCGCGGCGTCGTGACGCGGGGCGCGACGGCGTCGACCGGTGTCGGCCACCGTCGGGCCGCGGCGTCCGACAGTCCCCAGGAGCAGGCCGGTCGAGGTGACGGGCCGGTACCGGACGAGCCGGCCCGCCCGGGGCCGCGCGGGACAGGAGCGCACGCATGGGTCTCTCGATCGTGACGAACGTGGCGGCGACGACGACGTACCGCCGCCTCGCGACGACGCAGCGCGAGCAGGGCGCGTCGGCGGAGCGGCTCGCGTCCGGCCTGCGGATCACCACCGCCGCGGACGACTCCGCGGGCCTGACGACGGCGGAGGGCCTGCGGGCCCAGGCGAACGGCAGCGCCGTCGCGCAGCGCAACGCGGCGGACGCGGTCGCCATGCTCCAGACGGCGGACGGCGCGCTCGGCGGCATCCAGGGCATGCTCCAGCGCATGCGCGAGCTCGCGCTCCAGGCCGCGAACGACACGAACGGGCCGGACGCGCGCGCCGCGATGGAGGACGAGCTGTCGGCGCTCGCGCGCGAGGTGAGCCGGACCCACAACGAGTCGGCCTTCGCCGACCAGCTCCTCCTCGCGAGCGAGCCGACGGTGACCTTCCAGGTCGGTGCCGAGGGGGACGCCGCCTCGACGATCGCCGTCCAGCTCCCGCGGGTGACGTGGGCGGTGTCGTCGGTGCTCGTCGCGGGCGACGGCGACCTGCGCGTGAGCCTGACCGGCGCGGGGTACCCCGAGCTCGCGCACATGACCTCGCGTGCGGCGGTCGAGGCGATCGACCGCGCGATCTCGCGCGTCTCGGAGGAGCGCTCGCGCATGGGCGCGACGATCAACCGGCTCGACCACGCGGCGCGCGTCGCCGGCAGCACGGGGGAGAACCTGCGCGCGGCGGAGTCGCGGATCCGGGACGCCGACCTCGCCCAGGAGCTGCGCGACGGCGCGCGCCTGAACGTGCTGGCGCAGGCGGGGACGGCGATGCTCGCCCAGGCCAACCAGGCGCCGTCGTCGGTGCTGCAGCTCCTGGGCTGAGGCTCCTGAGCTCCCGAAAAGTGACGCAGGTCACTGG
>NZ_JBMVFX010000040.1:0-10113 GCF_049538415.1 Cellulosimicrobium sp. AB352 | reverse complement strand
GCCCACCAGCGCCGTCGAGAACACCGACACGGTGCTCACCGACGCGACGGTACGACGATGCTCGCGGATGGTCGTGAGAAGACCCACCTGTGCTCCTCTGTGCCTGGGCGGGGCACACGTCCTCCGGGTCCCGCCGAGCGGCGGTGACGAGGGGAACGGGTGCTCCGGTGCCCGCAGACTGCCCGCAGAACGCCCCGACGAGGGTAACCGAGGCCGGGTCGCTCAGGGCATGGGGAGGAGTCCCCATGGGGGTGGGATCTTCCGGTGATCAGGGCAGAAGGGACGCACGGGACAGGGCGGCCCGGTCGCGCGTGCGGTCCTCGGCCGTGCGGAGCGACGCGTCGTCCGGGCGGACGGCGGCCGCCGCGGCGCGCGGGGCGGTCGACACCCGGGACCGGGCGGCCGCGCGGCGGCGGCCGAGGTCGGCCAGGGCGGAGCCCACGAGGACGAGCAGACGGTCCGTGCCACGGGGCTCGGCCGTGCGGGGCAGGGTGGGGGAGTACGCGCTCATGAGGGGTTCTCCTTGCCGTCGATCGTCGGGAAGACGTTGAAGTGGATCTGCACGGGCCGCGCGCCGGGCGCCTGCTCCTGGCCCTGGAACCGCTGGAGCGTCGCGTCGAACGCGTCCCACGCCTCCGCGACCTCGAGCATCTGGTCGGCGGTGAGCCACATGCTCGCCGTCGTCAGACGGCTGCCGTCGAGCCACCGCGTCGGCAGCTCGGGGGAGCGCTCGAGGAACGCCTGGATCTTGCGCGCCCTCGCGGACTCGAACTCGCGGCTCACCATCGCGCCCGCGAGCGTGGCGGCGGCGTCCTCCTCGTCGTGCGGGACGTCGACCGTGAACCCGCCCGGCGGGCGCTCCCACCAGCGCTCGCGCGCCGTCCCGCGGCCCGCGACCTCCCGGACGAAGCCGTGCCGCGCGAGCTGGCGCAGGTGGTAGCTCGTGGACCCGCTGGACTCGCCCACGAGGTCGGCGAGGCGGCTCGCGGTGAGCGCGCCGTGCGTCGAGAGCAGGTCGAGGATCTGCACCCGCAGCGGGTGCGCGAGCGCCTTGAGCTGCGCGGGGCCGAGCGCGGGGTGGCGTTCGGCCGGGACGGGTGCCGGTGCGCTGTCGGTGGGCATACGATGACCGTAGCGATGCAAACGACTCTTTGCAAGACTTTCTTTGCAGCGAGATGTTGGCATGTGTCAGACGGCCCGCGCGGGGAGCGGGGCCGCGCGCGAGGTGCGAGCATCGAGCGCATGACGCAGGTGGCGGAGCGGGTGCGCGGCGCGGCGGAGCGCGCCATCTTCCTGCGGGTCGCGGGCCCGGACGCTACGGCGACGCGGGCGCGCATCCACGAGACGCCCGGCCCGCGCTGGTTCCCGGCGGGGTCCGCGGTCCAGCGCGTGCACGGCGACGCGTCGATGTTCGTCGGCGGACTGCGCGCGCTGCTCCTGCAGAGCCTGCACCCGCTCGCGATGGCCGGGGTCGCCGCGCACTCGGGCTACCGGGGCGACCCCTGGGGGCGCCTCCAGCGGACCTCGACCTTCATCGCCACGACGACCTTCGGCACGGCCGACGACGCCGCCGGCGCCGTGGCGGGGGTCCGGGCGGTCCACGAGCGGGTCCGCGGCGTCGCACCCGACGGCCGCCCCTACCGCGCGAGCGACCCGGACCTGCTGCGCTGGGTCCACGTCGCCGAGACGCAGAGCTTCCTCGTGGCGCACCAGGAGTTCGGGCACCGCCCGCTCGACGCCGCCGGGTGCGACGAGTACGTCGCGCAGGCGGCGGTGGTCGGGCGCGCCCTGGGCGTCGAGGGCGTGCCGGTCACGGTGCGCGAGCTGGACGACGCCGTCGCCGGGTACCGTCCGGTGCTCGGTCTCACCCCGGCGGCCCTCGACGCCGCACGGTTCCTCCTCGTCGAGCCGCCGCTGCCGTGGGCCGTGCGTCGGGTGTACGCGGGGCTCGCGGTGGCCGCGCGGGCGTCCCTGCCGGACTGGGCGCGCGCGGGCATGCCGCGCGTGCGAGGACTGCCCCAGCGGTGGGCGCACCCGGCGGGGGAGGCGGTCACGAGGCTGCTGCGGTGGGCGCTCCCCGGGGCCTGACGGCGAGGCGCACCCGGCGGGTCAGGCGTCGTCGCGGCGGCGACGGTAGGCGTCGAGGTCGTCGTTGAGCCGGCCGAGGAGCTCGGCGAGGAGGGCCCGGTCGAGGCGCGACCAGTCCCCGAGCACGTCCGCGTAGAGCGCGGTGCGCGCCGCGCGGTGGGCGGCGAGCTCGTCGAGCCCCGCGCCCGTGGGCTCGACGACGACCGCCCGGCCGTCGTGCGGGTCCCGGGCCCGGCGTACGTGCCCGGCCCGTTCGAGCGCGACCACCTGGCGGGTGACGGTGGAGGCGTCGAGGCCGAGGCGCTCGGCGAGCGCGTTGACGTGGAGCGGGCCGTGGGTGCCGAGCGTGTGGAGCAGCAGGTAGCCCGACCGGTCGAGCGTGCCGCCCCGGCGCGACGTCCCGGGGCTCCCCGAGGCGCGCGTGCGCTCCGCGCGACGCAGGAGCTGGGCGACCTCGAGCTCGATCGCGCCCAGCACGTCCTGCGCGCTCGCGTCCCCGCGCGCCTCCGCCTGCGGCTGATCGTTTCCCTCGGCAACCGTCATGGGTGTATTCTACAGATAGTTACCTGCTAGATACAGGTACTTCTCCCGCCGCCGCCCCTCGTGCGGCGGCCTCCCTCACCAGGAAGTGCGACCGAGTGGCCTCCACACGCAACGAACCGAACCGCACCGCCATCTACGCGACCGCCCTCACCGCGTTCTTCGCGATCGCCGGCATCGCCGTCGTCGACCCGATCCTCCCCGTGATCGGCGAGGAGATCGGGGCGTCGACCTGGCAGATCGAGCTCCTCTTCACCGCCTACATCGCCGTCATGGCGCTCGGCATGATCCCCGCCGTCATGGCGACCGGGCGCTTCGGCTACAAGAAGATCCTCGCCACGGGCGTCAGCCTGGTGGCCGTCGCGGCCGTGCTCGCGGCGCTGAGCACGAGCATCGGCCAGCTCGCCGCGCTCCGCGGCCTGTGGGGCCTCGGCAACGCGATGTTCTTCGCGACGGCGATGGTCCTCCTCGTCTCCCTGGCGAACGACCGCGAGTGGGTCGTCGAGCTCTTCGAGACGTGCGTCGGCCTCGGCTTCGCCGTCGGGCCGCTCCTCGGCGGGCTGCTCGGCGGCATCTCGTGGCGCGTGCCCTTCTTCGTGTGCGGCGTCTTCATGCTCGTGGCGCTGCTCGTGTCCGTGACGCGCCTCAAGGACCCCGCCGAGAAGCCCGCGCCGCTGCGCGTCGGCCAGGTCTTCCGCCTGTTCCGCAAGCCCGGCTTCCTCGCGCTCGCCGCGGTCACCGCCGCGTACAACTTCTGCTTCTTCGTCGTGCTCGGGTACACCCCCGTGTTCCTCGGGCTCGACGTCGTGCCGCTCGGTCTCGTCTTCACCGCGTGGGGCGTGGGGCTCGCGGTCGGGATCCTCGTCGTCGGGCACCGGCTCGCGCACCGCGTCGGCGCCGTCCAGACGCTGGGCGTGGCCGTCGTGGGCGTCCTCGTCGCGCTCGTGCTCCTCGCGCTCGACCTCGGGACGGCCTGGTCCGTCGTCGTGCTCGTCGGTGCCGGCGTGTTCATGGGCATCGCGAACGCCAACCTCACGGACCTCTCGCTCGCGCTCGGCGACCCGGACCGCCGCGTGACCACCGGCGCGTTCAACCTGGTGCGCTGGGGCTTCGCCGCCCCCGCCCCGGTCATCGCGGGGCTCCTGCACCCGGTGTCCGCGACCGCGCCGTTCTGGCTCGGGGCGGGGATCCTCGTGCTCGGCGTCGTCGTGTTCGTGGCGTACGGGCACCGGATGGCGGGCGAGCTCGGCGAGCGCGTCCTGTGGTCCCGGTGGAACCGCACGGCCCGGACCGTCGAGGGGACGCCCGAGGAGGCGCTCGGCGAGGTCTGAGCCGCCGGCGGCACCGACGGGGGGAGAGGGTCCTGGGCCGCGCGGCCCGGGACCCTCAGCCCTCCGGGTCGGTCCCGGCGTCGGCCGAGCCGTCGCCCGAGGTGCCCGACGGCGCGCTGGTCGCCGGGTCGGGGTCGGCCGCGGCCGACTCCGCGGCCCGCGTGAGGGCCTCGATCCCGGCCGTCAGCGCGCGCAGGTCGGCGACGTCGAGCCGGTCGAGGAGGTCCGTGAGGGGCTCGTCCTCCTGCGCGACGAGCCGGCGCACCGCCGCGGCGCCGCGCGGGGTCGCGGCGACGAGGCGCACGCGACCGTCCTGCGGGTCGGGGCGGCGCGACGCCATGCCCGCCGCCTCGAGCCGGTCCACGATCCCCGAGAGCGTCGCGGGGGAGATGCCGAGCACGTCCGCGAGCCGGTGCGAGCTCGTCTCCCCGTCGAGCTGCAGCACGGCGAGCGCGCGGAGCTGGGGGACCGTCAGGGTCGTGCGGAGCAGCGGCTCGAGGCGCTGCGCGAGCAGCAGGTCGGCGAGCCGGCGCTGGGCGTCCTCGAGGCGCCGGGCGAGCGCCGCGCGCTCGTCGTCGGCGGGGTGGGTCACGGCGCCGACTCTATCGGTGGGCGCGGGAACCATCCCGAGATGCTTCGCGTTACGCTAACGAAATCGCGACGCCGACGTCGTCTCCCGCCCGACCTGGAACCCCTGGAGGCTCCGTGTCCCGTCTCGCCCGGCTGTCGCTGGCCAACCGCGCGCTCGTCGCGCTCGCCACCGTCGCGATCGCGATCTTCGGCGTCCTCAGCATGGGATCGCTCAAGCAGGAGCTCATCCCGAGCCTGCAGATCCCCACGGCCGCCGTCGTCGGCGCGTACCCGGGCTCGGCCCCGGCGATCGTCGAGCAGCAGGTCACCGTCCCCGTCGAGACGGCCGCGCGCGGGGTCAAGGGGGTCGAGGACGTCACGTCGACGTCGTCGACCGGCCTCTCGGCGACGACCGTCCAGTTCGCGTACGGCACGGACATGGACGCTGCGGCCTCGCAGCTCCAGACGGCCGTCACGCGGCTGCAGTCCCAGCTCCCGGAGGACGTCGAGCCGCAGGTCGTGACCGGCTCCGTGGACGACCTCCCGGTCATCCAGCTCGCCGTGTCGGGCGGCGCGGACGAGGCGGCGCTCGCGGACACCGTGACGTCGAGCCTCGTCCCCGCGCTCGAGGACGTCGAGGGGGTCCGCAGCGTCGCGGTGAGCGGCGTCGCCGACCAGCAGGTGACGATCGCCCTCGACCCCGCCGCGCTCGCCGCCGCCGGGCTCAGCCCGCAGCAGGTCTCCACGATCCTCCAGGACAACGGTGTCGTGGTGCCCGCGGGCACCGTCGCGGAGGGCGACCGCACCCTCAGCGTGCAGGTCGGCACGGCCGTCACGACCGTCGACGAGCTCGCCGCGCTGCCCCTCGTGTCCCCGACCGCGGCGCCCGGCACCCCGCCCGTCGCGCTCGGCGACGTCGCGGCCGTCACCGCGGGCCCCGAGCCCGCGACGTCGTTCTCCCGGCTCGACGGCGAGCCCGCGCTCGCCGTCGCCATCACCAAGACGCCCGCCGGCAACACGGTCGAGGTGTCGCACGCGGTCCAGGACGCGGTCGACGACCTCTCCGGCGTGCTCGACGCCCAGGACGTGCGCGTCGGGGTCGTGTTCGACCAGGCCCCGTTCATCGAGGAGTCCATCGAGGGCCTCGCGACCGAGGGCCTGCTCGGGCTCCTCTTCGCGGTCGTCGTGATCCTGCTGTTCCTCGCGTCGCTGCGCTCGACGCTCGTCTCCGCCGTGTCGATCCCGCTGTCGCTGCTCGTGACCTTCATCGTCATGAACGCCACGGGCTACACGCTCAACATCCTCACGCTCGGGGCGATGACGGTCGCGATCGGCCGCGTGGTCGACGACTCGATCGTCGTCATCGAGAACATCAAGCGGCACCTGTCGTACGGCGAGGAGAAGGTCGGCGCCATCATCGGTGCGGTCAAGGAGGTCGCGGGCGCGATCACCGCCTCGACCGTCGCGACCGTCGCCGTGTTCCTGCCGATCGCGCTCGTGGGCGGCATGGTCGGCGAGCTCTTCCGGCCGTTCGCGCTCACCGTCGCCATCGCGATGCTGGCCTCGCTCTTCGTCGCGCTGACGATCGTCCCGGTCCTCGCGTACTGGTTCATCACGTCGCCGCCCGTCCCGGCCGACCCGGAGGCCGCGCGCCTCGCGGGCGAGCGCGCCCGCGCCGCCGCGGAGGCCAAGGAGCGTCGCGGGCTGTGGCAGCGCGCGTACCTCCCGACGCTGCGGGGGGCCCTGCGCCACCCCGCGATCACGCTCGGTGTGTCGGTCGCGATCCTCGCCGGGACGCTCGCGCTCGTGCCGCGGCTCGAGACCAACTTCCTCGGCGACACCGGCCAGGACACGCTCACCGTCACCGAGTCGTTCGCGCCGGGCACGTCGCTCGACGCGCAGGACGCCGCCGCGCGCGACGTCGAGCAGGCGCTCCTCGACGTCGACGGCGTCGCCACGGTCCAGACGACCGTCGGCACCGCGGGTGGCCCGGAGGCCGCGTTCTTCGGCGGCGGCGGGTCGCCGACGGCGACGTTCGCCGTCACGCTCGACGTGGACGCCGACGCCGTGGCGGCCCAGGAGGACGTGCGCGACGCCGTCTCCGGGCTGGGCGGCGACGCGAGCGAGGGCATCGAGGTCGCGGGTGCTGACGCCGCGTTCGGCAGCTCCACGGTCGACCTCGTGGTCCGCGCCCCCGACACCGACACTCTCGCCGCGGCCGCCGCCGAGGTGCAGGAGCTCGCGGAGGGGACCGACGGGGCCGCGCAGGTGACGAACAACCTCGCCGCCGCCCAGGCCACCGTCCAGGTGACCGTCGACCGCGAGGCGGCGGCCGCCGTCGGGCTCACGGAGACGCAGGTGGCCGGGACGGTCGCGGGGGTCATGTCCCCGGCCCCGGTCGGCACGGTGAACCTCGGCGACGGCCCGGTGCAGGTGCGCGTGGTCGCGGGCGAGGCGCCGGCGACGGTCGCCGAGCTCGAGCAGGTCGTGCTGCCCACCGCCGCGGGCCCCGTGCCGCTCACGCAGGTCGCCGAGGTCGCGGAGGTCGAGGTCCCCACCTCGATCACGCGCGTCGACGGCGAGCGCAGCGCGACGATCGCCGTCACCCCCGCGGGGCAGGACCTCGGCGCGCTGACCGCCGAGCTGACGACCGCGATCGACGGCCTCGAGCTCGAGGGCGGCGCGACGGTCGAGGTCGGGGGCGTGGCCGCCGACCAGGCCGACGCCTTCGCCGACCTCGGGCTCGCGCTGCTCGTCGCGATCCTCATCGTCTACCTCGTCATGGTCGCGACGTTCCGCAGCCTCCTGCAGCCGTTCATCCTGCTCGTGTCGATCCCGTTCGCCGCGACGGGCGCGCTGCTCCTGCTGCTCGCCACGGGGACGCCGCTGGGCGTGCCGGCCCTCATCGGCCTGCTCATGCTCGTCGGCATCGTGGTGTCGAACGCGATCGTGCTCATCGACCTCATCAACCAGTACCGCGAGCGCGGGCGGGCGCTCGACGACGCCGTCAGGGAGGGGTCGCGCAAGCGGCTGCGCCCTATCGTCATGACCGCCGCCGCGACGATCTTCGCGCTCACGCCCATGGCCATCGGGATCACGGGCGGCGGCGCGTTCATCTCCCAGCCGCTCGCGCTCGTCGTCATCGGCGGCCTGCTGAGCTCGACGCTGCTCACGCTCGTCGTCGTGCCGGTGCTCTACACGCTCGCCGAGCGCCGCGGCGAGAAGCGCGCAGCGAGGAAGGCGGCCAAGGAGGAGGCCCGGGCCCAGGCCGAGGCCGACAAGGCCGCCGCCGAGGAGACGACGGCGAACGCCTGAACCGCCCGACCGTCCCCGACCCGCCGGACCCGCCGGACCCGCCGGGCCCCCGCCGACCAGGCGACCCCGGCGGGCCGAGCAGGTGGTCTTGGCGCGTCAGATGTCCTGGACGCGCCGGAACCACCTGCTCGGCGCGGGGGCGGGTCAGTCAGGAGGGGCGGGCGACGCCCGTCTCGTAGGCGAGCACGACGGCCTGGACGCGGTCGCGCAGGCCGAGCTTGCCGAGGACGCGCCCGACATGGGTCTTGACCGTCGCCTCCGAGAGCACGAAGCGCTCGGCGATCTCGGCGTTCGTCAGCCCCTCACCGAGGGCCTCGAAGACCTCGAGCTCGCGCGCGGTGAGGTCGGCGAGGCGCGGGTCGTCCCGGCCGGTCGGTGCCTGGGCCCGGGCGGCGGCGCCGTCCTGCGGGAGCTGGCCGGAGAACATCTCGAGCATGCGGCGCGTGATGCGCGGGGAGACGGCGGCGTCGCCGCTCGCGACGGCGCGGATCGCCCCGACGAGCTCGCCGGGCTTGGCGTCCTTGAGGAGGAAGCCGCTCGCCCCGGCGCGCAGGGCGGCGAACGCGTACTCGTCGAGGTCGAACGTCGTGAGGATGATGACGCGCGACCCGGGCTGGGCGGCGACGATCCGCTCCGTCGCCTCGATGCCGTTCGTGCCGGGCATGCGCACGTCCATGAGCACGACGTCCGGCGCGAGCGCGGACGCCTGCGCGACGCCCGTCACGCCGTCCCCGGCTTCCCCGACGACCTCGATGTCGTCCTCGGCGGCGAGGATCATGCGGAAGCCCATGCGCAGCAGGGCCTGGTCGTCGACGAGCAGCACCCGGATCGGTGCCCCCGTTCCCGTCATGTGCGTTCCCGTCCGTCGTCGCGTGCGCCGGCCTGGCGGCCGGGGTCGAGGTCGAGGCGCAGGCTCGCCCGCACCTCCCAGCCCGTCCCGCTCGGCCCCGCGGACACGGTACCGCCGTAGACCGCGGCCCTCTCCCGCATCCCGATGATCCCGCGCCCGGTGCCGACGGGGACGCCGGGCGGGTGCTGCTCCGCGACGGACGGCGGGAGCCCGCGCTCGTCGGCGCTCGCGCCCTCCCCGGGACGACGGCCCGCCTGGTTGACGACGCGCAGCTCGAGCCAGTCGGCGCCGGGCTCGGCGCGGCGCGACACCTCGACGAGGACCACGGGGGACAGGGGCGCGTAGCGCAGCACGTTCGTCAGGGCCTCCTGGACGATGCGGTGCGCGGTCTGGCGCAGGGCGGGGCCGGGCGTCGGCTGCGGGCCGGAGCGCACGAGCCGGACGGGCAGCCCGGCGGTACGGAACCGCTCGACGATCTCCTCGAGCTCGGGCGTCTCGTGCGCGGGCGCGAGGGGCACGGTCTGCTCGCCGCCTGGCTCGCGCAGCACGCCGAGGACGCGCCGCATGTCGGCGAGCGCGGCGCGGCCGGTCGCGGTGAGCTCGTCGAGCGCGTGGCCCGCGAGCTCGGGGTTCTTGGCGCCCGACGCCTTGGCGCCGTCCGCGAGGGCGACCATCACGGTGAGGGAGTGCGCGACGACGTCGTGCATCTCGCGCGCGATGCGCGTGCGCTCGGCGGCGGCGGCGAGCTGCGCCTGCTGGTCGCGGTCGCGCGCGATGGAGTTGGCGCGCTCGACGAGGTCGGACACGTGCTGGCGGCGCGCGCGCACGTTCGTGCCGATCGCGAGCGCGACGAGGCAGAGGATGGTGGTCACGAGCATGCCGACGATGCGGTCGACGGTCGCGCGGCCCGGCTCGACGCTCTGGCGCAGGACCTCCCCCTCCGGGGTGGTGACCACGTCGTACCAGAGCAGGGTCGCGCCGGAGAGCGCGAGGACGGTGATCGCGAGCACGGGCCACGCGATGCGCGAGGGCCGCGACGCCGCGACGGCGTAGACGGCGAACATCGCCGCGACCTCGAACCCGGCCGTGTCGCCGGTGACGCCGATGGCGACGACCCCGACCACGGTGAGCGCGAGCGCGACCGTGACGGGCCGACGGCGGCGCCAGTACAGGAGCACGCCGCCGACGAGGAAGAACACGAGCGACAGCGCCGTCGTCCCGCGGGGCTGCGACGCGGTGAGCGCGTACAGCACGCCGGGCACGACGAAGACGGCCACGACGACCCAGTCCATGACGACCGGGTGCCGCGCGAAGTACCGGCGGACGGGGCCGAGCCGGCGCGCGTCGAGCTCGGTGAAGGGAGCGGGCGCGGGGCGCAGGGGGTGGGTCGACGAGCCCGGGCTCCCCGGGGCGGCGGGG
>NZ_JBMVFX010000039.1:0-11419 GCF_049538415.1 Cellulosimicrobium sp. AB352 | reverse complement strand
ACCTCCCGCACGGGGGCGCGCCGCGGCGTCGGGCACGCGGGCGGGACGGCCGAGTGCTCGGACCCGACGAGAGAGAGCGACGTGGCTCTTCCCGGCCCGACCCCCGCGCACCGCGCGACCGACCTGCTCGCGCCCGACGGCGCGCCCGTCCCGGTGCGCCGGCGCGCGCTCGGCGTCAACACGTGGGTGTGGACGTCGCCCCTCACCGACGACGCGCTGCGCGGCATCGCCCCGCGCGTCGCGGGGTGGGGCTTCGACGTGCTCGAGCTGCCCGTCGAGAACCCGGGGGACTGGGACCCGGCGGCGGCGGCCGCCGTGCTCGCCGACCACGGCCTCGCCGCGAGCGTCTCGCTCGTCATGGGCGAGGGACGCGAGCTCGTCGCCACGGACGCCGCGACGGTGCGCGCCACGCAGGACTACCTGCGTCACGTCGTCGACGTCGCGCGGACCGTCGGCGCCCCGGTGATCGGCGGCCCGGCGTACGCGTCGGTCGGGCGCACGTGGCGGCTCGGCCCGGCCGAGCGCGAGGCCGCCTACGAGGAGCTCGCCGAGCACCTCGCCCCGGTCGTCGAGCACGCCATGGCGGCGGGCGTCGTCGTCGGGCTCGAGCCGCTCAACCGCTACGAGACGAGCCTCGTCAACACCGTCGACCAGGGGCTGGAGGTCGTGCGGCGCCTGCCCGCGGCCGGCATCGGCCTCATGCTCGACGTCTACCACATGAACATCGAGGAGACGGACCTGCCCGGCGCGGTGACGCGCGCGGGCGAGCGCATCGCGCACGTCCAGGTGTGCGGCAACGACCGCGGCGCACCGGGCACCGACCACCTCGACTGGCGCGGCCTGCTCGCCGCGCTCGACGCGACCGGCTACGACGGACCGCTCGTCATCGAGTCCTTCACCGCCGAGAACGCGACGATCGCCACGGCCGCCTCGATCTGGCGCCCGCTGGCGCCGACCCAGGACGCCATCGCCGTCGATGGCCTCGCCTACCTGAAGGGACTGATGCCCGAGCCGGAGAGCACGTAGCCGTAGTCGCAGACGACCGCCGGCGCCGGCACGCCGCGGGATGACGACCACCCTGCCCGGACGACGACGTCCGGGCCCGCACGTCATGCCCCTGGAGGCACCACGATGACTGCACGACGCCCACGCAGGGCGAGATCGGTCGCGGCCGCACTGACCGTCGGGGCGCTCGCGTTCACGCTTGCGCCCGTCACGACGGCCGTTGCCGCGGACGACCCCGTCCCCGCGGAGGACGAGCACAAGGTGCTCATCTTCACCAAGACGACCCAGTTCCGGCACACCGAGGCGATCACGCAGGGCACGCCCGTGCTCGAGGCCGCGTTCGCCGAGGTCGGCATCGAGTCCGACCACACCGAGGACTCCTCGGTGTTCACCGACGAGAACCTCGCGCAGTACGACGCCCTGGTCATGTTCCAGACGTCGGGCGACCCGTGGAACGCGGACGAGAAGGCCGCGCTCGAGCGCTACCAGCAGGCGGGCGGTGGCATCGTCGCGATCCACAACGCGACCGACATGCGCGGCAGCTACCAGTGGTGGGACGACATGATCGGCGCGCTCATGCCCGGGCACGCCGCCACGGGCAACAGCCCCGGCCTGCCCGGCACGGTCCGCGTCGAGGACCGCACGCACCCGTCGACCGAGCACCTGTCGCAGCGCTGGACGCGCGCGGACGAGTGGTACAACTTCTCGGCCAACGTCCGCGGCAGCGCGCACGTCCTCGCCACGATGGACGAGACGACGTACGACGCCGGCGGCAACAAGATGGGCTACGACCACCCGATCTCCTGGTGCAAGCCGTACGACGGCGGTCGTGCCTGGATGACGGGCATGGGCCACTTCGGGGCGCACTACACGCAGGAGCCCGACTTCGTGCAGCACGTCGTCGGCGGCGTGCAGTGGGCGGCGGGCCTCGTCGAGGGCGACTGCGGCGGCACCGACTGGGGCTCGTTCGAGAAGGTCGCGCTCGACTCCAACACGAGCGCCCCCTTCGGCATGGACGTCGCGCCCGACGGCCGCGTGTTCTACACCGAGCTCGTGCGCGGCCAGGTCCGCGTCTACGACCCGCGGACGCAGAACACGACGACGGCGCTCACGCTCCCCGTGTACTCGGGCGGCGAGGACGGCCTGCTCGGGATCGCGCTCGACAAGGACTTCGCGGAGAACGGGTACCTGTACCAGTACTACTCGCCCGCGAGCGCGAACGACTCCGACCCGGCGAACTTCTTCAACCGCGTCTCGCGGTTCACGGTGTCGTCGGACGGCCCGGGCGCGACCGTGATCGATCCGGCGTCGGAGAAGGTCCTCCTGGAGATCCCGGCCGGGCGCCTGCCCGACGAGCCGGGCCACACGGGCGGCGGCCTGCTCGTCGACCACGAGACCGGTGACCTGTACATCGGCGTGGGCGACGACGTGAACCCGCACTCCGAGCCGTCGGGCGGCTACGCGCCGATCTCCGAGCGCGACGGCACGTTCCACGACGCGCGCGCGACGTCGGCGAACACGAACGACCTGCGCGGCAAGGTGCTGCGGGTCCACCCCGAGGACGACGGCACGTACTCGATCCCCGAGGGCAACCTCTTCGCGCCGGGCACCGAGAAGACGCTGCCCGAGATCTACGCGATGGGCTTCCGCAACCCGTTCCGGTTCACCATCGACCCGAAGACGGGCAACCTCGGCGTCGCCGACTACTCGCCCGACAACGGGTCGGACAACCCGGCGAACCGCGGCCCCGCGGGCATCGCCGAGTGGAACCTCATCAAGGAGCCCGGCTTCTTCGGCTGGCCCCTGTGCATGGGGAACAACGAGCCGTTCCGCGACGTCGACTACCGCACGAGCCCGGTCACGGTCGGTGACTTCTTCGACTGCGACGCCCCGGTCAACGACTCGGTGAAGAACACCGGCCTCACCGAGCTCCCCGCCGCGCAGCCGGCGGACCTCTGGTACGGCTACCAGCGCTCGTCGGTGCCCGGCGTCATCAACGCCGGCGGCGGCCTCGCGCCCATGGGCGGCCCGTTCTACGAGTACGACCCGGAGCTCGACTCCGACACGAAGTTCCCGTCGTCCTACGACGGCAAGGCCTTCTTCTACGAGTGGGCCCGGAACAAGATGTACACGATCGACCTCAAGGACCCCGAGGCCGCTCCCGGCGTGACCGACGTCGAGAAGGTCAACCCGTTCCTCCCGCAGGAGCAGTTCCTCGCGCCGATCGACTCGAAGTTCGGCCCCGACGGCGCGATGTACGTGCTCGACTGGGGCGGCGGCTTCGGTCGCGACAACCCCAACTCGGGGCTGCACCGCATCGACTACCTGTCGGGCTCGCGCTCGCCGGTGTCGAAGCCGGTCGCGACGCCCGACTCCGGCATCGCGCCGCTCGAGGTGTCGTTCGACGGGACCGGGAGCACCGACCCCGAGGGCGAGGCGCTCACGTACGCGTGGGACTTCGACGGTGACGGCACGACGGACTCGACGTCCGCCGCCCCGAGCCACACCTACACGGAGAACGGCGTCTACGACGCCCGCCTCACGGTGACCGACCCTGCCGGCAAGGTGGGCACGGCGACCGTGCCGATCACGGTCGGCAACACGCGGCCCGAGGTCGACTTCGGCCTGCCGCCCACCGGCTCGTTCTTCACCTTCGGCGACGACATCACGTGGGACGTGGCCGTGACGGACGCCGAGGACTCGCCGGACGGCGAGACCATCGACGACGAGCAGGTCATCATCCAGCCCGCGCTCGGCCACGACGCGCACGCGCACCCCTCCGAGCCGCTGCACGGCCGGACGGGCACGGTCGCGACGAGCCTCGGCGGCGGCCACGGCGAGGACATGAACGTCTTCTACGTGATCGACGCGCGCTACACCGACCGCGGCGGCGTGGACGACGTCCCGGCCCTCACCGGCTCGGACACCACGCTCATCTTCCCGAAGAAGCGCGAGGCGGAGTTCCACGCCGACTCCGACGGCACCACGACGATCCCGAGCCGGGACGTCGAGGGCGGCGGCTCGGTCATCACCGGGTCGAACGGGGCCTGGGCGTCGTACGACCCGGTGAGCCTGTACGGCGTGCAGGCGCTCACGCTGCGCGTCGCCGCGGCGGCCGAGGGCACGATCGAGCTGCGGCGCGACGCCGCGGACGGCGAGCTCCTCGGTACGGCCCAGATCCCGCAGACGGGTCTCGGCACGTTCACCGACGTGACCGTGGACGTCACCGACCCCCGGGAGCCGTTCACGCTCTACGTCGTGTTCCCCGGCGCGGGCGAGCGTCGCCTGAACTTCGTCGAGGCCGACGGCAAGGGCGTCTCCGCCACCACGCGGCCGAAGGTGCGCATCACCGCGCCCGAGGCGGGCGTGCGCCTGGAGCAGGGCGAGATCACGGTCACGGCCGAGGCCGACGACACGGAGAACACGGTCACCGAGGTCGAGTTCTTCGTCGACGGCGAGTCGATCGGGACCGACACCGAGGCGCCGTACGAGGCCACGTGGGAGGTGACGGCGGACAACAACTACGAGCTGACCGCGGTCGCGACCAACGACAAGGGCCTCTACACGCGGTCCCGCGTCGTCGTGGCGCAGGTCGGCGACCTCTTCGGGGGCATGAAGACCTTCACCAACGCGAACGGGACGTTCGAGCAGCTCGCCGAGGGCAAGTACCTCATCACGTCGGGCGGCGCGAACATGTGGCAGGGCACCAACGAGTACTCGACCATCTACCGCGAGCAGGGCGCCGACGAGAACTGGTCGGCGACGGTGAAGATCACCAGCCAGGGCAACTCGAACGGTTCCGCCAAGGCCGGGATCATCGTCCGCAACGACGTGACGCAGACGGCGAACTCGCCGGGCTACGCCGCCCTGGGCATGCGCCCGAGCGGCGGCTTCGAGTGGCTCCGCGGCAACGCGGCCGGTCAGCTCGTCACGTCGTCCGCCGCGAGCTCGACGAGCTACCCCGCGTGGGTGCGGATCGTGCGCGACGGCGACCTGTACACGGCCTCCTGGAGCAAGGACGGCGAGAACTTCACGCAGATCGGGGAGCCCCAGGCCCTCCCGGGTGCGGCGTCCGTGCAGGACGTGGGGCTCTTCGTCACCGCGCACAGCACCTCGGCCACGAGCGCCGTCGAGTTCCAGGACTTCGCGTTCGACGACGACCCGCAGACCGGGGGACCCGGTGAGGAGACCCCGCCGCAGTGCCTCGCGGACTCGTCCGACGAGTTCGACGGCGACACCCTCGACCCGCGGTGGACGGTCGTCCGCCAGGCCGACGGCAAGCCGATCACCGTCGCCGACGGCCACGCCGTCCTGCCGGTCGTGCAGGGCGACATCAACGAGGCGCAGACCGGGCCGATCAGCTACCTCGGTCAGCCCGCACCCGCCGGCGCGTGGACGCTCGAGACGAAGCTCGACGTCCCGCTCGCCCGGCACTGGCAGCACGCCGGCCTCCTGGTCCACGTGACCGACGACGAGTACACCAAGCTCGCGTTCACGAAGAACCAGAACGGCAACCGGTTCCTCGAGTTCCAGACCGAGACCGGCGGCGCCCGCACGTGGCACGGCCAGACGAACGTCGCCGGGGACTTCCCGACGGCGATCCACCTGCGCCTCGTCTCGGACGGCTCCGCCATCACGGCCGCGTACTCGGCGGACGGCCAGACGTGGACGGCGCTCGCGGGCTCGGCGCCCGTGAAGCCGGGCGCGACGTTCGGCGTGATGGCCGGCGGCGACACGGCGGCCGCCGACTCGGTCGCCAGGGTCGACCACGTGCGCGTCACGGGCGACGGGTCGGACGACGGCGAGCGCGAGCCGAGCGACGAGTTCGAGGGCGACGCCCTCGACGGCTGCCGCTGGGACGCGGTCGTGCGCTACGACGGGTCGAAGGTCGCCGTCGCCGACGGCGAGCTGCGCATCACGACCCAGCCGGGCGACATCAACGCCGGCAACAACGACGACCCGCGCAACTTCGTCCTCCAGACGGCACCGGAGGGCGACTGGGTCGTCGAGACGCGGTTCAAGGCGCCGCTCGTGCACCGGTGGCAGCTCGCGGGCCTCATCGCGTACGGCGACGACGACAACTACGTCAAGGCCGACGTGCTCGCGAAGAACGCCCCGGGCGCGGCGCTGAACCTCGGCGGCGAGCTCGTCTCGGAGAAGGGCGGCCAGTTCGGCAACGGCGGCAACCGTCAGCTCGAGCTCGCCGACTCGACCGAGTCGGGCTACTGGTACCTGCGGCTCGAGAAGGTGGGCAGCACGTACCGGGGCTGGGTCAGCGACGGCGGGGTGACCTGGACGCCGCTGGGCGACCCGGTCACCAACGACGCGGCGCTGACGAAGGTCGGCCTCATGGCGATCGGCCCGGAGCAGGAGACGCCGGTCACGGTGGCGTTCGACTGGTTCCGTCTCACGACGGACTCCGAGCCCGAGCCCACGGTCGACGTCGAGGTCACCGCCTCGGCCCGTTGCCTCGCGGGCAAGGCGTACCTCGCCCTGCGCGCGACGAACGCCGACGAGGCGCCCGTCGCGGTCACCCTCACCACGCCGTTCGGCTCCAAGGAGTTCGGCGCGGTCGAGGTGGGTGCCAACGCCTACCAGTCGTTCGCGTCGCGCGCGACGGCGTTCGAGGCGGGCACGGCGACGGTCACGGCGACGCTCGGCGACGTCACGACCGAGATCGAGGTGCCGTACGACGCCGTGAGCTGCGGCTGACGGCGGGCCGGTGACGGGACCCGCCCCCGTCACCGGCCGCCTCGCCGGCCCGGCTCACGGGCCGGGCCGGCGGATCCGGCGGGACGACCACAGGACAGGAGCGACAGGTGGCACAGCGCACCTCGGCACGGACGGCGACGACCCGGACCCCGGCGGGAGGAGCCCGGGCGGGCTCCGGCCGCACCGGCGGCCCGACGACGCCCGCACGCTCCCGCCCTGCCGACCGGGGCGGTGCCGGCCGCCCCGAACCCCGGCCACCGGCGCGCGTCCGCGCGCGCCGGTGGTTCGTGGGCCTCGACCCGTGGCGCCGCGTCCTGCTCGTCGTCGGCGCGCTCGCGCTCGTGGCCGTCGTGGTCGCGGCGGTCGTCGCGCTCACGCGCGGCGGCGCGGCACCTGACGAGGAGGGCTTCGCCGTCGACCCGGCGCGCGTCGCGGAGCTGGAAGCGGCCGAGGAGGTGCGCGACGCCGAGAACCTCGTCGCCTCGATCGACCACGCCCGGTACCTCCAGACCGAGCTCGTCCCCGTGCTGCACGGCCTCCACGCGGTGCTCCCCGTCGACGGGTCGAGCGCCGTCCCCGCGGACCCGGCGGACGTCACCGCGTGGCGCGCGACCGTCGACGGCCTCGTCGCCGAGACCGAGGCGCTCGCGAGCGGCTCCTCCGAGCACAACATCGTCCGCAACGGGATGCTCACGTCGCTCGAGCTCGTCGGGGACGCGCTCGACGCCGTCGGGCTCGCCGCGAGCGCCGACTCCGCCGCGGCCCCGGACCTGTACGCCCTCGCGGGCGACCTGCGCACGCGCGCCGTCGAGACGTGGGGCCTCGCCGCCGTCCAGCTCGACCTGCGCTCGACCGCCGGCGGCCAGGGCCACGTCCACGTCTTCCTGCCCGTCCACCCCGACGACTCGCTCGACGGGGGCCTCGGCCTCGGTCACACGGGCGGTGACGAGGGCGGCCACGAGGGCACCGACGGCGAGGACGCGCACGACCACTGAGCCGACCGACCACCGTCCACCGGACGACCGCGGCCCGCACGGGCCGCCCACCGACCTCCCGGTCGGGCGCCCTCCGGGGTGCAGGCCGAGCCCGACCGGGACCTCCCGTCCGTCAGCGGCGGGGCAGGGCCATGACGACGTCCGCATGGGCCTCCCCGCCGACGACGTACGTCCGGCTCCCGACCACGGCGAACCCGTGCTTGCGGTAGAAGGCCTGGGCGCGCGCGTTGTGCCCGTTCGTGCCGAGCCAGAGGGGGAGCCCGGGCCCGAGCAGCGCCGCGGCCCCCGTCGTCGCGGTCATGAGCACGCTCGCGACGCCCGTGCCCTGCGCGGCGGGGTGCACGTAGATCTTCGACAGCTCCACCGCCTCGCCCGGCCCGACCGCGGCCGCCACGTCCGGGTCGTCGGGGAGGCCTCGTGCCAGCAGCGCGTACCCGAGGGGGCCGCTCGCGGCCTCGGGCGACCCGGCGTCGCTCGCAGTGACCGCCGTGGCGGTCGAGGTGCCGGTCGAGGTCCCGGGCGACGACGCCGCCGTCTCGACGAGCAGCAGCGCGTGCGCGGCGCTCGCGGCCCACGCGCGGAACCGGTCGGGCGAGAGCTGCGTCGCGACGTGCTCGGCGATCGCGTCGGGCGACGTGCCGGGCGGGCACGCGAGCGGGAACGTGAGCGCGGCCAGGTCCGCGAGCGCGGCGGCGTCGGCCGTCGTCGCGCGGCGCACGGCCGTCGTGGCGGTGGTGGTGTCGTCCGGCATGCCAGGAAATCTACGCCCGCGGTCTCCGCCCACGGCACGGTGGGCACCGCGGTGGCGCAGCGGTGGCGCACCGGTGGGGTCCGCGGCGGAGCCCGCCGAGCGCGCGTCCCGGGCATGATGGACACGTGACGCGCATCGACCTCAACGCCGACCTCGGCGAGGGCTTCGGCCGCTGGACCCTTGGCGACGACCAGGCCCTGCTCGGCCTCGTGACCAGCGCGAACGTCGCGTGCGGGTTCCACGCGGGCGACGCGACGACCATGCGGACCGTGACGCGGGACGCCGCCGCGCGCGGGGTGCGGGTGGGCGCGCACGTGAGCTACCGGGACCGGGCGGGCTTCGGGCGGCGGTTCATGGACGTGGACCCCGGCGAGCTCGCCGACGAGGTGCTCTACCAGCTCGCCGCTCTCGACGGGTTCGCCCGGCTCGCGGGGGACCGCGTGCGGTACGTCAAGCCGCACGGCGCGCTCTACAACGCGATCGTCCACCACGAGGCGCAGGCCCGGGCCGTCGTCGACGCGGTGCGCGCCTACGACCCCACGCTGCCCGTCGTCGGGCTGCCCGGCTCGGCCGTGCTGCGGCTCGCGGACGCGGCGGGCCAGCCCACCGTCCGTGAGGCCTTCGCCGACCGCGGCTACCTCCCGTCGGGCGAGCTCCTCCCGCGCGGGGAGCCGGGCGCCGTCGTGCACGACGGCGACGAGGTCGCCCGGCGCGTCGTCCGGCTCGTGACGACCGGCACGGTCGAGGCCGCGGACGGCACGTCGCTGCGCGTCGAGGCGGACTCGGTGTGCGTCCACTCGGACACCCCCGGGGCGGTCGGGCTGCTCGGGGCGCTGCGGACCGCGCTCCAGGACGCCGGGGTCGTCGTGCGGCCCTTCGTCGACGCCCCGCACGGCGGGTCGGCGGGCGCGGACGCCGTGCCGTGACGACCGGAGGGTCGCCCGCTCCCGGGTCACCGGTCCGCGACGCGGCCGACGGCCCCGACGGCGAGGTGACGGTGCACGCGTTCGGCGAGGCCGCGCTGCTCGTCGACCTGCCGGACCTCGCCGCCGTGCGCGCGCTGCACCGGGCCCTGGGCGACGCGCCGCCCGGCGTGGTCGACGTCGTCCCGGCCGCCCGCACGGTGCTCGTGCGCTGCGCGGCGCCTGCGGACGTCCCCGCCGCCCGGGCGTGGCTGCGCGCGGCGGCGCGGCGCGCGTCGACGACCGGCCCCACCACCCGCGTCGGGGAGCTCGTCGAGATCCCCGTGCGCTACGACGGCCCCGACCTGGACGACGTCGCCCGCTGGGCGGGCCTGAGCGTCGAGGAGGTCGTCGCGCGGCACCACGGCCGCGAGTACGAGGCCGCGTTCGGCGGGTTCGCGCCGGGCTTCACGTACCTCTCCGGGGTCGATCCCGCGATCGCCGCCCCGCGCCTGGCCACCCCGCGCACCCGCGTCCCCGCCGGCTCCGTGGCGCTCGCGGGCGGGCTCACCGCCGTCTACCCGGGGGAGTCCCCGGGCGGGTGGCGCCTCCTCGGCAGCACGGACGCACGGATGTTCGACGTCGACCGCGACCCGCCCGCGCTCGTCGCGCCCGGCGCGCGCGTGCGGTTCGTGCCGGTCCGCGCGGCCGTGACCGCGGGCGTCGGCGCGCTCGTGCCGCCGCGGAGGGAGCAGCAGCACGGGAGTGCGGGGGCGCCGCGCGTGCAGCCCGCGCAGGACCGGGCCACCACCGCCTCGCCGCCGGGCCCGCGCGCCCTGGAGGTGCTCGCGACGGGTCCCCTCGCGCTCGTCGAGGACGCGGGGCGCCCGGGGCTCGCCGCTGTCGGCGTCGGGCCGTCGGGAGCGGCCGACCGTGCGTCGTACGCGCTCGCGAACCGGCTCGTGGGCAACCCGGACGGTGCGGCGGCGATCGAGGTCACCCTCGGCGGTCTCGCCGTGCGGTTCGCCGGCGGGGCGGTCGTCGCGCTGGCGGGGGCGGCGGTCCCCGCCAGCGTGGACGGGAGCCCGGTCGGCATGCACACGGCCGTCCGGGTGCCCGACGGCGGGACCCTCCGCCTCGGCCTGGCGGCGCGCGGTCTGCGCACCTACCTCGCGGTGCGTGGCGGACTCCGGCCGCCCGCGGTCCTCGGGTCGCGCGCGCGGGACGTGCTGGCCCGGCTCGGCCCAGGACCCCTGCAGCCGGGTGACGTCATCGCGGTGGGGGCAGCGCCGTCGGGCACGTGGCCGTGGCCCGACGTCGCACCGGTGCGGTTCCCGCCCGGCGAGCCGCGTCCGGGCGAGCGGGCGGGCGCGGTGCTCGAGGTGCTGCCCGGGCCGCGGTCCGACTGGTTCCTCCCCGGTGCGGGGCACGCGCTGCGCGCGCTGCGGACCGTGTCGCCGGACAGCGACCGCGTCGCCCTGCGGCTCGACGGCCAGGCGGTGCCCCGCAGGCCCGGGGAGCTGGCGTCCGAGGGGCTCGTCCGCGGCGCGGTCCAGGTCCCGCCCGACGGGCGTCCCGTCGTCTTCCTCGCGGACCGCCCGGTCACCGGGGGATACCCCGTCATCGGGGTGCTCCGCGAGCGGGACGTCGACCGCGCGGCCCAGCTCCGACCGGGAGACCGCGTGATCCTGCGGCTCGCGACGACGGTTTGAGCGCGGCGCCGGGGGAGCGCGGAAGAGCGGGGCCGACGGCCGCACGTCGTGCCGTGCGGCGAGCGGCGACGTCCCTGTGGGCCGGGTCACCGGGGAGCGGCTTGACCATGCCGCGCGGGGCCGCGTAATGTTCTGGATGTCGGCCCGACAGGGAGGAACAGACACCGCCTCGAACGATCGAGGGTGGCTGGTCCCGGGGTCGAAACCCTTCCACCGCATGGCGTAGAGTGTTCTCTGCCCGCGACGAGGAAGACCACGGTGACTGGATCACGGCGAACAGCCGGGGTTGAGGAGCCGGGGAGGACCTGGTAAGGTTGAAGGGTTGCCCCAAGCGAGGTTCCA
>NZ_JBMVFX010000038.1:0-11798 GCF_049538415.1 Cellulosimicrobium sp. AB352 | reverse complement strand
GGCGCGGCGGTCAGCCGCAGGCCAGCGCGTCGTACGCGTCGACCGTCGTCGTCGTGCCGTCCGCGGCGACGACCGTGACGGTCGCCGTCCCGGCCTCGAGGGACGTCGCGCGCGTCGTGAACGACTGGTAGGCGCTCCTGCCCGGCTGCACGTGCCGGACCGTCCGCTCGCCGAACGGCGTCGCGAGGGTCACGTCCACCGGCATGTCGGCCGTGCTGGTCGCGCGGACCGCGACGAACGCCCGGCCGCCGAGGCAGCGCGCGCTCGCCTCGACCTGGACCGGCGCGGGCGGCGCGACGGCGGAGACCGACGGGATGCGGTCGGCCGCACCGGTGCCCCACGTGAGGCCCGCGCTCGTGTCGGACAGGTCGAAGTCGAGCGTGCCGCCGTCCTGCAGCGCCGCGACGTCGAGCCACGCGGCGGTGTGCGCGACGCCGTCGACCTTCAGCCCGGCGACGTAGCTCGGAAGCTTCTCGTTCGCGCCCGCCGCGTCGATGCGCAGCGTCGCCCCGGCGTCGGTCGTGAGCGTCGCGGCCTGCACCTTCGGCGCGTTGAGCGCGAGGATCCCCGAGCCCGGCATGACGGGCTCGAACCCGAGCGACGCCATGACGTACCAGGCGGCGAGCGTGCCGAGGTCGTCGTTCCCGACGCCGCCGCCCGGGGTGTCCGGGAAGCGGTTGAGGTTCGCGGCGAGGACGTCGTTCGTCTTCCACGGCTGGCCCACGTAGCCGTAGAGCCACGCGTTCATGATCGTCGGCTCGTTGCCCGGGTTGTAGCGGATGGTCGTGTAGTACGAGCTGCCGCCCTTGGCCCACGTGCTCGGCGAGACGCCGGGGTTCGCGGCGAGCGCCGGCTGGTCGAAGTAGTAGTCGAGACGCTCGACGAAGCCGTCCTCGCCGCCCATGACCTCCTGGAGGCCCGTGACGTCCTGCGGCACCATCCACTGGTACTGCCACGGCACGCCCTCGTGGAAGCCGGAGCGCGTGACGTCCGTCAGCTCGGGCAGCGTGACGAACTCGCCCGTCGGGCGCTTCGCGTTGACCATGCCCTGGAAGCCGCCGGAGAGCTCGACGTCCGGGTTCCAGAGGTTGCGCCAGTTGCGACCCTTGTCGAGGAACGCCTGGCCGCCCTCGCGGCCCGTGCGCTCGGCCGCGGCGCCGAGGCTCGCGTCGGCGAGCGCGAGCTCGAGCGTCGCCGAGCCGCCGTGGCGGTACTCCTCGAACTGGCCGCCGAGGCCGCCCTCGTTCTCGGGGTAGAACGGCACGTGGCCGTGCTCGGCGTAGAACTCGGTGCTGCGCCGCCCGACGGACGCGACGTCGTCCGGCGGGGTCGTCGTGGCGTTCTCCACGAGGTAGTCCCACAGCTCGTCCGCGATGTCGTCGGGGACGGTGCCGAGCGCGAAGTTCTCCGCGAGCCAGGGCGTCACGGGGTCGCCCGCCATGATGTTGGTCTCCAGCGCGCCGAGCGACCAGCGCGGCAGCCAGCCGCCCTCGACGCGGTGCTGGTACATCGAGCGCACGATGTCCTGCGCGCGCTCGGGCAGCAGGAGCGCGTGCAGCGTCGCCTGCGTGCGGTACGTGTCCCAGAGCGAGAAGTTCTGGTAGTAGTCCCAGCCGTCGGCCTGGTGGACCTCGAGGTCCATGCCGCGGTACCGGCCGTCGACGTCGCTGCCGATCGTCGGGGACAGCAGGGTCTTGTAGAGCTGGGTGTAGAAGATCCGGCGCTGGTCGGGCGACGCGTCGATCGCGGCACGGCCCAGCTCGGCGTTCCACGCGTCGCGGGCCTCCTCGCGCACGGTGTCGAACGCGACCTGCCCGCCCTCGTCGGTGGCCTCGGCCGCGCGGTTGGCCCGCGCGCCGTCGACGCTCACGAACGACACGCCCACGCTCACCTCGACGTCGCGGTCGGTCGTGGTGTCGAACACCGCGACGGCGCCGTTGTTGCCGCCCGCGACCTCGCTCGTCGTGGAGCCCGCGACGTAGCGCGCGTCGGTGCCCCACGTGCCGCTCGACGCGACCGGACGGTCGAACGTCGCGCTGAAGAAGTACCGCTGCTTGTCGGGCGTGCCGCCGCAGAAGCCGCCGTTGTCGACCCAGCCCTCGAGCGTGCGGTCGTCGACCCACGTCACGGAGCTCGCACCGGCGTCGCGCAGGGTCTGGCCCACGTTGAACGACAGGTGCGACGTCGTCGAGGCGGGGAACGTGTAGCGGTGCGCGCCGACGCGCGTGGTCGCGCTGAGCTCGGCGTGCACGTCGTTCGCGAGGGTCACCTCGTAGAACCCGGCCGACGCGCGCTCGGTGCTCTTCTGGTCCTTGATGGCGATGAAGGAGCGCGACGTGCGCGGGGTGGTGCTCGTGTCCGGCGTGACGAGCAGCTCGCCCGCCGCGGGGCAGCCCGCGCTGTTCACGTGCCGGTGGCTGAAGCCCCACACGCGCCCGGCGTTCGTGCTGTACGACGTCGAGGCGTAGGAGTTGGTGTTGTCCGGGCTGAGCTGGACCATGCCGAACGGCACGGTCGCGCCCGGGTAGGCGTTGCCCTCGCTCTCGGTGCCGACGAACGGGTTGACCTCGAGCGTGAGGTCGTCGCTCGCGGCGGCGGTGACGGTGCCCTCGTCGGCGGGGGCGGCGCCCGCGGCGGCGGGCAGCAGCGTGCCCGGCACGACGGCGAGCGCGAGCCCTGCGGCGAGCAGCGCGAGTCGTGGTCGTCTCATGCCATGTCCTCTTCGACGTGCGACCGGGCGTCGTCGCCCGGGGCGCCTCGGGGCCGTCGGTCAGTCGCCGCCCGGGCCGCTCGTGGCGGGGCGACGGTGCTCCTGGTCGACGACGGGCGTCCGTCGGCCACCCTCTCCCGGCTATGACTGCGCTGTCAATCGCGTGCCCGAGGCAGCGGGTCCGTCGAGCGGACGGGGCTCAGCGTGCGGCGGCGGCCTCGTGGACGAGCGCCTGGGCGTCCGCGACGACCGCGCGCTCCTCGGCCTGCGCCGCCGCGACGGCCTCCGCACGGGCCGCGACGATCGCGCGGTGCAGGTCGGCGTGCACGCGGCGGCGCACGCCGCGCGCGATCTCGTCGGCCTCGTCCGGCTCCACCGGGTCGCCGTCCGCCTCGCGCAGCGCGACGACGTCGGCCACCTCGAGCGCGACGCGCCGCTCGGCGTCGGCCAGCAGGGCGACGACCGCCGTGTCCGCCGCTCGCCCGAGGCGCGTCTCCTCGAACGCCCGCGTCGCCTCGTCGACGATCGTGCGGGCCTGCGTCACGAGCTCGGACGCGATCGACGGCGAGTGCGCCGCGAGCGTCGCGAGGTCGTACAGGAGCACGCCCTCGACGTCGGCCACGCGCGGGTCGACGTCGCGGTGCAGCGCGAGGTCGAGCACGACCGTCGGGCGCGCGACGGGCTCGTCGCCCGCCCGCACCGCGGCCCGCTCGCGCGCCCGCACTACCGCGGCCGCGTCGAGCACGTGCTCGATCGCCTGCTCGCGCCGCTCGGGGCCCGGGCGCGCGGCGTCCGCCGCGAGCGCCCGACCGCGCGCGCCGCTGCACGACACCACGAGGTCCGCGTCCTCGAGCGCCACGACGAGGTCCGTCACGGCCTCCACGCCGCGCGCGGCGGCGAACTCCTCGGCGCGGCCGGACTGCGAGTAGACCCGCACGTCGTCGCACCCGAGCGCCCGCAGCGCGGCGAGGCTCGCGCCCGCGTACGACCCGGTGCCGATGAGGACGGCGCGGACCTGCGGCCACGGCGGCAGCTCGGCGGCGGCGAGGTCGAGCCCGAGCGCGACGACGGAGCGACCGGCCCCGCCGAGCGTCGTGTGCGTGCTGACCTTCTTGGAGGTGCGCGACGCCGTCTGAAAGAGGAGCTCGAGCGTCGAGGACGTCACGCCGTCGGCGTGCGCGGTCTCGAGCGCCCGCTTGACCTGGCCGGCGATCTCGCGCTCCCCCACGACCATCGAGTCCAGGCCCGACGCGACGGCGAACAGGTGCTCGGCGACCTCGGTCCCGGCGCGCGTGCGGAACGACGCGAGCGCCTCCGCCACCTCCACGCCCGACGCCTCGGCGACCATGCGCGCGACGTGCTCGGTCGCGTGCTGCACGCCGGTGCCGTCGAGGGGGGCGTCCACGTCGAGGTACAGCTCGAACCGGTTGCACGTCGCGAGGACGACCGCACCGGTGATCACGTCGCACGCCGCGACCGCGGAGCCGCCGATCGAGTGCGCCCCGGTGGAGAGTCGTTCCAGGGCGTCGAGGTCCAGCTCGTGGTGGCTGGCCGTGAGGGAGAGAAGAGCCACAGTGCCTCCGATTTAATCATTCCCCCGGGAGAGAGGCAGAATCGGTAGCTGTGATTCCTGTCGCCCTTTCCCCGGGCCATCCCCTGACCGACGGCCGCACGGACCGTTCCCCGCTCGTGCAGGCCCTGCGCGCGGGCACGACCGGAAAGCGCCCGGAAATCACACCCGTGTGGTTCATGCGCCAGGCCGGTCGCTCGCTGCCGGAGTACCGCGTCGCGCGCGAGGGCGTGAGCATGCTCGACTCGTGCCTGCGCCCCGACCTCGCGTCCGACATCACGCTCCAGCCGGTGCGCCGGCACCGCGTGGACGCGGGCATCTTCTTCTCGGACATCGTGGTCCCGCTGCGGCTCGCGGGCGTCGAGGTGGAGATCGCGCCGGGGGTCGGCCCCGTCATGGGCCAGGCGTACCGCACGCCCGACGACGTGGCCCGGCTCGTGGAGAGCGAGCTCACCGAGGACGCGCTCGCCCCGATCCGCGAGGCCGTCGCGCTGACGGTCGACGCGCTCGGCACGACGCCCCTCATCGGGTTCGCCGGGGCGCCGTTCACCCTCGCCGCCTACCTCGTGGAGGGCCGGCCGTCGCGCGACCACCTCGCGGCGCGCGCCCTGCTGCGCGGCGACCCGGAGACGTGGCAGCGCCTCGTCGACTGGGCGGCCGACCTCACCGGCACGTTCCTGCGGACGCAGGTCGAGGCGGGCGCGAGCGCGGCGCAGCTCTTCGACTCGTGGGCCGGCTCGCTCTCGCTCGCGGACTACGCGGCCGGCGCCGCCCCGGCGAGCACGCGCGCGCTCACCCACGTCGCGGACCTCGGCGTGCCCGTCGTCCACTTCGGCACGGGCACGGGGCACCTGCTCCCCGCCATGCGCGACGCCGTCACCGCGGCCGGGGTGCAGGACGTCGCCGTGGGCGTCGACTACCGCACGCCGCTCGACGACGCCGCCCGGCTCCTCGCCGAGGGCCACGCCCCCGTGCCGGTGCAGGGCAACATCGACCCCGCGCTGCTCGCCGCGCCGTGGGACGTGCTCGAGGCGCACGTCCGGGACGTCGTGCGCCGCGGACGCACGGCCCCGGGGCACGTGGTCAACCTCGGCCACGGCGTCCCGCCGGACACCGACCCCGACGTGCTGACGCGCGTCGTCGCGCTCGTCCACGCGCTCGCGGACGACGCTCCCGACGCCGCCACCGAGGAGGCGACCCGACGGTGAGCACCGAGCCGACGACGCCCCGTCCGCCCGCACCCCCCGCACCGGAGGGGGTCGAGACCGCGGACGCGGTCGTCGTCGGCGCGGGCGTCGCCGGGCTCACCGCCGCGCGGACCCTGCGCGCGCAGGGGCTGCGCGTCGTCGTGCTGGACGCCGCCGAGGTGCCCGGCGGGCCGGTCCGCGGCGGGGAGCTGCCCGGCCTCGACGGCGTGCGCGTCGACCTCGGGGCCGAGTCGTTCGCGGCCCGCGGTACGGCCGTCGGCGACCTCGTGCACGAGCTGGGGCTGGACGTCGTCGAGCCGTCGGGCGCGGGCGCGTGGGGCTACGCCGCCGGGCACGCCTACCCCCTGCCGCGCGCGGGCGTCCTCGGCATCCCCGCGGACCCGTGGTCGCGCGACGTGCGCCGCGCCGTCGGCCTCGGCGGGTCGCTGCGCGCGAGCCTCGACCGGGTGCTGCCCCGCAAGTTCACCGACCTGCGGACGCTCGAGACGTTCGCGCGGTCCCGCATGGGGGCGCGCGTGACCGAGCGGCTCGTCGCGCCGGTCGCCTCCGGCGTGCACTCCGCCCCGCTCGACCGGCTGGACGTCGCGGCGGTCGCGCCCGGGCTGCGCGAGGCGTTCGAGCGCGAGGGGTCGCTCGCGCGCGCCGTCGCGTCGATGCGCGCCCTCGCCCCCGCCGGGTCGGCCGTGCGCGGCATCGACGGCGGGATGCACCGGCTCGTCGAGGGGCTCGTCGCGGGGACCGACGTCCGGCTGCGCCACGAGGTCACGGGGATCTCGCGCACCGCAGCCCCCGACAGCGGGCCCGGGACCTGGCTCGTGCGCGCCGAGGCCCCGGGCGGCCCGGTCGACCTCGCCGCGCCGCGCCTCGTCGTGACGACCCCGGCGCTCGTCGACGCGCTCGGCCCGCTCGTCGGGACGGCGGCCGACCTCCTGCCGGACCCGGAGCCCGGCGCGGACGTGCGGCTCGTGACGCTCCTGCTGCGCGCGCCCGAGCTCGACGACGCCCCGCGCGGGACCGGCCTGCTCGTCGCCCCGCCGCACCGCGACGCCGGGCGCGCGGCGCCGCCGTCGGACGTCGAGGCCAAGGCGCTCACGCACTCGACCGCCAAGTGGCCCTGGCTGCGCGACCGCGTCCGCGCCGCCGCCGGGCCGGGGCACCACGTGGTGCGCCTGAGCTACGGGCGCATCGGCGCGACGACGGAGCCGGACCTCGACCGCGTCGTCGCGGACGCGTCGCGCCTCTTCGGCGTCGACCTGCACGGGCGCGTCCTGGGCCACGTCGTCACGCGGTGGAACGGCGCGCTGCCCCCGCCCACGCCCGCGTTCCGGCGCGAGGTCGCAGCGTTCGTCGCGCGCGTGGACGCCGTGCCCGGGCTAGCCGTGACCGGCGGCTGGATCGCCGGGACGGGGCTCGCGTCGATCGTCGGCCACGCACAGGAATGTGCCCGCAGCCTCGCGGCCGCGGGGTGAGGGAATCCTCACCGGATTGCGCGCCGGAATAGTCCCGAGAATTCCCCGCGAAATGACCTGACACATTGTCCGCAACTTCCTGACCGGGCGTCAGGACCACGTCACTCCCCGCATCATTCCCGCGCTGTGACGTGCACATTTTCGTGGAATGCCAAAGTGGGGAGAGACTGGTTCCGTGAGTCCTGCAGGTACGACGCCCCTCCGCGTGGGCACGCGCGGCAGCGCCCTCGCGACGACCCAGACCGGCCACGTCGCCCGCCGCCTCGAAGAGCTGACCGGCCGCGACGTCGAGATCGTGCGCATCCGCACCGACGGCGACGTGCTCACCGGCTCGCTCGCCCAGATGGGCGGCACGGGCGTCTTCGTGACCGCGCTCCGCGAGGCGCTGCTCGACGGCCGGTGCGACGTCGCGGTGCACTCCCTCAAGGACCTCCCGACCGAGCCCGCGCCGGGGCTCACCGTCGTCACGCCCGAGCGCGAGAACCCGCGCGACGTCCTGTGCGCGCGCGACGGCCTGACCATCACGACGCTCCGGCGCGGCGCCCGCGTCGGCACCGGGTCGCCACGGCGCGCCGCGCAGCTCCGGTCCGTCCGGCCCGACCTCGACGTCGTCGACATCCGCGGCAACGTCGACACGCGCCTCGCCCGGGCGCTCGGCGAGGAGGCCGACCTCGACGCCGTCGTGCTCGCGTACGCGGGGCTCGCCCGCCTCGGCCGGCTCGAGGCCGTGTCCGAGGTGATCGACACCGCGATCATGGCGCCCGCCGCCGGGCAGGGCGCGCTCGCCGTCGAGGTGCGCACGTCGTCCCTCGACGACCCGGTCCTCGCCCGCGCCCTGCACGACCTCGACCACGAGCCCACGCGCCTCGCCGTGCTCGCCGAGCGCGCGCTCCTCGGCCGGCTCGAGGCCGGGTGCGCGGCCCCCGTCGGCGCGCACGCCGTCGTGGAGGACGGCGACGTGGCCCTGACGGCCGTCGTCGCGCGGGTCGACGGCGCCGAGCAGCTCACGCACTCCGCGCGCGCCGCGCTCCCCCCGAGCACCGGGTCGCTGGCCGCCGCCGCGACCGCCCGGGACGACGTCGCGCGCGGGCTGGGCGCCCGCGTCGCCGACGCGCTCCTCGCCGACGGCGCCGCGCGCCTCGCGCCGCTGCGCGAGACCGGGGCGGGCACCCCTGTCCTCGACGCCCCCGCCGTGGAGGCCCCGGCGACCGACCGCGCCGTGGAGGCTGCCCGCGAGCAGCTCCGCGACGGCGGCTACCGCGGCGCGGCGGAATGAGCCCCGGACCGCTGCGCGACCCGTCGCGGGGACCCGCGCCCGTGGTGCCCCCGCTCCCGGCGCGCGGCGCGGCGGGCGCCGTGAACGCTGTCGACGCCGCGAAGACGGTGGACGCCGTGGACGCCGTGGGGCCGGGGGACGACCTGGACGCGGCCCGCCGAGCCGACGCGCTCGCCGGTCGGACCGTCCTGGTCCCGCGTGCGCCCGAGCGCGCCGCGGGCCTCGCGGCGACGCTCCGCGGCGCGGGCGCCCACGTCCTCGTGAGCCCGGCGATCGAGCGCGCGCCCGTCGAGGACACCGCGCCCGTCGACGGCGCCCTCGCCCGCCTGCTCCACGGCGACTTCGCGTGGGTCGTCGTGACGAGCGTCAACGCGATCGACGAACTCCTCGCGAGCGCCGCCCGCCAGGGCGTCGACCTCGGCGACGCCGCGCGCCGGGCCCGCTGGGCCGCCGTCGGGCCCGCGACGCGCCGCGCCCTGGAGGCGGTCGGCGTCACCGTCGAGCTCGAGCCCGACGAGAACTCCGCCCGCGGCCTCGTCGCCGCGTTCGCAGCCCTCCCCCCGTCGGACCAGACCTCTACCTCGGCCGACCAGGCCTCTACCTCGGGGGACCACGGCTCTACCTCGGGGAACCAGGGCTCTACCTCGCGAGGTAGAGGTGTGGTCCTGCTGCCGCAGGGGGACCTCGCCGCGCCGACGATGCACGACGGCCTGCACGACCTCGGGTACGTCCCGCACGTCGTCACCGTCTACCGCACCGTCACGCACACGCTCGCGCCGGACGTCGTCGCGGCGTGGCGCGCGGGCGCGGTGGACGCCGTCGTGCTCACCTCGGGGAGCGTCGCGCGCGAGGTCGCGCGGCAGCTCGGCCCGCGCGACGACGTCGTGGGCGTCGCGATCGGCGACCCGACCGCCCGGGCCGCGCGCGACGTCGGGCTGCGGCTCGATGCCGTCGCGGAGCGCCCGACCGACGCCGCGCTGGCCGCCGCGCTCGTCGGCGCGCTCGCCGCCACCGGTCCCTCCACCCGCACGACCGCCGAGCCCGACGACCCGGCCGCTCCCCCGGCGGCCGGCACGACCGGCGTCGACCCGACCACCGAAGGAGACCCCTCGTGACCCACCAGCTCCCCGTCGGGCACCACCGGCCGCGCCGTCTGCGCACGAGCCCGCGCGTGCGGCGGCTCGTCAGCGAGACGCGCGTGCACGCGTCCGACCTCGTGCTCCCCCTGTTCGTCAAGGAGGGCCTCGACGCGCCGCGCCCCATCTCGTCGATGCCGGGCGTCGTGCAGCACACCGAGGCGACGCTCGCGGACGCCGTGCGCGACGCCGCGCGCGCCGGGGTCGGCGGCGTCATGCTCTTCGGCATCCCGGCCGAGCGCGACGCGACCGGCACCCAGGCGGACGCCGAGGACGGCATCCTGCAGCGCGGCATCCGGGTCGCGGTCGAGGCGGCGCGCGAGCACGCGAACGGCGGGCCGGTCGTCATGGCGGACACGTGCCTCGACGAGTTCACCGACCACGGGCACTGCGGCGTGCTGGCCGAGGGCCGGGACGGGGGCGTCGTCGTCGACAACGACGCGACGCTCGACCGCTACGCCTCGATGGCCGTCGCGCAGGCGCGGGCGGGCGCGGACGTCGTCGCGCCGTCGGGCATGATGGACGGCCAGGTCGCCGTGATCCGCGAGGCGCTCGACGCCGCCGGGTTCGACGACGTGGGCATCCTCGCGTACTCCGCGAAGTACGCGAGCGCGTTCTACGGGCCGTTCCGCGAGGCCGTGGACTCGGCGCTCCAGGGCGACCGCCGCACCTACCAGATGGACGCGGGCAACGCCCGGGAGGGCCTGCGCGAGGCCGACCTCGACCTCGCCGAGGGCGCGGACATGGTCATGGTGAAGCCCGCCGGGTCGTACCTCGACGTGCTCGCGGCGGTCGCGGAGATGTCGGCGGTGCCCGTCGCGGCGTACCAGGTGTCGGGCGAGTACGCGATGATCGAGGCGGCCGCGGCGAACGGCTGGATCGACCGGCGCGCCGCCGTCACGGAGTCGGTGCTCGGCATCAAGCGCGCCGGCGCGGACGTGATCCTCACCTACTGGGCGACGGAGCTCGCGGGCTGGCTGGACGAGAACGACGGAAGGACGCGGGCATGACGGACACGGGCGGTTTCGGGACGGCGGAGGCCGTGCAGGCGCAGGACGCCGCGCTGTTCGGCGCGCCGGGCGCGGGCGGGGCGGACAACCACGCCGCGTTCGTGCGCGCGCAGGGCGTGCTCCCGGGCGGCGTCAGCTCGCCCGTGCGCGCCTACGGGTCCGTGGGCGGCGACCCGCGGTTCCTCGCCTCGGCGCGCGGCCCGTACGTGACCGACGTCGCGGGCCGCGAGTACGTCGACCTCGTGTGCTCGTGGGGCCCGGCCCTGCTCGGGCACGCCCACCCCGACGTCGTCGCCGCGGTCCAGGAGGCGGCGGCCCGCGGGCTGTCGTTCGGCGCGCCGACGCTCGGCGAGGTCGAGCTCGGGGAGGAGATCCGCCGCCGGGTGCCCGCCGCGGAGCGCGTGCGCCTCGTGTCCACGGGCACGGAGGCCACGATGACCGCGATCCGCCTCGCGCGCGGCGTGACCGGGCGCGACGTCGTCGTGAAGTTCGCCGGCTGCTACCACGGGCATGTGGACGCGCTGCTCGCCGAGGCGGGGTCCGGCGTCGCGACGCTCGCCCTGCCCGGCTCGGCCGGGGTCACCGAGGCGACGGCGGCCGAGACGCTCGTGCTCCCGTACAACGACCTCGCGGCCGTCGAGGCGGCGTTCGCGGAGCGCGGCTCCGAGATCGCGGCCGTCATCACCGAGGCGTCGCCCGCGAACATGGGCGTCGTCCCGCCCGCGGAGGGCTTCAACGAGGGCCTGCGCCGCATCACGGCGGCGCACGGCGCGCTGCTGATCCTCGACGAGGTGCTCACGGGCTTCCGCGTCGGGCCGAGCGGCTGGTGGGGCCTCGAGAACGCGGTGCTGCGCGGCCAGGGCGCGGACGGCTACACGCCCGACCTGTTCACCTTCGGCAAGGTCGTGGGCGGCGGGATGCCCGTCGCCGCGGTCGGCGGACCGGCGGCCGTGATGGACCAGCTCGCGCCGCTGGGACCCGTCTACCAGGCGGGCACGCTCTCGGGGAACCCCGTCGCGGTCGCGGCGGGCCTCGCGACGCTGCGGCTCGCCGACGAGACGGTGTACGCGCGCGTGGACGAGGTCGCGGGCGTGCTGTCGGCGGCGGTGAGCTCCGCGCTCGACGCCGCGGGCGTGCCGCACCGCGTGCAGCGCGCGGGCTCGCTCTTCTCCGTGATGTTCGGCGAGCTCGCCGCGACCGCGGGGGTGCGCGACTACGCGCAGGCCCAGGCGCAGGAGTCGTTCCGGTACCGCGCGTTCTTCCACGCGATGCTCGACGCCGGGGTCAGCCTGCCGCCGTCGGTGTTCGAGGCGTGGTTCGTCTCGGCCGCCCACGACGACACCGCCGTCGCCCGCATCCTCGACGCGTTCCCCGCCGCCGCCCGCGCGGCCGCGGAGGCCCGCCCCGCCTGACGGCGCC
>NZ_JBMVFX010000037.1:0-19258 GCF_049538415.1 Cellulosimicrobium sp. AB352 | reverse complement strand
ATCTTATCATCCGCCAGACCCGCCACGACGCGGCACCACCACCCACCCCGCCCGGCGTCGTCTCGCCCTGGTCTTGGCTCACCCGGGCGACCGCCCGGGATCGCGGATCCGCATGTGCAACGCCCTGGACGTTCAGCGAGAACGAGAGCACCACGGTCTTAGACTGTGGGATCGCGGCCATCCGTCGTCGATGGACGTTCTCCTTCAGCGGACCAGGGTTCTACCTCGGCGGGCCAGGGTTCTACCTCGGCGGGCCGGGGTTCTACCTCGGTCAACCACGGCTCTACCTCGCGCTACCAGGGCACCCCTCGGCGGGGCGGGGACGTGTCAGCGGCGGGCGAGGGCCCAGCGGAAGGTGTTGCGCAGCAGGTAGAAGCCGTCGGGACGCCGGAACGGTCGCGCGGCGCGGAGCACGTCGGGGCGGAGCTCGGCGCGCAGCTCGTCCGACTCGCCGAACATGATCGCGGCGACGACGTCGTCCGCGTCGGCGAGCACCATCGGCGCGTCCGCGACGCCCTCCGTCACCGGCGTGAAGCCGTGCTCCGCGAGGAGCGCGCCGAGGTGCCCCTCCTCGCGGCTCTCGTCGCTCGGCTCGTGGTCCTCGCCCGCGACCGCGCGCTCGAGCACGGTGAGGTCGTTGAGCGCATCCTCGGCCCACGTCGCGACGGCGACCAGCCCACCGACGCGGCGGCACTCGACGAGCGTCCTCGCGACGTCGGTGAAGGCGAGCGCGTTGACGAGCGTCACGAGGTCGAAGGAGTCGTCCGGCCAGGGGAGGCGCTCCGCCTGGGCGACGCGCAGGTCCGCGCCCGGGCTGCGGCGCCGGGCGACGTCGACCATCCCGGCGGCGGCGTCGCACCCGGCCGCCTCGGCCCCGCGGGCCACGGCCAGGGCGACGAGCTCGCCGGTGCCGCACCCGACGTCGAGCACGCGGGAGCCCGGCCCGACGCCCGCGGCGTCGAGGATCGCCCGCTGCGCGGGCTCGGCGGCGGGCGCCCACCAGCGCGCCCAGGCGTCGGCCAGTGCCGACCACTCGTCGCCGTGGTCCACGGTCCCCTCCGTGTGCGTCGTGCGGACGGTCGGAGCGTCAGACGTAGCGCTCGAGGATGCTCGACTCCGCGAGCCGGGACAGGCCCTCGCGCACCGCGCGGGCCCGCTGCTCGCCGACGCCGTCGACGGTCATGAGGTCGTCGATGCTCGCGGCGAGGAGCTTCTGCAGGCCGCCGAAGTGCGCCACGAGCCGGTCGATGATCGTCGCGGGCAGGCGCGGCACCTTCGACAGGAGGCGGTACCCGTGCGGGGCGACCGCCGCGTCGAGCGCGTCGCCGCCGCCCGGCAGGTCGAGCACGCGGCCGATCTGGCCGAGGTCGAGGAGCTGCGTGGAGTCGAGGCCGCCCAGGGCCTTCTGCACCTCCGCGAGCGAACGGTCCTTGCGGCCCAGGTCGACGTAGTCCCGGATGACGAACTCGCGGTCCGAGCCGATGCCGCCGATGAGCTCGTCGAGCTGGAGCGCGAGGAGGCGGCCGTCGGTGCCGAGCTCGATCACGTAGCCGGCGATCTCCTCGGAGATGCGCGCGACCATCTCGAGACGCTGCACGACGGCGCAGACGTCGCGCACCGTGACCAGGTCCTCGATCTCGAGCGCGGACAGCGTGCCGGACACCTCGTCGAGGCGCGCGCGGTAGCGCTCGAGCGTCGCGAGCGCCTGGTTGGCGCGCGACAGGATCGTGTCGGAGTCCTCCAGGACGTGGCGCTGGCCGCCGACGTACAGCGCGACGATCCGCATCGACTGGCTCACCGAGATGACGGGGAAGCCGCTCTGCTTGGCCACGCGCTCGGCGGTGCGGTGCCGCGTCCCGGACTCGGTGGTCTCGATCGTCGGGTCCGGGAGGAGCTGGACGGCGGCGCGCAGGATGCGGTTGGCGTCGCGGTCGAGCACGACGGCTCCGTCCATCTTCGACAGCTCGCGCAGCCGCGTCGCGGAGAACCCGACGTCGAGCTGGAAGCCTCCCGAGCACATCTCCTCGACGACCTTGTCCAGGCCCAGCACGATGAGCGCGCCGGTCCGGCCGCGCAGGATGCGCTCGAGACCGTCACGGAGCTCGGTGCCCGGTGCCACGGCGGCGAGGGTCTCCCGGAGCAGCTCGTCGGGGTGCGCGGGGGAGTTGGCCACGGGGGAATCCTACGCTGCGAGCCCCTCCGCACCTCCGGAAAACCCCGGCGCCACGCCACAAAGCGGTCACGATCCGGTCTCAGCGTCGTGGGGCGTGCCGGGTCCGGGCGCCGCGCGCACCGGTGGCCGCCTCCGGACCGCTCCGTCAGAGTGGGTGGTCGAGACAGGTCACCGGAGCGGCTCGGGAGGGCACGTGCACCGTCGTCGGTCGTTCGCACAGGTCGGGAGGTCCGTCGCGGCGGGCGCCGCGACGCTCGTCCTCGTGGGCCTCGCCGCTCTCGCCACGGGCACCTCGGCCGTGGCCGAGGTACCCGAGCCCGGGGAGGGCGAGGCAGTCGTCACGGTTCGCGTCGGTGGCGACCGGGTCGGGACCCGGGAGGTCGCCCCGCTGCCCGGCGTCGTGCTCGGGCTCTACACCGAGGGGGCGGCGCCCGAGCCGGTCGACCAGCCCTGGGCGCTGTGCACCTCCGACGCCGACGGGGACTGCTCGTTCGTCGTCCCGGCCACGGGCCCGGGGGGCGCGAACGCCGGGGCGCGGTTCCTCGTCCGCCAGCTGTCGGCACCCGCCGGGTGGTACACCAACCCGACCCTGCGGACGGGAGCGGGGAGCGGGTCGGGCTCCGTCGCCCGGCCGTACGAGTTCCTCACGCCGCCGCTCGAGGCGGGCCAGACGTACAGCTCCCTGGCGGCCGAGCCGCCCTTCATGTTCGGCAGCGCCGGCAGCGGCCGCCCCGAGACGGACTCGGAAGGGGTGTGGCAGCAGTCGCGCACGAACCCGGCGTTCTCCGCGCAGTGCGGGGTCGACGTCGCGCTCGTGCTCGACCTGTCGGCGTCCCTGGGCAGCCAGGTGACGAACCTCAAGGCCGCGACCGACTCGATCGCGGACGCGCTCGTCGGGACGCCGTCGCGCATGGCGGTCTTCTCGTTCGACGGGACGTCGCCCGCGACGAACGGCGGCAACGCCCCGACGCTCGTCCCCGTCTCGACGCAGGGCGGCGCAGACGCGTTCAAGGCCCAGTACGCGGACTGGGCGACAGGGTCCGGGACCAACTGGGACCAGGCCCTGTGGGCCGTCGCGCAGGCCGCGCCGGACTACCAGGTGGTCGTCCTGCTCACCGACGGCAACCCGACGCGGTTCAGCGCCGACCCGCTGCTCGGCAGCGGCGGCACCACGCACTTCCGCGACGTCGAGAACGGGATCTACTCCGCCGACGCCGTCAAGGCACGGGGATCCCGGCTCCTCGCGCTCGGCGTCGGCAGCGGGATCGACGACGTGACGCGCCTCAACCTGCGGGCGCTCTCCGGCGAGACCTTCTACGAGGGCGGCGACCCGCAGTCGGCCGACTACTTCGACCTGGCCGACTTCGAGTCCGCGGGGTCCGCGCTCCGTGACGTGCTCCTCTCGGGCTGCGCGTCGCGGCTCACCGTGACGAAGGAGCTGGTCCCCGCGGAGAACCTCGGCGAGGACGTGACGGGCGCGGTGCCCGCGGGACCGGGGTGGGAGATCTCGGCCGGCACGACGACGGCCGGGGTCACGGTCACGCCGCCGACGCAGACGACGCCCGACGACGGCACCGGCAGCGTGGTGTTCGACGTCGACTACGGCGGCCAGCCCCAGACCGCGACCCTGACCGTCGCGGAGACCCAGCAGGACGGCTACGACCTCGTCACGGCCGCCGGGGCGAACGCCGTGTGCGTCGACAAGCTCGCGCAGGACGCCCCGGTCGCGGTCGAGAGCTCCGGGGCCACCGGCTTCACGGTCGACCTCCCGCCGTCGGGGTTCGTGAGCTGCACGATCCGCAACCGGCCGCAGTCCGCGGTCGTCGTCGACAAGACGTGGGTCGTGCGCGGCGAGACCTTCGCCGAGGGTGAGCAGCCGGAGGGCCTGGAGGCCGCGCTCACGCTCACCGGGCCCGACGGCGCGGGCCCGAGCGCCCAGCCGTGGGGCGCCGAGCGGGGCGGGTACGCGCGCGCGCAGGAGGTCGTCGTGGACGAGACGACGACCCTCCCCGCGGGCTGCGTCCTCACCGGTGCGCGCGTGACGTCCGTCGACGGCGAGGCGGTCGACGAGGCGCTGCCCTTCACGACGACGGCGGGGTCCCCGACGCGCGAGGTGGAGGTGACGAACGAGGTCGTGTGCCCGCCGATGCTCACGCTGGTCAAGGAGGTCGTCAACGACGACGGCGGCACCGCCGCGCCCGCCGACTGGACGCTCACGGCGTCCGGGTCTCCCGAGACCGGCGACCTCGTCGTCACGGGGGCGTCGGGGAGCGACGACGTCACCGCGGTGCCCGTCGAGGAGGGGTCGTACGCGCTGGCCGAGGACGGGCCGGCGGGCTACACCACGCTCGGGTGGGAGTGCGTCGACGGGGAGGGCGCGGCGCTCGCGGTCGAGGACGACGTCGTCGACATCGGGCCCGACGACGCCGTGACCTGCACGGTGACCAACGACGACGACCCCGCGCCCACGACGCCGGCGCCCGAGCCCTCCGAGCCGGTAGCCACGGCCGCACCCGGTGGCGGCGGCCCCCTCGCGACCACGGGCGCGAGCGTCGCGCTGCTCACGGTGCTGGCCGCGCTGGCCGTGGCCGCCGGCACCGGGACGGTCCTGCTGGTGCGACGTCGTCGCTCGGCCGGTCTCGGAGGCTGACCACCGCGGCGGGGCGGCCGTCGGGGCCCGGGCGGGCCCTGCTCGGCTGCTGCTCGGCGGCTGCCCGGCCGCGGCCCGCGCGCTCAGCTCCGCGCGAGCTCGACCGCCTCGCCGAGGTGCCGCGCCGGGTGGATCGTCATGCCCTCGACGGGGCGCGGGAACGACCCCCGCGGCACGACGGCGCGCGTGAAGCCGAGCCGCGCGGCCTCGGCCAGCCTGCGGTCGAGGCCGGCGACGGGGCGGATGTCCCCGGCGAGACCGACCTCGCCGAACGCGACGGTGCCCTGCGGGAGGGCCTCGTCCTCCCGTGCGGACAGGACGGCGAGCGCGATCGAGAGGTCGGCGGCCGGCTCGGTCACCTTGGCGCCGCCCACGGTCGACGCGTAGACGTCCTGGTCGACGAGCCGCACGCCCGCGTGCCGGTGCATGACGGCGAGGATCATCGCGAGGCGGCTCGAGTCGACGCCGCTCGTGGTGCGGCGCGGGTTCGTCAGCGAGCTCGGCACGACGAGCGACTGGATCTCGAGCGCGAGCGGCCGGCGGCCCTCGAGCGTCACGGTGACGCACGTGCCCGGCACGCCCGCGCCGGTGTGCGAGAGGAAGAGGCCGCTCGGGTCGGCGAGCCCCACGATCCCGTTCTCGGTGAGGTCGAAGCAGCCGACCTCGTCCGTGGGCCCGTAGCGGTTCTTCACGGCGCGGACGAGGCGCAGGCGCGAGTGCCGGTCGCCCTCGAACTGGCACACGACGTCGACCAGGTGCTCGAGCGTGCGCGGGCCGGCGACCGAGCCGTCCTTCGTGACGTGCCCGACGAGGATCACGGGCAGGTCGCGGGCCTTCGCCGCGGCGATGAGCGACGCCGCGACCTCGCGCACCTGGCTCACGCCACCGGGCGCGCCCTCGACCTGCGCGGACGCGACGGTCTGCACGGAGTCGACGACCAGCAGGTCGGGCTCCGTGGCCTCGATGTGCCCGAGGACGGTCGCGAGGTCCGTCTCGGCCGCGAGCAGCAACCCGGGCGCGAGGGCGCCGACACGCTCGGCGCGCAGGCGCACCTGCCCGGCCGACTCCTCGCCCGTGACGTAGAGGACGCGCCGCGGGACGGGCGCGGGGCGCGCGGGCTCCGCGGGCGCGCGCTCTCCGGCGGGCCGGACCGTCGGCAGGTCGGAGCCGCCCGCGGCGACGTTGCTCGCCACGGCGAGCAGGAGCGTCGACTTGCCGACGCCCGGCTCCCCGGCGAGGAGCACGACGGCGCCCGGCACGATCCCGCCGCCGAGCACGCGGTCGAACTCGGACACGCCGGTGGGCGTGGCACGCGCGGCCTCGACGCTGATCTCGCCGATGGGGCGCGCGGGGGAGCGCGTGGGGGACACGGCCGTGGTGCGGGGGCCCGAGGCGGCCGGGGCGTCCTCCGTCACCGTGCCCCACTCCTGGCACTCACCGCAGCGGCCCACCCACTTCGCGGTGGTCCACCCGCACTCGCTGCAGCGGTAGGCGGGGCGGGCTCGCTTGGCGGCCGCGGAGCGGGCCGCGGTGGTCGACGACGTCACGCGCCCCAACCTAGCCAGCACCCCTGACACCGGCACGCCGCCGCACGCCGCGACGAGCGGGCGTCGGCGCGGGATGCTGGGCCCATGCGCATGCGCGGCCTCCCGCACGACAGCCCGTGGTGGACTCCGATCCTCACGGCGACCTCGACGGCCGCGTGCCTCACGGTCTACTACGGCGTGCCGCTGCCCGACGACGACGCGCCCGAGGTGGTCCAGCTCGTCTCCTTCGGCGTCGGGCTGGCGCTGCTGTGCGGGCTCCTCGTGGTCCAGGTGCGGCGCCAGCTCCGCGCGTGGGAGACGCCGAGCGTGCGGGTCCAGTCCGTCATGGGCCTGCTGCTGCCGGTCGTGACGTTCTTCGCCCTCGTCTACTACCTCCTCGCGGACCAGTTCGTGGGGATCGAGAACCGGACCGACGCCCTGTACTTCGCCGTCGTGACGCTCGGGACGGTCGGCTACGGCGACGTCCACCCGACGGGCGAGGCCGCCAAGATGGTGGCGATGGTCCAGATCGTGCTGGACCTCGTCGTCGTCGGCGTCCTGGTGTCCATCGCCACGTCGCGGGCCCGCGCCCGGGCGGAGCACCGCGAGCGCGCGGTGCGCACCGAAAACCGCCCCGACTGACGTTTCCTCCGCAGGGCTCTCCTCGTCCCGGCGGCTGGGCGTCCGCGCCGCGGAATCCCGGCCTTTTCTTGGGATCCCCAAATGCTGCCGCGCGGAGGCGCGTGCTCATCGTTCCACCAACGGACCGAAAACCATTGCGAAGCGGTTTCTGTATGTGGCATGGTCGGCACGACGACCGGCTCGACGACGAGAGGTGGACGCCCGTGACGACGCGAGCGCGACGGCGGCCCGCACCACGCACCGCCGCGGTGCGGGCCGCTCTCGGCCCGCCCGGCACCTGACCACCGGACCGCCACGGCGGCGCCCGGCGGTGACGCGTCCGACCCCCGCCCACGGGGGCGTCACCGCCGTCCCCGCACGCCGGTACTGATCGTCGGACCGTCCGCCCTGCCCGCCGGCACGGGCTCCACGACCGTGCGCCCCGGGGGCCGAGGGAACTCCCGGGGCGCACGACCTCCACGCAGGACCCGCAGGCCGCACCGACGCGGCCCGACCGTCAGGAGACCAGCCCATGACCGACAGGACCAGCACCCGGCCGTCCCGCGGGCGGAGCCCCGCGCGGGGCGTCGTCGCGAGCGTCGTGGGCGGCGCCCTCGCGCTCACCGGGATCGCCGCGAGCACGGCCTGGCCCGCCGCGGCGGCGGAGCCCTCCACGTTCACGAGCACGGAGAACCCGATCCTCGGGGACGGGAGCTACTACTCGGCCGACCCGGCCCCGCTCGTCGTGCCCGCGGGCGCGCCCGGCAACGACACGGGCACCGACCAGCTCTACGTCTACACCGGCCACGACGAGGCCGGTCCGCGGCAGAACGACTTCATCATGAACGAGTGGGGTGCGTTCGTGACGAGCGACGTCGACGCGGGGGAGTGGACGCACCACCCGTCCCTCATGCGCCCGGAGGAGGTCTTCGACTGGGCGACGCCGGGGCGCGCCTACGCGGGCCAGGTCGTGCAGGGCGTGGACGGGCGCTACTACTGGTACGTCCCCGTGCACGAGGCGGACAGCCCGGCGAGCGACGCGTTCGGCATCGGCGTCGCGGTCTCGGAGTCCCCGACGGGCCCCTGGACGGACCACGTGGGCGCTCCGATCATCTCCCAGCGCGTCCCGACGCCGAACACGATCCACAACATCGACCCGACGGTCCTCGTGGACGGCGAGGGCGACGACGCCCGCGTCTACGTCTGGTGGGGCAGCTTCTCGAACCTGCGCATGCTCGAGCTGGGCCGGGACATGAGGACCCCGGTCGGCCAGGTCCGCACGGTCACCGGTCTCACCGGCTTCTTCGAGGCCGCGTGGGCGTTCGAGCGCAACGGCACGTACTACCTGGCGTACGCGGGGAACAACGCCGGGCCTGCGTCGGCCTGCACCCCGGCGACCTACCACGCGTGCATCGCGTACGGCACGGCGACCTCGCCCGAGGGGCCGTGGACGTACCGCGGCACGGTCCTCGCCCCGGTGTCCTCCACCACGAGCCACCCGGGCATCCTCGAGTTCGACGGCGAGTGGTGGATCGCATACCACACCGCGGACGCCGAGGGCGGCAACCACTTCCGCCGCTCCGTCGCGATCGACCGGGTCGAGTGGGACGACACGCAGTCGCCGCCGCGGATGAAGCAGGTCGTCACGACGCCGGAGAAGGTCCGGGACACGACCCCGCGCGCGAACGTCGCGCAGGAGGCGACGGTCACGGTCTCCAACGAGCCCGTGCCGACGCAGTACTGGAAGAAGGCGCTCAACGACGAGATCGTGCGGCCGAACCCGCTGCCCCCGGACATGTGGGGCACGTGGACGGGGAACAACCCGGCCCAGCAGTGGGTCCAGTACACGTGGGACCAGCCGGTGCGGGTCGCCGGCTCGCAGATCGAGTTCTGGAACGACCAGCCGCAGGGCACGGGCGTCGGCGTCGCGGCGCCCGCGTCGTGGCGCATCCAGTACTGGGACGCGGCCGACGGCGGCGCGTGGGTCGACGTGCGCGACCCGAGCGGCTACGGCACCGGGACGAGCGGCTTCCAGGAGACGACGTTCGAGCCGGTCACGACGACCCAGGTGCGCGCGGTCCTCGACGCCTCGACGAACGGCAGCACCTACTCGGCGGTGGCCGTCGAGGAGTGGAAGGTCCTGGCGGAGCAGCCCGCCGCCGTCGAGCCGCCCGGCGCGACGGTCGAGGTGGGCGAGACGGACCTGCCCGGGACCGTCCCGGTGACCTACCCCGGCGGCGAGACGCTCCACGTCCCGGCCTTCTGGGACGCCGTCGGGCCCGACGACGTCGCCGCCCCGGGCTCGTTCACGGTCGACGGGTCGGTGCTCGGGTACGCGGGCGGACGGGTGACGACAGACGTCACGGTGGTCCCGGCGGAGCCGGCACCGGGCGACGAGACGCCCCCGACGCTCACCCTCACGCCGCTCGGCAGCAAAGGCAGCGGCGGCTGGTTCCGCTCGGACGTGCGCGTGCGCGTCGACGGCACCGACGACTCGGGCGGGCGCGTGGTGCTCACCACGCGTGTCGACGACGGTGCGCCCGTCGTCACGGACCCGGTGCGAACGGCCGAGGTCGCGGTGACCGGGGACGGCGAGCACCGCGTCGTGGCGACGGCCGCGGACCGCGCGGGCAACCTCTCCGACGAGGTGTCGCTCGACGTGCGGATCGACCGGGTGGCGCCGGTCAGCAGCGGCGTGCTCGACGCCGCGGCGCGCACCGTGACGGTCACGGCGACCGACGCGACCTCCGGCGTCTCGCGCGTCGAGTACGCGATCGGCACCGGGGCGTGGCGGACGTACGACGGTCCGGTGGCCGCGCCGGACACGAACCAGCACCGCGTGTCGTTCCGAGCGGTGGACGCCGCGGGCAACGCGGAGACGCCGAAGGTCGTCACGGTCCCGGCGGACGTCTCCGGCCCGCTCACGGGGAACGTCGCGTCGATCGCGACGGCGAGCGCGTCGTACACCGCCGGGTGGAACAGCCTGGGCGCCCTCAACGACGGGGCCGATCCGGCGAACCCGAGCCAGGCTCAGATCTGGGGCACGTGGTCCGGGACGCGCCCGGCCACCCAGTGGGTCCGGTACGACTGGCCCCGGCCCGTCCGCCTCACGGGCGCCGAGCTGAAGTTCTGGCGGGACTCGAACCCGGGCACCGGGGACGGCGTCGTCCGCCCCGACGCGTGGGCGCTCGAGTACTGGGACGAGGCGGCGCAGGCGTGGGCCCCGGTGGCGAACCCCTCCGGGTACGGCACGAGCACGACCGCCTTCAACACGGTCACCTTCGACCCGGTCACCACGTCGCGGCTGCGGGCGACGTTCACCGCGAACGGCAACGGCAGCACGTACTCCGCCGTCGCCGTCACGGAGTGGCGCGTGTTCGCGGACGACCCGGGCACGGGCGGCCCCGGGCCGGACCTCCCCGTCACGGTGACGGCGCAGCCGCGCTGCCTCGCCGGGAAGGCGTACGTCGCGGTCCTCGCGAGCCACGAGCACGACGGCCCCGTCGACCTGGTCGTCGAGACCCCCTACGGCACGCGCGAGTTCCCCGCCGTCGCGCCGGGGCGGAGCGCGTACCAGTCGTTCGCGGTGCGCGCGGCGGACGTCCCGGCGGGCGGCGTCGTCGTCCGGGCATCCGCGACGGTCGACGGCGCGGCGGTCACGTCGGAGACGACGGCGGAGCACGCCGGGCTGGGGTGCGGAGGACGGTGACGACGGGCGGGTGAACCCGTCCGGCGCGTGCCCGACACCCCGCGCCACCGCGGGGGTTCGGGCACGCGCGCGTCCTACGCTGGGCCGCGGGGCCACGGGCCCGGAAGATCGGCGGCCCACGGGGGCCACCGAGAGCAGAGAGGTGCGCGCGATGAGCCAGCCGCCCGGCGGGGGCACGCCAGGACGGGCCGCCACCCCGGCGCGCCCCGGGGCGACGGCGGGCGCGTCGGGCCCGTCGGGTCCCCGCCGTCCCGCCGACGCGACGGGCGCGCGGGACCGGAGGCACTCCCGCCCCCCGTCGGCGGCGGTGTACCGGCGTCGCCGGCTCGTCGTGCTGGTCGGTCTCTTGGTCGTCGTCGGCCTCGTGCTGGCGCTCCTCGCCTGGGTGTGGCCCGGGTTCGCCCGCTCGGACGCCGCCGCGGACCCCGAGCCGACGGTCACCGTCACCGCCGACCCGCCCACGCCGACGCTCGAGCCCGTGGCACGCACCGGCACGACCGCGTTCGCGCAGGCGCTCCCGGACACCGTGCTCGACCTCGTGCTCCGCAGCGACTCGGCGACGGACGCGTGGACCGCCGCGCGCGCCCTGGAGGCGTACCAGCTCGAGTACGCCGACGGCGAGGGGGACGACGCGACCCGGGTCACCGTCGTCGCGGGCCAGTGGCCGACGTCCGCGGAGGCGGAGGCCGCGGCGGACGACCTCGTCGCCGCGGCGGGCACGCCCACGGACGAGGGCGACGTCGAGGTCGCCGGGGAGGTCGCGGGCCGGTACGCCGTGACCGACGCGGGCGACGGCCGGGCCACCGTCACGTGGCGCAACGACACGGCCGTCCTCCAGGCGACGGGGCCCGCCGACGTGGTGGCCGACGTCTACGCCGCCTTCCCGCTCTGAGCACCGGGGCCCTCGCGGCGGCCCGGACTCTCCGGGTGCGCAAGAATGCCCTTCACCGACTCCCGGGAGCTGATCGCCCATGACCGACCTGCCCACCCCCTCCGCGCCCCGGCTCGCCGTCCTCGGCACGGGCGTCATGGGCGAGACCGTCCTCGCGGGTGCGCTCGCGTCGGGGTGGCGACCCGACGACGTCGTCGCCACAGTCCGCCGGCCCGAGCGCGCCGACGAGCTCGCCGCCCGCCACGGCGTCCGGACGACGCGCGACAACGTCGAGGCCGTGCGCGGCGCCGGGGTCGTCGTCGTCGCGGTGAAGCCGAAGGACGTCGGCGCGCTGCTCGCCGAGGTCCACGACGCGGTGGGCGAGGGCACGGTGGTCGTGAGCGTCGTCGTCGGCCTCCCGACCGCCTTCTACGAGGAGCGGCTGCCCGCGGGCACCGCCGTCGTGCGGGTCATGCCGAACACGCCGTCCGTCGTGGGCGCGGGCGTGAGCGCCGTGAGCGGCGGGAGCGCGGCGGACGACGACGACGTCGCGCTCGTCGAGCGGCTCCTCACCTCGACGGGCCTCGTCGTGCGCGTCGCGGAGAAGGACCAGGACGCCGTCGGCGCGCTCTCCGGCTCCGGGCCCGCGTACGTCTTCTACGTCATCGACGCGCTCGCCGAGGCGGGCGTGCTGCTCGGTCTGACGCGCGCGACGGCGCTCGAGCTCGCGACCGCGACCGTGCACGGCGCGGCCACGATGCTGCGCGAGACGGGCGAGCACCCGGCGATCGCGCGCGAGCGCGTCTCGTCGCCGGGCGGCACGACGGTCGCGGCGCTGCGCCGTCTCGACGCCGGCGGGGTGCGCGCCGCGTTCCTCGACGCGCTCGAGGCCGCGCGCGACCGCTCGGCCGAGCTCGCGGCGGCGCTCGCGGACGCCCCGGCGCCGCGCGCGGGGACCGAGGGGGCCGGGTCGTGAGCGACGGGCCGTCGCCCCGCACGCGCCCGCCCGCGATGTCGGACGTCGCGCGGCTCGCCGGCGTCTCGCACCAGACCGTGTCCCGCGTGCTCAACGACCACCCGAGCGTGCGGCCCGAGACCCGCGACCGCGTCCTCGACGCGATCGCGACGCTCGGCTACCGCCGCAACAGCGCGGCGCGCGCCCTCGTGACGATGCGCTCGGGCACGATCGGCGTGGTGACCACCGGCTCCGCGCTGTACGGGCCGACGTCGACCCTCATCGCGGTCGAGGAGGCCGCCCGCGAGCAGGGCTACTTCGTGAGCGTCGCGACGATCCGGCGCTACGACGCCGACACGATGCACCGCGTGCTCGAGCACTTCATGGACCAGGGCGTCGAGGGCATCGTCGTCATCGCGCCGCAGACGGACGTCGCGGCGGCAGTCGACTCGTTCCGCGCACCCGTCCCCGTCATCATGATCGCCGCGCGCGACCTCCCCGCGGACGGCGAGGCGACCGACGTCGTGCGCCCCGCGCCCGGTGCGCTCGGCGCGCCGGGGGCGATCCTGTCCATCGCCGTGGACCAGCGCCTGGGTGCGCGCGTCGCGACGGAGCACCTGCTCGGCCTGGGCCACCGCACGGTGCTCCACCTGTCCGGGCCGCTCGACTGGTTCGACGCGCGCGAGCGCGAGACGGGCTGGCGCGCCGCGCTCGAGGAGCACGGCGCCCCGGTGCCCGAGCCGGTGCGGGGCGACTGGTCGTCGGACCGCGGGTACGCCGTCGGGCGCGAGCTCGCGGCCGCGGTCCGCGCGGGCGACGGCCCGACGGCGGTGTTCGCGGGCAACGACCAGCTCGCGCTCGGCCTGCTGCGCGCGTTCTGGGAGCAGGGCGTGCGGGTGCCGGCGGACGTCTCGGTGGTCGGGTTCGACGACGTCGCGGGCGCCGGGCACTTCATCCCGCCGCTGACGACGGTGCGCCAGCCGTTCGGGTCCCTGGGCCGCCGGTGCATGGGGATGATGATCGACGCGCTGGCGGGCGCGACGGTCCGTCCCGTCTCCATCCCGCCCGAGCTCATGGTGCGCGAGAGCACGGGCACGCCGCGCGACTGACCGCGCGTTCGCACGGGCGAGCGCGGAGGGAGTTGGCCTCGCCGGTTGTGAGCGCTAACATTCGTAGGACACCCAACGACCGAGGCGCGACGCCGCGACGAGGAGAAGCAGCAATGGTGCAGCAGGACGAGGTCGGGCGCCGTCGGGCGGCCGTCGTGGCGGGGGACACCGCGCTCGGGATCGAGCTCGGGTCGACGCGGATCAAGGCGTGCCTCGTGGACGGCGACGGCACGCCGCTCGCGAGCGGGAGCCACGCCTGGGAGAACCGGTTCGAGGACGGCACGTGGACGTACCCGCTCGACGCCGTGGAGGCGGGGCTGCGCGAGTGCTACGCGCGCCTCGTGGCCGACGTCGAGGAGCGGTACGGCGTGCGACCCACGACGTACGGGGCGCTCGGCGTCTCCGCGATGATGCACGGCTACCTCGCGTTCGACGCCGACGGCGAGCTGCTCGTCCCGTTCCGCACGTGGCGCAACACCTCGACCGGTCCGGCCGCCGCCGAGCTCACCGAGCTGCTGGGCTACAACGTCCCGCTGCGCTGGTCGGTCGCCCACTGGTACCAGGCGATCCTCGACGCCGAGCCGCACGCGGCCCGCGTCGCGTCGCTCACGACGCTCGCCGGGTACGTCCACCGGCGCCTCACGGGCCGCCACGTGCTCGGCGTCGGCGACGCGTCCGGCATGTTCCCGGTCGACCCGGCGACGCGCGACTACGACCACGCGCTGCTCGCGCTCGTCGACGAGCGCGCCGCCACCCACCGGGCCGGGCCGAAGCTCGCCGAGCTGCTGCCGGACGTCCTCGTCGCGGGCGAGGACGCCGGGCGCCTGACCGCCGAGGGCGCGGCGTGGCTCGACCCCACGGGGTCGCTGGAGCCCGGCGTCCTGCTGTGCCCGCCCGAGGGCGACGCGGGCACGGGCATGGTCGCGACGAACGCCGTCGCGCCGCGCACGGGCAACGTCAGCGCGGGCACGAGCATCTTCGCGATGGTCGTGCTCGAGGGTCCGCTCGCCGCCGTGCACCACGAGCTCGACCTCGTCACGACGCCGGCGGGCGACCTCGTCGCGATGGTCCACTGCAACAACGGCGCGAGCGAGCTCGAGGCGTGGGCCGGACTGCTCGGCGAGCTCGCCGCGGCCGTCGGCAGCGACGCGCGCCCGGACGACGTGTTCGGCGCGCTGTTCCGCGCCGCGCTCGACGGCGACGCCGACGGCGGCGGGCTGCTCGCCTACAACTACCTCGCGGGGGAGCCGATCACCGGGCTCGACGAGGGGCGCCCCCTGGTCGTCCGCACGCCCGGCAGCCGCCTGACGCTCGCCAACTTCGCGCGGACGCAGGTGTACGGCGCGTTCGGGACCCTCGCGCTCGGCATGCGCGTGCTCGCGCGGGAGGGCGTCCGGATCGACGGGATGCTCGCCCACGGCGGGATGTTCCGCACCGCGGGCGTCGCGCAGCGGCTCCTCGCGGCGGCGATCGGCGCGCCCGTCAGCGTGGGGCGCACCGCGGGCGAGGGCGGGGCCTGGGGCATCGCGGTGCTCGCGGCCTTCGCGCGTGCTCGTGCCGGGGAGCGCGCGCCGGGCGCGGACGTGGGTGCGGGCCTGGGCGACTACCTGCGCGACCACGTCTTCGCGGCGGCCGAGATCGTGACGGTCGATCCCGACCCCGCGGACGTCGCCGGCTTCGCCGCGTACCTCGAGCGGTACGCGGCCGGCCTCGCCGTCGAGCGCGCCGCCGTGACAGCGCTGCCCACCCGCACCGGAGGAGAGGACCCCGCATGAGCACGCCCACCCCGTCCGCGGACGTGACGGCCGCGCGACCCGCCGTCCCGGCGGTGCCCGCGCACCTGCGCGACGCCGTCGACGCCGCCAAGGAGCGCGTCGCCGCGCTGCACGCCGAGCTGCCCCGCTGGGAGCTCGTGGTGTGGACCGCGGGCAACGTGTCCGAGCGCGTCCGGGACGCCACGCGGCCCGACGGCGCGTCCGACCTGCTCGTCATCAAGCCGTCGGGCGTCGCGTACGACGACATCACCCCCGGCGCGATGGTCGTGTGCGACCTCGACGGGGCCCTCGTCGAGGGCGACCGGTCGCCGTCGTCGGACACGGCGGCGCACGCGTACGTGTACCGCCACCTGCCCGAGGTGGGCGGCGTGGTGCACACGCACTCGACCTACGCGACGGCGTGGGCCGCGCGCGGCGAGCCGGTGCCGTGCGTCCTGACGATGATGGCCGACGAGTTCGGCGGCGACATCCCCGTCGGGCCGTTCGCGCTCATCGGGGACGACTCGATCGGGCGCGGCATCGTGGAGACGCTGCGCGGGTCGCGCAGCCCCGCGGTCCTCATGCGCAACCACGGGCCGTTCACCATCGGCAAGGACGCGCGCGCGGCGGTCAAGGCGGCCGTGATGTGCGAGGAGGTCGCCCGCACCGTGCACGTCAGCCGCCAGCTCGGCGAGCCCACGCGCATCGCGCAGGACGACGTCGACGCGCTCTACGCGCGCTACCAGCACGTCTACGGGCAGCAGCCCGCGCGCTGACCGGCGGGCCGCTCCGACCCGGTTCCCCGGGGCCGGCGGCGCACCGGCACGACACGCAGCACGACCACCGGGACGGGACCGCAGCGGTGCGGCCCTCGCCCACGACACGAGAGATGGACCGACATGAGCAAGCCCTACGCGGACCGCGAGATCTGGTTCCTCACCGGCAGCCAGGACCTGTACGGAGAGGAGACGCTGCGGCAGGTCGCCGAGCAGTCGCAGGAGGTCGCGCGCGCCCTCGACGCGTCGCCGGACGTCCCGGCGACCGTCGTCTGGAAGCCCGTCCTCAAGGACGCCGGCGCGATCCGCCGCGCGATGCTCGACGCGAACGCCGACGACCGCGTGCTCGGCGTCGTGACGTGGATGCACACGTTCAGCCCCGCGAAGATGTGGATCGGCGGTCTCGACCAGCTCCGCAAGCCGCTCCTGCACCTGCACACGCAGGCGAACGTCGAGCTGCCGTGGGACACGATCGACTTCGACTTCATGAACCTCAACCAGGCCGCGCACGGCGACCGGGAGTACGCGTACGTCGCGACGCGGCTCGGGGTGGCGCGCACGACGGTCGTCGGGCACGTCTCGAACCCGGCCGTCACCGCGCGCGTCGGCTCGTGGGTGCGCGGCGCCGCCGGCTGGGCGGCGACGCACGAGCTGCGCCTGGCCCGCTTCGGCGACAACATGCGCAACGTCGCGGTGACCGAGGGCGACAAGACCGAGGCCGAGCTCCGGTTCGGTGTGAGCGTGAACACGTGGGGCGTGAACGACCTCGTGCGCGCGGTCGACGAGGTCTCCGAGGCCGACGTCGACGCGCTCGTCGCCGAGTACGAGGACCTCTACGACGTGGTCCCCGAGCTGCGTAAGGACGGCGACCGGCACGCGTCGCTGCGGTACGCGGCCCGGCAGGAGATCGCGCTCGAGACGTTCCTCGAGTCCGTGGGCGCCAAGGCGTTCACGACGAACTTCGAGGACCTGGGCGACCTGCGCCAGCTCCCCGGCATCGCCGTCCAGCGCCTCATGGCCAAGGGCTACGGGTTCGGGGCCGAGGGCGACTGGAAGACGGCCGTGCTCGTGCGCGCCGCGAAGGTCATGGGCGAGGGGCTGCCCGGCGGCGCGTCGCTCATGGAGGACTACACCTACGACCTGACTCCGGGCAGCGAGAAGATCCTCGGCGCGCACATGCTGGAGATCTGCCCGTCGCTCACGACCTCGACGCCCCGCGTCGAGATCCACCCGCTCGGCATCGGCGGCAAGGAGGACCCGGTCCGCATGGTGTTCGACGCCGACCCGGGCGTCGGCGTCGTCGTGTCCCTCGCGGACATGCGCGACCGCTTCCGGCTCACGGCGAACGTCGTGGACGTCGTCCCGCCGAGCGCGCCGCTGCCGCACCTGCCGGTGGCACGTGCGGTGTGGGAGCCGCGGCCGGACTTCGCGACGTCCGCCGAGGCCTGGCTGACGGCGGGCGGCGCGCACCACACGGTGCTCTCCACGGCTGCGGGGATCGACGCGTTCGAGGTCTTCGCGGACATCGCGCGCACGGAGCTCCTGGTCATCGACGAGAGCACGACGCGGCGGGGCTTCCGCGACCAGGTGCGGTGGAACCAGGTCTACTACCGCCTCGCGCAGGGCCTCTGACGCCTGGGGGAGCCGTCCGTGCACGGTCCCGTCACGGCCACCGGCCGTGACCGAACCGTGACGGGGCGGCGGCTTCCCCTGGAGCCGTGTGAGCGCTAACATCGTCTCTCGGGAGGCTGTGAGCGATCACATCCGCGGGCCCGGGGTCCTGCCCCTCGCCTGGCTCCGCAGCTCGAGCACGTCGCAGTGCCGAGCGGTGACCGGAATGGTTACCGAACGGTGATGCGGAATGCCGAGTGGGGGCTTGCGGGAGCGGCCCTGACACCGCTAGACATTGACACAAGCAAACATGTATCAACAAGAGTCAACAGTCCGATGAGGGGCTGGCACGACCCGACGGTCCTCGGCACGGCGCCGAGGTCGCATCTCAAGGAGGAGAGCATGTTCAGCACGACCAAGGCGCGCACGCGTCTGACGGGTGTCCTCGCCGGCGTGGCGGTCCTCGCGCTCGCGGCGTGCAGCAGCGGGGGCGGCAGCACGGACGGCAGCAGCAACGACGCGGGCGGCGACGGCGGCGGTGGCGGCGACACGATCTCCGTCGGCTTCTCGCAGGTCGGCGCCGAGTCCGGCTGGCGCGCGGCGAACACCAAGTCCATCCAGGACACGCTCACGGCCGAGAACGGCTTCGACCTCAAGTTCTCCGACGCGCAGCAGAAGCAGGAGAACCAGATCCAGGCGATCCGCTCCTACATCGCGCAGGGCGTCGACGTCATCGCGTTCTCCCCGGTCGTCGAGTCCGGCTGGGACGCGGTGCTCGAGGAGGCCAAGCAGGCCGGCATCCCCGTGATCCTCACCGACCGCGCGGTCGACTCCGAGGACGACACCCTCTACGAGTCGTTCATCGGCTCCGACTTCGTCCTCGAGGGCGAGATGGCCGGCGACTGGGTCTCCGAGAACCTCGCGACCGAGCCCATCAACGTCGTCGAGCTCCAGGGCACCACGGGCGCGGCGCCCGCGATCGACCGCAAGACCGGTTTCGAGAACGCCACGGCGGACAACCCCAACGTGACGATCATCGACTCGCAGACCGGCAACTTCACGCGTGCCGAGGGCAAGACGGTCATGGAGGGCTTCCTCCAGGCGCACGACGACATCGACCTCGTGTACGCGCACAACGACGACATGGGCCTCGGCGCCATCGAGGCCATCGAGGCTGCCGGTCTCGTCCCGGGCGAGGACATCAAGATCGTCACCGTCGACGCGGTCAAGGACGGCATGCAGGCCCTCGCCGACGGCAAGATCAACTTCATCGTCGAGTGCAACCCGCTCCTCGGCCCGGACCTGGCCGAGATCATCAAGAAGGTCGTCGCGGGCGAGGAGGTCGAGAAGCGCATCGTCGTCAAGGACGAGTCCTTCACGCAGGAGCAGGCGATCGAGGCGCTCCCGACGCGCGAGTACTGAGCGCACCGCGCGCGCCGAGCGGGCGCCCCGGACCTCCGGGCACCCGCTCCGCACCGCCCCGGCGGGGCCGGTCGACGCCGA
>NZ_JBMVFX010000036.1:0-30455 GCF_049538415.1 Cellulosimicrobium sp. AB352 | reverse complement strand
GTGCCCCGCGGCACGCTCTCGGGCGGGCGCGGCGGGCCCGCGGGACCGCCGTGCGGGGGCGGGACCGGGGGCGTGCTCAACTCACGGCGCCCGTGTACTTCTCGCCCGGCCCCTCGCCCGGGGCGTCCGGGTAGACCGACGCCTCGCGGAAGGCCAGCTGGAGCGAGCGCAGCCCGTCGCGGAGCGAGCGGGCGTGCTGGTTGCCGATGTCGGGGGCGCTCGCCGTGACGAGCGCGGCGAGCGCGTTGATGAGCTTGCGCGCCTCGTCCAGGTCGAGGTGGCCCTGCTCCTGCGCGTCCTCGGCGAGACCGCACTTGACGGCGGCGGCGCTCATGAGGTGGACGGCCGCGGACGTGATGACCTCCACGGCGGCCACGTCGGCGATGTCGCGCACCGCGTCGGTGGTGGGGTCGGGCACGGCGGCGTTCTCGGTACTCATGGCGACCATCTTTCCATCCGGCGGGGGGAGCGGTGGCCCGGTGCGCGGGAAGGACGGCCGACGCCCCGGGCCGGGGACGACGTCGGCCGCCGCCCCCGGCGAGGGGCGACGGCCGACGGGGTGCGACCGCCCCGCAGGGCGGCCACGACGGCTCAGACGCGGACCGGCTCCGCGGCCGTTCCGGGCTGGCCGCCCTCGAGCGGGGCGTCCGCGGCGGCGAGGGCCGCACGCAGCTCGCGACCCAGGTTCGCGTCGACGTACGTCCAGTACTGCACGGCGCGCTCGCGGATGTCCTCGCTGCGCACGGCGCCGACGTGGCCCGTGATCGTCTCGAGGAAGCGCGCGCGGGCCGCGTCGTCGAAGACCTCGCGGTAGAGCGTGCCCGCCTGGCCGAAGTCGTCGTCCTCCGGGTGCAGCGTCGCGGCGCTGCGCGTCAGCTCGCCGTCGGCCTCCCAGCCGGCGGACTCCGCCGCGCGGGTCGGGTCGGCGTGCGCGCCGCCCCGGCTGTTCGGCGCGTACACCGGCGTGGTCGCCGACGAGAACGAGTAGCGCATCGACCCGTCCTTCGCGTACGAGTGACCGGCCTCGGCCGCGGCGTGCGGCGCGTTCACCGGGAGCTGGGCGTGGTTCGTGCCCACGCGGTACCGGTGGGCGTCGGCGTAGGAGAAGATGCGCGCGAGGAGCATCTTGTCCGGGCTCGTCGCGATGCCCGGGACGAAGTTGCTCGGCGCGAACGTCGCCTGCTCGATCTGCGCGAAGTAGTTCTCCGGGTTGCGGTTCAGCTCCATGACGCCCACCTCGATCAGCGGGTAGTCGGCGTGCGGCCACACCTTCGTGAGGTCGAACGGGTTGAACCGGTAGGTCTTGGCGTCCTCGTACGGCATGACCTGGACCGAGAGCGTCCAGCGCGGGAAGTCGCCCCCCTCGATGTGCTCGTACAGGTCGCGGATGTGGTGGTCCGAGTCCGACCCGGCGAGCTGCGAGGCCTCGTCCGCGGTGAGGTTCTTGATGCCCTGCTGGGTCTTGAAGTGGTACTTGACCCAGAACCGCTCGCCCGCCGCGTTGATCCACTGGTAGGTGTGCGAGCCGAACCCGTCCATGTGGCGCCAGCTCGACGGGAGGCCGCGGTCGCCCATGAGCCAGGTCACCTGGTGCGCCGACTCGGGGGAGAGCGACCAGAAGTCCCACTGCATGTCGTTGTCGCGCAGGTTCGAGCCCGGCAGGCGCTTCTGCGACCGGATGAAGTCGGGGAACTTGATGCCGTCGCGCAGGAAGAACACGGGCGTGTTGTTGCCGACGAGGTCGTAGTTGCCCTCGGTCGTGTAGAACTTCAGCGCGAAGCCGCGGGGGTCGCGCCAGGTGTCGGGCGAGCCCTGCTCGCCGGCGACGGAGGAGAAGCGCGCGAGCATCTCGGTCGTCGTGCCGGGCTGGAACAGCGCCGCGCGGGTGTACGCGCTGACGTCCTGGGTCACGGTGAACGTGCCGAACGCACCGCCGCCCTTGGCGTGCACGACGCGCTCCGGGACGCGCTCGCGGTTGAACTGGGCGAGCTTCTCGACGAGGTAGTGGTCGTGCAGGACGATCGGGCCGTCGGCGCCGACGGACTGCGAGTGGGCGTCCGAGGCGACGGGCGCGCCGGCGTTCGTCGTGGTGAAGGGGGCGGTCATGGGTCTCCTTCCGTGAGCCGCGGGTACGGCTCGTGTGGCGTTCTCAAACAGTGCATCCGTGAGGAAACGGACGCGCTCCGGGTGCACGAGGCCCCGGGGCGGGTGGTGCGGGGTCAGTCGGCGCAGTCGGGGCAGAGTCCCCAGAACGTCACCTCGGCGGTGTCGATCCGGAACCCGGCGGTGCTGCTGGGGGTGAGGCACGGGGCGTGGCCCACGGTGCAGTCCACGTCGGCGACGGCGCCGCAGCCCCGGCACACCACGTGGTGGTGGTTGTCGCCGAGCCGGCGCTCGTAGCGGGCCGGGTGCCCGGCCGGCTCGATGCGGCGCACGAGCCCCTTGTCGGTGAGCGTGTGCAGGACGTCGTAGACCGCCTGGACCGAGACGGAGCCCAGCGCGGTGCGCGCGGCGCGCAGCACGTCGTCGGCGTCCGCGTGCTGCTGCACCTCGACGGCGTCGAGCACGGCGAGGCGTGCGGCGGTGACGCGCAGGCCGTGGTCGCGCAGCTCGCTCTCGTGGCGTGCGCGGCGGGGCCCGTCCTCGAGGCCGGTGCCTGCGGTCGACGTCGCTCCTGTGGTCATGGCTCCCACTGTACCCCCCTATTCTGGAAGAGTTCCATTGATGGATCGGATCAGATGTCTGCGCGTGCGGTCGGCTCGCCCTGCACGCCCGCTCTGCTATCCTTGACAGCTGACCGACCCGTTCGTGTCCGCACCTCCCGGTTCCGGGTGGTGCGGAAGACGTGCGGGTGCGCAAGTGGATGACATCCCACCCGGGCTTCGACCGCCGACTCGCGTCGCGACAGAGGCCGGGTCCTGGTCCGGAGCGAGCCCCTCGGGGACCGTTCCGCCGTGGTCGTCGCGTTCGCGTGACGTCCCGACCTGATGGCCTCCGCCCTGCGCCAGGGACGGAGGCCTTCTTCGTGTCCGGGCGGTCTACCGACGACTTCCTAGGAGCATCACATCAGCGAGCCTCGCATCAACGATCGGATCCGCGTCCCCGAGGTCCGACTCATCGGTCCCGGCGGGGAGCAGGTCGGCGTCGTCCGCACCGAGGTTGCCCTGAGCCTTGCCCAGGACGCGGACCTCGACCTCGTCGAGGTCGCCCCGGACGCCCGGCCCCCCGTCGCCAAGCTCATGGACTTCGGCAAGTTCAAGTACGAGTCCGACATGAAGGCGCGTGAGGCGCGGCGCAACCAGGCGAACACGGTCCTCAAGGAGATCCGTTTCCGCCTGAAGATCGACCCGCACGACTACGGCACCAAGAAGGGCCACGTCGAGCGCTTCCTCGCGGCGGGCGACAAGGTCAAGGTCATGATCATGTTCCGCGGCCGTGAGCAGTCGCGCCCCGAGATGGGTGTCCGCCTGCTCCAGCGCCTCGCGGACGACGTCGCGGAGCTCGGCTTCGTGGAGTCCATGCCGAAGCAGGACGGGCGCAACATGACCATGGTGCTCGGTCCGGTGAAGAAGAAGGCCGACGCCAAGAGCGAGCAGCGCAAGCGCGCGCAGGAGGCCGAGCCGCGTCTCACCAAGTCCGCCCAGCGCGCCGCGGCGCGCTCGGGCGACGACGCGGACGAGACCGAGGCGGTCGAGACGCAGACCGTCGAGGCCACCGACGCGGTCGAGGCGACGGAGACCACGGACGCGGTCGAGGCTGCCGCCCCGGCCGAGGAGCCCGCCCCGGCCGAGGCTCCGGCGCAGGCCGCTCCGGCCCCGCGCTCCGCTCCGGCCCCGCGGTCGGCTCCGGCCCCGCGCTCCGCTCCGGCCCCGCGGTCGGCTCCGGCCCCGCGGTCGGCTCCGGCTCCGCGCTCGGCGCCTGCCCCGCGTCCGGCGGCTCGACCGGCCGCGGACTCGAAGCCGGCGGCGCCGCGCCCGACGCCCGCGGCCTCGCCCGCGTCGTCGGACGGCGCGAAGCCCGCAGCACCCCGGCCCGCCGCGCCGAAGCCGGGCGCCCCGCGCCCCGCGCCCAAGCCGGCACCCAAGCCGACGCCGCGCGGCAAGGCCGGCTGACACCGGCACCACGGACGGACCCTGCTCGGGGTCCGGGCCCACCGGCCCGGACCCGAACACGTCGGCCACCGCGAGGTGGCTGACCGGACACAAGGAGAGACGGCAGTCATGCCGAAGAACAAGACGCACTCGGGTGCCAAGAAGCGCTTCCGCATCACGGGTTCCGGGAAGGTCATGCGCGAGCAGACCAACGCCCGTCACTACCTCGAGCACAAGGCGACCAAGCGCAAGCGCCGCCTCGCTGCCGACCAGGTGGTCTCGCCCGCCGACGTCAAGTCCATCAAGAAGCTGCTCGGCAAGTGACCCGGCAGGTGGCGGGACCCGCCACCGACCGGCTCACCCCTGAGCCCCGAACTGCAAGGAGCATCACGTGGCACGCGTGAAGCGGGCGGTCAACGCCCAGAAGAAGCGCCGTACGACCCTCGAGCGCGCCAGCGGCTACCGCGGCCAGCGCTCGCGCCTCTACCGCAAGGCGAAGGAGCAGGTCACCCACTCCCTCGTCTACTCCTACCGTGACCGCAAGGCGCGCAAGGGCGACTTCCGCAAGCTGTGGATCCAGCGCATCAACGCTGCGTCGCGCGCCCAGGGCCTGACGTACAACCGCCTCATCCAGGGCCTCAAGGCCGCGGGTGTCGAGGTCGACCGTCGCCTGCTCGCGGAGCTCGCGGTCAACGACGTGGCGGCGTTCAACGCGCTCGTCCAGGTCGCGAAGGACGCGCTCCCCGAGGACGTCAACGCGCCCAAGGCCGCAGCCTGACCAGCGCCTCGCCCGGCCGCCCGTCGGCCACGGACGCCCGTCCGGCGCCCGGCCCGCTCGACCCCACGCTGACGAATCCTCGCAGCGACCGGGTCAAGGCGGTCCGTGCGCTGGCCGGGCGTCCGGCGCGTTCACGGCACGGACAGCTCCTCGTGGAGGGCCCGCAGGGCGTCCGCGAGGCGGTCCGGCACGCCCCCGACCAGGTCCGTGACGTCTACGTCACGCCCGCTGCGGCGGAGCGGCACCCGGAGATCGTCGCCGACGCGCGCGCGGCCGGGCTGCACGTGCACGGCGCGACGCCCGAGGTGCTGGCGGCGATGAGCGCCGACGCGCAGGGCGTGCTCGCCGTCGTGCGTGCGGACGCGCCGCGGCTGGAGGACGTCGTCGCGACGCTCGCGCGGCGCGACCGCCCGGCGCTCGTCGCGGTGCTCGCGACGGTCCGGGACCCGGGCAACGCGGGGACCGTGGTCCGCGCGGCGGACGCCGCCGGGGCCGACGCCGTCGTGCTCGCCGGCGAGAGCGTCGACGTGCACAACCCGAAGGTCGTGCGCTCGACGGCCGGGTCGCTCTTCCACCTCCCGGTCGTCACGGGCGTGAGCCTGGCCGAGGCCGTCGCCGCGCTGCGCGGCGCGGGGCTCGCGGTCCTCGCCGCCGACGGCGCGGGGGACCTCGACCTCGACGACCTGCTCGACGTGGCCGGCGCCGCGGGCGCCGGTACGGAGCGCCCGGTCGACCTCGCCGCGCCGACCGCATGGGTCTTCGGGAACGAGGCGTGGGGGCTGCCCCCGGAGGACCGCGCGCTGGCCGACGCCGTCGTGCGCGTGCCGATCCGCGGCCGGGCCGAGTCCCTGAACCTCGCGACGGCGGCGACGGTCTGCCTCTACGCCTCCAGCCGCGCGCACCGGCCCGCCCGAGGCCCGGGCGCCGACCCGGAGGGCGGCGCGTGAGGCTGTTCGCCGCGCTCTACCCGAGCGCCACGGCGCTCGACCACCTCGCGCTCGCCCTCGCGGACGCGCACGCCCAGGAGGCGCGCCGGCCCGACGGCGCACCGCTCGTCCGCTGGACGTCCCCCGAGCTGTGGCACCTCACGGTGTCGTTCTTCGGCGACGTGCCCGAGGGGGCCGTCCCCGACCTCGCGGCGGCGCTCGAGCCGGTCGCGCACGACGCCGCGCCGCTCGACCTCCGGCTCCGGGGCGCGGGCGTGTTCGACCGCCGCGTCCTGTGGGTGGGCGTCGGCGGGGACGGTGCCGACGCCCTGCGGGCGCTGAGCGCCGCGGTCGCCGAGGCGGCGGGCGACGCGGGCGTGCGGGTGGACCGCCGTCCCCGGCAGCGCGCGCACCTCACGGTCGCGCGGGCCGCGGCCGGGGCGCGCCAGGCGAACCGCCGGGCGCGCGGTCGCGGCGCGACCCGTCCCGACCGCACCGCGGGCGACCCGCTCGCCGCGCCCGCCGCGGCCCTCGCCGTGTACGCCGGCCCGGGGTGGACGACCGACGCGCTGCACCTCGTCGAGTCCGACCTCGGCGACGCCTCGGGGCACCCGGTGCACCGGACGCTGCGGACCCTGCCGCTCGGGCCCGCCGCGCGCTGAGCGGGACCACCCTCCGGCCGCGCCCGGAGACGCCTGTGCGAGGATGGGCCGCATGAGCCTGAGCGGTGGTCGTCGATTTCCCGGGCCCGTCACGGGCCCGCGCGACTGACGCGTGCTCCCCGCCCGCCTCGTGGCGGGACGGGTCCTGGCCCGGACGGGCGCCCTAGAATGACGGCGACGCGCGCACGTGCGCGCCCCGCACGCCCCGCCCCGAGCGGCGCGTGCCGCGGGTCGACGCCGGCCGTCGTCCGCTCCCCGCAGTCCCGCCCTCGCCAGGAAGGCACGCATGTCCAGCCCTGACGCCGACGTCGTCACCCCCCACGCGGGCGACGGCGGACCGGACACCACCACCGGACCCTCCCCGCTCGACGCCGACGCGCTGCAGCGCGCGCTCGACGCCGCGCTCGCCGCCGTCGCCGCGGCCGGCGACCTCGACGCGCTCAAGCGCGTGCGCACCGAGCACGCGGGCGACCGCAGCCCGCTCGCGCTCGCGAACCGCCAGATCGGTTCGCTCGCCCCCGCGGACAAGAAGACCGCGGGCAAGCTCCTCGGCCCGCTGCGCGGCCGGCTCAACCAGGCCCTCGCCGCGCGCCAGGCCGAGCTCGAGGCCGAGCGCGACGAGCGCGTCCTCGTCGAGGAGGCCGTGGACGTCACGCTGCCCGTGGACCGCGTCCCCGCGGGCGCGCGGCACCCGCTCGAGACGCTGCAGGAGCGCGTCGCGGACTTCTTCGTCGGTATGGGCTGGGAGATCGCGGAGGGCCCCGAGGTCGAGGCGGAGTGGTTCAACTTCGACGCCCTGAACTTCGGCGTGGACCACCCCGCGCGCCAGATGCAGGACACGTTCTACGTCGCCGGCCCCGACGGCGAGGACGGCGCGGAGCCGTCGAACCTCGTGCTGCGCACCCACACGTCGCCGGTCCAGGCCCGCTCGCTGCTCGAGCGCGGCGTGCCGCTGTACGTGGCGTGCCCGGGCAAGACGTTCCGCACGGACGCGCTCGACGCGACGCACACGCCCGTCTTCCACCAGGTCGAAGGCCTGGCGATCGACAAGGGCCTGACCATGGCGCACCTGCTCGGCACGCTCGACGCGTTCGCGCGCGCGATGTTCGGCCCGGACGCGCGCACGCGCCTGCGGCCCGCGTACTTCCCGTTCACCGAGCCGAGCGCCGAGATGGACCTGTGGTTCCCCCAGAAGAAGGGCGGGCCGGGCTGGATCGAGTGGGGCGGCTGCGGCATGGTCAACCCGAACGTGCTGCGGTCCGTCGGGGTCGACCCCGACGAGTACTCGGGCTTCGCGTTCGGCATGGGCATCGAGCGCACGCTCATGCTGCGCCACGGGATCGCGGACATGCACGACATGGTGGAGGGCGACGTGCGCTTCTCCGCCCAGTTCGGAACGGAGATCTGATGCCGTACGTCGCCATCGACTGGCTGGGCGACCACGTCGAGCTGCCCGCGGGGCTCACCGCCGAGCGGCTCGCCGCCGACCTCGTCCGCGTCGGCCTGGAGGAGGAGGCGATCCACGGCGCGGCCGTGACGGGTCCCCTCGTCGTCGGGCGCGTCCTCGAGATGACGCCCGAGCCGCAGAAGAACGGCAAGACGATCAACTGGTGCCTGGTCGACGTCGGGCCGGAGCACAACGTCGCCGAGATCAAGGGCGTCGAGCCGGCAGACATGCCGGCGGGCGGTGCGCGCGGCATCGTGTGCGGCGCGCACAACTTCGCGCCGGGCGACCTCGTCGTGGTCGCGCTGCCGGGCTCCGTCCTGCCCGGTCCGTTCCCCATCGCGAGCCGCAAGACGTACGGGCACGTGTCCGACGGCATGATCTGCTCGCAGCGCGAGCTCGGCCTCGGCGAGGACCACGACGGCATCATCGTGCTGCCGCGGCTCGGGTACGCGGCCGAGGACCTCACCCCGGGGCAGGACGCGGTCGCGCTGCTCGGGCTCGGCGACGAGGTGCTCGAGATCAACGTGACGCCCGACCGCGGGTACGCGTTCTCCTACCGCGGCGTCGCGCGCGAGTTCTCGCACTCGACGGGCGCGCGCTTCACGGACCCGGGCCTGCCCGGCTCCCTGCCCACGCCCCCGCCCGCGGCGACGCCCGACGGTTTCCCCGTCGAGGTCGACGACGCGGCGCCGGTCCACGGCGTCGTCGGGTGCGACCGCTTCGTCACGCGCGTCGTGCGCGGGCTCGACCCCGCGGCGCAGACGCCCGCGTGGATGCAGCGCCGCCTCACGGCGTCGGGCATGCGGCCCATCTCGCTCGCGGTCGACGTGACGAACTACGTCATGCTCGACCTCGGGCAGCCCCTGCACGCGTACGACCTCGAGAAGGTCGCGGCTCCCGTCGTGGTGCGGCGCGCCGCCCCGGGCGAGCGGCTCACGACGCTCGACGACGTGGACCGCGCGCTCGACCCGGAGGACCTGCTCATCACCGACAGCCCCGACGGTGCGCGCGGCGCGCGCGTCCTGGGTCTCGCCGGCGTCATGGGCGGTGCCTCGTCGGAGGTCGGGCCGGAGACGACGGCGGTGCTCATCGAGGCCGCCCACTTCGACCCCGTGACGGTCGCGCGCACGTCGCGTCGCCACAAGCTGTCGAGCGAGGCCGCGAAGCGGTTCGAGCGCGGCGTGGACCCGCTGCTGCCCGCGGTCGCGGCGCAGCGCGTCGTCGACCTGCTCGTCGAGCTGGGCGGCGGGACCGCCGACCCGGCCGTCAGCGACCTCGACCGCGTGACCGCGCCCGCCCCGATCCACCTGCCCGTCGGCGAGGCCGAGCGCCTCGTCGGCGTGCCGTACACGCTCGAGCAGGTCGTCGGGACGCTCGGGGCGATCGGGTGCACCGTCGATGCGGACGACGCCGCCGCGACGGGCGTCGTCGTCGTGACCCCGCCGTCGTGGCGCCCCGACCTCACCGAGCCGGCCGAGCTGGTCGAGGAGGTCGCGCGCCTCGTCGGGTACGACGAGATCCCGTCGGTGCTCCCCTCGGCGCCCGGCGGCCGCGGGCTCACGCGCGAGCAGCGCGTGCGCCGGTCGGCCGCCCGCGCGCTCGCCGAGCACGGGTTCGTCGAGACGCTGAGCTACCCGTTCGTCGGCGAGGGCGAGCTCGACGCGCTGCGGATCCCCGCGGACGACGAGCGCCGCCGGGCGCTGCGCCTGCTCAACCCGCTGGCCGACGACCGCCCCCTGATGCGCACGGACGTGCTGAGCACGCTCCTGGAGACGACGCGCCGCAACGTGGGCCGCGGGCTCGGGGACGTCGCCGTGTTCGAGGTCGGCCTCGTGACGCACCCGCGCCCTGGCGCCCCGGCCGCGCCGTCGCTGCCCGGCGGGGTGCGTCCCTCCGACGACGACCTCGCCGCGATCGAGGCCGCGCTCCCGGCGCAGCCGCGCCACGTCGCGGGCGTCCTGGTCGGTCGTCGCGAGCGGGCGGGCTGGTGGGGCCCCGGACGTCCCGCGGACTGGACGGACGCGCTCGACGCGGCGCGCCTGGTCGCGGACCGAGCCGGCCTGCGGGGGGACGACGCCGTGCGCGTCGTCGCGGACACCGCGCGGGCCCCGTTCCACCCGGGCCGCTGCGCGCGCCTCGAGCTCGCCGACGGGACGGTCGTCGGGCACGCGGGCGAGCTGCACCCCAAGGTGCTCGAGAACGTCGGCCTGCCCGCCCGCTCCGTGGCGTTCGAGCTCGACCTGTCGGCGCTCGTCGCGGGCGCGTCCGACGAGCCCGTCCAGGCGACCCCGGTCTCCGGGTTCCCGGCGGCGAAGGAGGACCTCGCGTTCGTCGTCGCCGCCGACGTGCCGGCCGAGGCGCTGCGGGCCGCGGTCGTCGAGGGCGCCGGCGAGCTCGCCGAGGAGGTCGCGCTGTTCGACGTCTTCACGGGCGAGCAGGTGGGCGCCGAGCGCAAGTCGCTCGCGTTCTCGCTGCGGCTGCGCGCCGCGGACCGCACCCTCACCGCCGACGACGTCGCGCGGGTCCGGGAGGGCGCCGTGGCCGCCGCGCGGGAGCGCGTCGGGGCGGAGCTGCGCGCATGAGCGGCGCACCGGGGGAGGGCACGACGCCGGACGTGGCGCCCGCGCGCACCGCGCTCGTCACCGGGGCGTCGCGCGGCATCGGCCGCGCGGTCGCCGTCGGGCTCGCCGCGTCCGGTCTCGACGTCGCGCTCCTCGCACGCGACGCGGGCCGGCTCGCCGGGGTGGCCGACGAGATCGCCGCGCTCGACGGCGCGGGCCGGGCCGTCGTCGTCACGGCGGACGTGACCGACGCGGCGGCGGTGGCCGCGGCCGTCCGCGAGGCCGAGGCCACGCTCGGGAGCGTGGACCTGCTCGTCAACAACGCGGGCCGGGTCGACGCCGAGGTGCCGCTCTGGGAGGCGAACCCCGACGAGTGGTGGGCGGTCCTGGAGACCAACGTGCGCGGGCCGTTCCTGCTCGCGCGCGCCGTCGTCCCCGGGATGCTCGCGCGCGGCGGCGGCCGCGTCGTCGACCTCAACAGCGGCGCGGGCTCCCACGACATGGACGGAGCGAGCGCGTACAACGCGAGCAAGACGGCGCTCCTGCGCCTCGGGGCGAACCTCCACCGCTCGGGCCACGCGCTCGGCCTGCGGACCTTCGAGGTGTCGCCGGGCGTCGTGCAGACCGACATGACGGCGTCCATGGTCATGCACGAGGGCCGCACGGAGTGGACGCCCGTCGAGCGCACGGTCGAGATGGTCGTCGCGATCGCCCGCGGCGAGCTCGACGCGTTCTCGGGGTCGTTCGTGCGCGTGACGCACGACTCGCCCGGGTCGCTCCGCGCGGCCGCCCAGGAGGCCGCCCGCGCGGGCGTCGCGTTGCCCGGTCCTGACGGCCGTCGGCTGCGCGTCACGCGCTGGGGCTCCGACGACCCGATGCCGGGAGAGCTCCCCGCCCGCTGAGCGCACGCACCCCGCACGGCCGACGCCGCCCGACCCCCCCGGTCGGGCGGCGTCCGTGCGTCCGGGCACCGGGTCACAGCGGGACGCACGTGTCCCGGTCGACCCACACGTGCCACAGGCCCCGCTCGGGGTGCTCGTACTCGAACGCCACGAGCCCGCCTGCGTCGTGCGTGACGACGCCCGTGAGCACGACCCGCCGGCCGTCGCGGTCGAACGTCGTGCAGAGGGCGGGCACCTGGACCGGGACGGGCGCGTCCGGCAGGAAGGGGCGGGTCGCGGGGGCGACGTGCTGCGTCATACCCGGAAAGACGCGCGCACGCGCGTCGTCTCACGCGTCGGGGCGGGTGAAAAGCGCACGGGTCGCCGCGTAGCATGGCCCGCGACACGGGGTGCCCCGCACCGGGGCTGAGATGAGACCCGTCGAACCTGATCTGGCTCGTACCAGCGAAGGGATGTCCGCGCGATGACGCTCGCCCTGCCTCGGCACACCTCCGACCCGGTCCCCGCCCCCGCGGACCGTGATCACCGACCCGACCCGGGCCGTGGGCCCGACCCGGCACCGTCCCGCCCCCGCGTGCTCTCCGTCGCGGGGACCGACCCGACCGGCGGCGCCGGGATCCAGGCCGACCTCAAGGCGTTCTGCGCGCACGGCGCCTACGGCATGGCCGTCACCACGGCGCTCGTCGCGCAGAACACCCACGGCGTGCGGTCGGTGCACGTCCCCGGGCCGGCGTTCCTGCGCGCGCAGCTCGACGCCGTGTCCGACGACGTCGACGTCGATGCCGTGAAGATCGGCATGGTCGCGGACGAGGCGAACGCCCGCGCCGTCGGGGAGTGGCTCGACGACCTCGCCGCGGCGCGCGCCGCCACGGGTGCTCCGCGGCCCTGGGTCGTCCTGGACCCGGTGATGGTCGCGACGTCCGGCCACCGCCTGCTCGACGCGGGTGCCGAGCAGGCCGTGCGCGACCTCGCGGCGCGCGCCGACGTCGTCACGCCGAACCTGCCCGAGCTCGCCGTCCTCGGCGGGCAGGAGCCCGCGACGACGTGGGACGACGCCCTGCACCAGGCGACGTCGTACGCGACCGCGAGCGACGCCGTCGTGCTGCTCAAGGGCGGTCATCTCACCGGACGCACGTCGCCCGACGCGCTCGTCGTCCCCGCGCCCGGGCCGACGACGGGCCGCGCGCCGGGGGCGGTCACCGTCACGACGTTCGACGCCGAGCGCGTCGACACGCCCCACACCCACGGCACGGGGTGCTCGCTCTCGGCGGCGCTCGCGGCGCTGCGGCCGCAGCGCGCGAGCTGGGAGGAGGCCGCGCGCGAGGCGAAGGAGTGGCTCACGGGCGCGCTGCGTGCCGGCGCCGCGCTGCGGGTGGGGACGGGCCGGGGGCCCGTGGACCACCTGCACCGCTCGGCGCCCGTGCGGCGGGGCTGAGCCCGGGCCGCGGGACGCACTCAGGCCGTGGGGCCGCTCGCTCCGTGGTCGGCTCCGCGGTCGGTGTCGAGGTCGGCCAGCGCGTCGCGGAGCACGGCGAGCGTCGCGCGCGCGACGGCGAGGCGCTGCGCGGGCGGGGCGTCCGCGGGCCGCGTCGTCACCTTGGCGCCGACGAGCGGGACCGGCCCGGCCGCGGCGAGGAACTCGCGCACCTCGGCCGGGCCGAGCATCGACTCGTCCGGGCCGGGGAGCGCGGGGTCCGGGCCGTGGGGCGGCACGTGCGCGTCCGCCCACGGCGCGCCCCACCGGCCGGGCCGGCCGGCGGCGCCCGAGAGCATCGCGCTCGCGAGGAGGCCGGCGCCGGCGGCCGCCCGCGCGTGCTCGACGGGCGTCGCGGCGCTGCGCCCCTCGATGGCGGACCGGCCCCAGTTGAGCCCGACGTGCAGGGGGTGGCCGGTGTCCCGGGCCGCGCGCGCGACGGCGGCGATCTCGTCGTCGAGCGCGAGGAAGCCCTTCTCCGCGACGCCCCACGGGCGGGGCGCGTCGCAGTGCTCGACCACGAGCGGCAGCCCGGCGGGCGCGACGGCGGCCAGCTCGGTGAGGCTGCGCGCGAGCGCCGCGCCGGAGCCGCGGCCGGGACCGGGCGCGGACTGGAGCTCGACCGCGACGACGCGTCGTCGACCCTCCGCCTCGGCGAGCCGCGTCACGGCCGCGAGGACGCGCGCGACGCCGTCGACCGCCTCGCGCCGACCCTCCTCGTCGTCGGACGCGAGGCCGTAGGAGCGGTCGGCCGTGGCGCGGCGGGCCGTCGCGGCGACCGTCGTCGGCAGCAGCGCCCAGTGCGCCGGGAGCGCGGCCGCGGTCGTCGCGAGCGCGTCCGTGTCGTCCGGGTCGACGGGGTGCTCGAGGCCGTCGAGGCCGTCCTCGTCGAGGGCGGCGTACCAGCCGCCCGGGTCGGGGACGCCCGCGAGGGCGTAGGCACCGAGCAGGGTCAGGGGGCGGTCGTGCAGGTCGGTCATCGGTCCTCGTCGGTCGTGGTGGGGGTGCCGGACGCGTCAGGCGCGGGCGACGTCCTGGTCGGCGGTGGCGTACTCGCACGCGTAGCCCGGCGGGACCCAGCGCCACCGTGCCTCGACGTCCTGCACCGCGACGCCCGCGGGTCGGTCGGCGACGCACGCGTCCGCCTGCTGGCGCACCGCCACGGTCACGTAGTAGACGACGAACACCGCGGTGAGCAGCACGGCGAGCACGGTCACGGTGCGGCGCAGCGCGGGGGAGGGGCCGCCGTCGGAGCCGTCCTCCTCGCCCGGGCGCGGGGGCACCCAGTCCCAGCTCACGCGGTCCCGGTCGTCGTGCCGGTCGTGGTGGCGGGAGCGTCGTCCGCCCCGGCGGGACGGAGCAGCACCTTGCCGGTGGTCGCCCGTCCCTCGAGCGCGCGGTGGGCGTCGGCGGCGTCGGCGAGCGGGAACGTCGCGCCGACGCGCACGTGCAGCGTGCCGCCCGCGACGGCGCCGAGCACCTCGGTCGCGCGCTCGACGAGCTCGGCACGCGTCGCCGTGTGGTCGGCGAGCTTGGGCCGCGTGAGGAACAGCGAGCCACCCGCGTTGAGGCGCTGCGGGTCGAACGGCGGGACCTGCCCGGACGAGCCGCCGTAGAGGACGAGCGTGCCGCGGCGGCGCAGCGACGCGAGCGACGCGTCGAACGTGTCCTTGCCGACCGAGTCGTACACCGCCGCGACGCCCTCGCCGCCCGTGAGCCCGCGCACGACCTCGGGCAGCTCGGCGGTGAGGTCGGCGAACGCCGTGTACTGGATCGCGTGCTCGGCGCCCGCGCCGCGGGACAGCTCCGCCTTCTCGGGGGTCGAGACCGTGGAGATCACGTGCGCGCCCCGCGCCACGAGCATCTGGGTCAGGAGCAGCCCGACGCCGCCCGCGCCCGCGTGCACGAGCACACGGTCGCCCGGACGCACGGGGTACGACGACGTGCACAGGTAGTGCGCCGTGAGCCCCTGGAGCGCGACGGCGGTCGCGTCCTCGAGCGAGACGGCGTCCGGCACGTGCAGCGCCTGCCCGGCGTCCACCACGACGAGCTCCGCGTACGACCCCGGCGCCTCGGTCCACACGACGCGGTCGCCGACGGTGAACCCCTCGACCCCCTCGCCCACCTCGGCGACGACCCCGGCCCCCTCGCTCCCGACGACGTGCGGGTACTCCATCGCGTACACGCCGGAGCGCTTGTACGTGTCGATGAAGTTCACGCCCGCCACCGCGGAGCGGACGAGGAGCTGCCCCGGGCCCGGCGACGGGTCGGGCAGCTCGGTGTACTCGAGGACCTCGGGACCGCCCGCCGCGCGGGCCACGATCGCGTGCATGGCCTCAGCCTAGGGTCGCGCGGCGGTCACGGTCGCCCTCGGTCGGCGACCTTCGCGTGCACGGACGCGAGGTGCTCGCGCGCCGCCGCCGCGGCGCGGCCGGTGTCCCGGTCGCGGACGGCGTCGAGGATCGCGTCGTGCGCGTCCTGGTCGTCCCGGTGCGTCGTGCCCGTCCGGTCGAGGTCGACCATGGCGACCATCGCGCGGCGCAGGCGCGGGACGAAGGTCGCGAAGAGCTCGGCGAGCACCGCGTTGTGCGCGGCGTCGACGACCGCCCGGTGGAACGCGAGGTCCGCGTCCACGTAGTCGACGGGCGACGCCGTCGCCGCGACCTGCCCGCGGCGGGCGAGCGCCGTCGTCATGGTGCGCAGGTCCGCGGGCGTGCGGCGCGCGGCGGCGAGCCCCGCGGCCTCCGCCTCCAGCGCGGCGCGCACCTCGAGCACGTCGGCGATCTCGCCGCGGCGCAGGACCTCGCCCCAGTCGTCGGTGGTGTCCGTCGAGACGACGTACACGCCCGAGCCCTGCCTGCTGTCGAGGACGCCGCGGCCCGCGAGCTGGCGGATCGCCTCGCGGACGGTCGATCGGCCCACGCCGAGCTCGGCGGCGAGCGCCTGCTCCCCGGGCAGCCGGTGGTCGAGGGGCCAGGCACCGGAGCGCACGCGCTCGAGCAGGAGCTCGGCGGCCTGGTCGGCCAGGGGGCGTCGCTGCAGCGCGGTCACGCAAACCTCTCAGGTTGTCTGAGGACTTGATCGGCGCTAGCGTACCCCGCATGTCCTGGACGGCGCTCCTCCTTCGGCGCCACGGCGGGGTCTGACCGGACCGGCCCCCCGCCGTGGGGGTCCGTCGTGCGCCGGTCGTCCCGCGCCCCGCCACCTCGGGGCTCCAGCCGAAGGACCGCCATGACCGTCTCCGCCACCCCCGTCCGCACGGACCGCCCCGCCGCCACGACGACGCCGTCGTGGAACCGGCAGCGCCCGTCGCCCATGCCGTCGTCCCGCTACGCCGACGTCCACGCCCGTGTCGACGTGCCCGACCTGCCCGACCGCCGCTGGCCGAACCGCCGGCTCACCCAGGCGCCGCTGTGGGTCCCCGTCGACCTGCGCGACGGCAACCAGGCGCTCGCGGAACCGATGGACCCGGCGCGCAAGCGCCGCTTCTTCGAGCTGCTCGTCGCGATGGGGTACACCGAGATCGAGGTGGGCTACCCGTCGGCGTCGCAGACCGACTTCGACTTCGTGCGCCTGCTCGCCGAGACCGACCTCGCGCCCGAGCACGTGACCGTCGTCGTGTTCACCGCCGCGCGCGCCGACCTGATCGCGCGCACGGTCGAGTCCGTGCGCGGGCTGCGCAACCCGGTCGTCGTCCACGTGTACGCCGCGACGGCGCCCGTCTGGCGGGACGTCGTGCTCGGCCGCGACCGCGAGGAGCTCGCCCGGCTGATCACCGACGCCGGGACCGAGGTGCTGCGCCACGCCGGCGACGACCCGCGCGTCCGGTTCGAGTTCTCGCCCGAGGTGTTCAACCTCACCGAGCCCGACTACGTGCTCGACGTCTGCGACCGCATGACGACGCTCTGGGACGCGACGCCCGAGCGGCCCGTCGTCCTCAACCTCCCCGCCACGGTCGAGGTCGCGACGCCCAACGTCTACGCCGACCAGATCGAGTACATGGACCGGAACCTCGCGCGGCGCGAGGGCGTGATCCTCTCGGTCCACCCGCACAACGACCGGGGCACCGGCGTCGCGTGCGCGGAGCTCGCGGTCCTCGCGGGCGCGCAGCGCGTCGAGGGGTGCCTGTTCGGCAACGGCGAGCGCACCGGGAACGTCGACCTCGTGACGCTGGGCCTCAACCTGCACGCGCAGGGCGTCGACCCGATGGTCGACTTCTCCGACCTCGACGCGATCCGTGACGTCGTCGTGGCGTGCAACCGGATCGACGTCCACCCGCGCCACCCGTACGTGGGCGACCTGGTGCACACCGCCTACTCCGGCACCCACCAGGACGCGATCCGCAAGGGGATGGCGCGGCACCGGGCCGACGCCGCGGCGGCCGGTCTCGACCCCGCGGCCGCGCCGTGGCGCGTGCCGTACCTGCCGGTCGACCCCGCGGACCTCGGGAGGTCGTACGAGGCCCTCGTGCGCGTGAACAGCCAGTCCGGGAAGGGCGGCGTCGCGTACGTGCTGCAGTCCGTCCACGGCCTGGACCTGCCCCGGGGCCTCCAGGTGGACCTCGCGCGCCGCGTCCAGGAGCACGCCGACGCCGCCGGCGCCGAGGTGACGCCCGACGTCCTCCTCACGCTGTTCGACGCGGCCTACGCGCGCCCCGGCGCCGTCGCGCCCGTCGCATGGACGAGCCGGCGCGCCGACGACGGGACGGAGCACCTCGACCTCGAGGTCACGGTCGACGGCGAGCGCGTCGCCACGTCCGGGGCGGGCACCGGCGCGGTCGACGCCCTCGTCGACGCGCTGGGCCGCCTCGGCCGCCCGGTGGAGGTCCTCTCGCTCACCCAGCAGTCCGTCGGCAGCGGGAGCGACGCGACCGCGGTGACCTACCTCGAGCACCGCGGCCCCGACGGCGGCCCGCGCTGGACCGTGGGTCGTGACGCGTCCGTCCTGGGAGCGGCCGTCCGTGCGGTCTGCGCGGCGGCGGACTGAGGCCGGGTTCGCGGGTCTGCATCGGTCTACGGCCCGCGGGGCCGGCTCCGCGGGTCTGCAGGGATCTACGGCCCGCAGGGTCGGGTCCGCGGTGGGGTCGGACCGTGCGCTCGGACTGGCGCACCGTCGCCCTGGTCTTCCGGGCGGAGGTCGAAGGAGTGCGCCTTGACGTCCTTCGCGCACGGTCCGACCCACCGCTCGTCCTGTCCCGCACCGCACGACCGTGGTCAGGCCCGGCGGTTCGGTCAGGCTCGGCCCGTCGCCTCGGTCCCGGACGTTCCGCTGAGAAGCGAGAAGTGGCCCCTCCGAGCCCCGCTCGTGGGGCTGCTTCTCGCTTGTCGTCACCGCATGTCGGCTCGGACGAGTCCGGCGGACCGGCCGCAGGGCTGGAGGCCGATGCCGATCCGCGGACGTGACCCGCGGACCGTTGACCCCACCAGCTCGACCCCGCGTACCGTGGGGCGGGACCTCCGGTCCGACCGTTGCATAAGTATGTATAGTGATGCATATGACGATCAGAGTCGCGGTCGCGGGTGCGTCCGGGTACGCGGGCGGGGAGACGCTCCGCCTGCTCGCCGGGCACCCCGAGGTGGAGATCGGCGCCGTGACGGCGCACAGCAACGCGGGCACGCTCCTCGGCGAGCACCAGCCGCACCTGCGATCCCTGGCCGACCGCGTGCTCCTGCCGACGGCGGTCGAGCACCTCGTGGGGCACGACGTCGTCGTCCTCGCGCTGCCGCACGGTGCCTCGGGCGAGATCGCGGCGCGGCTCCCCGACGACGTGCTCGTGCTCGACCTCGGCGCGGACCACCGGCTCGAGTCCGCGGCGGACTGGTCGGCGTTCTACGGCTCCGAGCACGCGGGCACGTGGCCGTACGGGCTGCCGGAGCTCCTGCTGACGAACGTGCCGGGTGCCGCGGCGACCGAGACCAGGCAGCGTGAGCGGCTCGCCGGTGCGCGGCGCGTGGCCGTCCCCGGGTGCAACGTCACGGCTGTCACGCTCGGCATCCAGCCGGGCGTCGCCGCCGGGCTCGTCGAGGGCACGGACCTCGTCGCGGTGCTCGCCAACGGGTACTCGGGCGCGGGGAAGTCGCTCAAGCCGCACCTGCTCGCGTCCGAGGCGCTCGGGTCGGCGCAGCCGTACGCCGTCGGCGGGTCGCACCGGCACATCCCGGAGATCGCGCAGAACCTGCGGGCCGCGGGGGCCCCGGCCGTGAGCATCTCGTTCACGCCGACGCTCGTGCCCATGTCGCGCGGCATCCTCGCCACGGTGACGGCGCGCCTGTCCGACGACGCCGCGCGCCTCGACCCCGCGGCGCTCGACGCGCGCGTCCGCCAGGCCTGGGAGGACGCGTACGTGGGAGAGCCGTTCGTCCGCGTGCTGCCTGCGGGGCAGTGGCCGACGACGGCGATGACCCTCGGCGCGAACACCGCGCTCGTCCAGGTCGCGGTCGACCACGCGGCGGGCCGCGTCGTCACCGTCACGGCGATCGACAACCTCGTCAAGGGCACCGCGGGCGCCGCGGTGCAGTCCATGAACATCGCGCTCGGCCTGCCGCAGACGGCGGGCCTCACGACCGAGGGGGTCGCCCCGTGACCGTCACCACCCCGCAGGGCTTCCGGGCCGCCGGCGTCGCCGCCGGGCTCAAGTCCACGGGCGCGCGCGACGTCGCGCTCGTCGTCAACGACGGGCCGCTCGACGTCGCCGCGGCCGTCCTCACGACGAACCGCGTGTTCGCGGCGCCGGTCGCCTGGACGCGCCAGGCCGTGCGCGACGGGCGCGCGACGGCCGTCGTGCTCAACTCGGGCGGCGCGAACGCGTGCACCGGGCCGGAGGGCTTCGCCGACACGCACCGCACGGCGGAGCACGTCGCCGACGTGCTCGCGACGTCGGCGGGCGACGTGCTCGTCTGCTCGACGGGCCTCATCGGCGTGCGGCTGCCCATGGACGCGCTCCTCGCGGGCGTCGACGCGGCCGCGGCGGCGCTCGCGGACCCGGTCGCCGCGGTCGATGGCGGCGGCGACGCCGCGCTCGCGATCATGACGACGGACACCGTGCCGAAGACGGTCGCGGTGGTCCGCGAGGTCACGGACGCCACCGCGACGGACGGTGCCGCGACGTGGTCCGTGGGCGGCATGGCGAAGGGTGCGGGCATGCTCGCGCCGGGCCTCGCGACCATGCTGTGCGTCCTGACGACGGACGCCGTCGTCGACGCTGCGACGGCCGACGCCGCGCTGCGGGCCGCGACCCGCACGACGTTCGACCGCGTCGACTCCGACGGCTGCATGTCGACGAACGACACCGTGATCCTGCTCGCCTCGGGCGCGTCCGGGGTCGAGGTCGGTCTCGACGCGCTCACCGACGCCGTCACCGAGGCGTGCGGGTCGCTCGCGCGCCAGCTCGTCGCCGACGCCGAGGGTGCGAGCCACGACGTCGCCGTCACCGTGGTGAACGCGTCGAGCGAGGACGCCGCGGTCGCCGTCGCGCGCGCCGTGACGCGGTCCAACCTGTTCAAGGCCGCGATCTTCGGCAACGACCCGAACTGGGGCCGCATCGTGTCCGCCGTCGGGACCGTCCCCGAGGACGTCGCGCCGTTCGACGCGCTCCTGCTCGACGTGTCGGTCAACGGCGTCCAGGTCTGCCGGGCCGGGGGAGTGGGCGAGCCCCGCGAGCTCGTCGACCTCGCGGCCGAGCGCGAGGTGCGCGTCGAGATCGACCTGCACGCCGGCTCCGCGAGCGCGACCGTCTGGACCAACGACCTCACGCACGACTACGTCCACGAGAACAGCGCGTACTCCTCATGAGCGCCCCCACCACGCCCACGCCCCACCCGGACGACGCCGCGTTCGACACCCGCACCGACCTGCGTCCCGAGCAGAAGGCCGAGGTGCTCGTCGAGGCCCTGCCGTGGCTCGAGGAGTTCGCCGGCGCGCTCGTCGTCGTCAAGTACGGCGGCAACGCCATGGTCGACGACACGCTCAAGGCCGCGTTCGCCGAGGACATGGTGTTCCTGCGCCGCGTCGGGCTGCGCCCGGTCGTCGTGCACGGCGGGGGCCCGCAGATCTCCGCGATGCTCGACCGGCTCGGCATCGAGTCCGAGTTCCGCGGGGGCCTGCGCGTCACCACGCCGGAGGCGATGGACGTCGTCCGCATGGTCCTCACCGGCCAGGTCTCGCGCGAGCTCGTCGGACTCATCAACGCGCACGGCCCGTACGCCGTCGGGCTCTCGGGCGAGGACGGCGGCCTGCTGCAGGCCCAGCGCCGGCACGCGACCGTCGACGGCGAGCCGGTCGACGTCGGGCTCGTCGGCGACGTCGTCGAGGTGCACCCGTCCGCGGTCCAGGACCTGCTCGACGCCGGCCGCATCCCCGTCGTGTCGACCATCGCCCCCGACCTCGAGGACCCGACCCAGGTGCTCAACGTCAACGCGGACACCGCCGCCGCGGCGCTCGCGGTCGCGCTCGGCGCGAAGAAGCTCGTCGTCCTGACCGACGTCGAGGGCCTGTACACGTCGTGGCCGGACCGGGGCTCGCTCGTCGCGCAGATCACGCGCTCGGAGCTGGCGGCGCTCCTGCCGTCGCTCTCGGCGGGCATGGTCCCCAAGATGGAGGCGTGCCTGCGCGCCGTCGAGGGCGGGGTCCCCGCGGCGACGGTCATCGACGGCCGCGTGCCGCACTCGACGCTGCTCGAGGTCTTCACCACCCAGGGCAACGGGACGATGGTCGTCCCCGACGCCGCGGGCGCGCCGGCGCCCGCGCTCACCACGACCGCCGGAGGGGCCGCGTGAACGCGCTCGACCACCCGACGGGCGCGCCCGCGCCCGCACCGACGACCACCGTGACGGCCCCGGCCGACGGCTCCGTCGCGCAGTGGACCGACCGCTACACCCACGCGGTCATGGACACGTTCGGCCCGCCGCAGCGCGTCCTCGTGCGCGGCGAGGGCGCGTACGTGTGGGACGCCGACGGGAAGCGGTACCTCGACCTGCTCGCGGGCATCGCGGTCAACGCGCTCGGCCACGCCCACCCGACGCTCACGGCCGCCGTCTCGGCCCAGCTCGGCACGCTCGGGCACGTGTCGAACTTCTTCGGCACCCCGACGCAGATCGCGCTCGCCGAGCGCCTGCTCGCGCTCGCGGAGGCGCCCGAGGGGTCGCGCGTGTTCTTCACGAACTCGGGCACCGAGGCGAACGAGGCGGCGTTCAAGATGACCCGTCGTACGGGCCGGACCCGGGTCCTCGCGCTCCAGGGCGGCTTCCACGGTCGGACGATGGGCGCGCTCGCGCTGACGTCGAAGGCCGCGTACCGCGAGCCGTTCGAGCCGCTCCCGGGCGGCGTCGAGTTCGTCGCGTTCGACGACGTCGCCGCGCTCGAGGAAGCCTTCTCGCCCGCGGCGGTGGCGGCCCGCGGCGAGGTCGCCGCGCTCGTCGTCGAGCCCGTGCAGGGCGAGGCCGGCGTGCGCGCGCTCTCGCCGGGCTACCTCGTCGCCGCGCGCGAGCTCACCGCGCGCCACGGCGCGCTGCTCGTCCTCGACGAGGTGCAGACCGGCGTCGGGCGCACCGGCTCGTGGTTCGCCTACCAGCAGCCGGAGGTGGGCGGCGGCGTCGTGCCCGACGTCGTCACGCTCGCCAAGGGCCTCGGCGGCGGGTTCCCCGTCGGTGCGGTGGTCGCGTACGGCGAGCGCGCGGCGACGCTGCTGGGCCGCGGCCAGCACGGGACGACGTTCGGCGGCAACCCCGTGGCGGCCGCGGCGGCGCTCGCGACGCTCGGGGTGATCGAGCGCGACGGGCTCCTCGAGAACGTGCGGGCCGTCGGGGCGCTCCTGCGTGACGGCATCGCCGCGGCCGGGAACCCGCTCGTCGCGGGCGTTCGGGGCCGCGGGCTCCTGCTCGCCGTGCAGCTCACGCGGCCCGTCGCGGCCGACGTCGCGCGCACGGCGCTCGACGCGGGCTTCGTCGTCAACGCCGTCGCGCCCGACGCGATCCGGCTCGCGCCGCCTCTCGTCCTCACGCCCGACCAGGCGCGCGACGTCGTCGCGTTCTTCGCCGCGGTCGCGGTCCCCGAGGACCCCGCCGCCCCGGCCGGCGCACCCACCACCCCCACGACCGACCCCACGACGAGGAGCTCCTGATGGCCCCCCGGCACTTCCTGCGCGACGACGACCTCACGCCCGCCGAGCAGCGTCAGGTCCTCGAGATCGGCCTCGCGTTCCGCGACGACCGCACGTTCCGCCAGCCGCTCGCCGGGCCGCAGGGCGTGGCCGTCCTGTTCGACAAGCCGACGCTGCGCACGCAGCTCTCGTTCGCGACGGGCATCGCCGAGCTCGGCGGCTTCCCGGTCGTCGTGGACGGCCGGCTCGCCCAGGTCGGGGTGCGCGAGTCCGTCGCGGACGTCACGCGCGTCCTCGACCGGCAGGCGTCCGCCATCGTGTGGCGCACGTTCGGCCAGGACCGGATCGAGGAGATGGCGGCGATCAGCCGGGTCCCGGTCGTCAACGCGCTCACCGACGACTTCCACCCGTGCCAGATCCTCGCGGACCTCCTGACGATCGCCCAGCTCCGCGGCGGGACGGGCGCGCTCGCGGGCCAGACGCTCGCGTACGTCGGCGACGGCGCGAACAACATGGCGCACTCCTACCTGCTCGGCGGCGCGACCGCGGGCCTGCACGTGCGGGTCGGCACGCCGGACGGGTACCCGCCGCACCCGGTCTTCGTCGCGGACGCCGAGCGGATCGCGGCCGAGACCGGCGGCTCGGTGCTCGTCACGGCCGACCCCGTCGAGGCCGTCGCGGGGGCGGACGTCGTCGCGACCGACACGTGGGTGTCCATGGGCGACGAGGCGGAGGCCGAGGACCGCGCCCTGCCGTTCGTGCCGTACCAGGTGAACGACGAGCTCCTCGCGCACGCCAAGCCCGACGCGATCGTGCTGCACTGCCTGCCCGCCTACCGGGGCAAGGAGATCACCGCCGAGGTGATCGACGGCCCCCGCTCGGCGGTGTGGGACGAGGCGGAGAACCGGCTGCACGCGCAGAAGGCGCTGCTCACGTTCCTCCTGGAGCGGTCGTGACCGAGGCCCGCACGGCGACGACGAAGACGGCGCGCCACGCGCGCATCGCCGAGATCGTGCGCCGCACCGAGATCCACTCCCAGGCGGAGCTCGCGCGCGAGCTCGAGCGCGAGGGCCTGTCGGTGACCCAGGCGACGCTGTCGCGCGACCTCATCGAGCTGCGCGCGGAGAAGGTGCGCGGCGCCTCGGGCGCGCTCGTGTACGCGGTGCCGGGGGAGGGCGGGGACCGCAGCGTGCAGACCGCGGAGTCGCCCGAGTACCTCGCGGCCCGGCTCGCGCGCCTGTGCTCGGAGATGCTCGTGTCCGCCGAGGCGTCCGCGAACCTCGTCGTGCTGCGCACGCCCCCCGGTGCTGCGAACTACCTCGCGTCGGCGATCGACCACTCCGTGCTCCCGCACGTGCTCGGCTGCATCGCGGGCGACGACACGATCCTCGTCATCGCGCGCGACCCCGACGGCGGCGCGGACCTCGCGCGGCGCTTCCTCGAGCTCTCCGGACCCCACGGCGGGCCCGTCCCCGGCACGCCGGACTGACCGCCGTCGGCCCACGCCCCGCGCGGCCGCGGCGCCCTGCGAGACTGGACCCCGACCCCACCCGCACGTCACAGAAAGAGACCGTCATGACTGAACGCGTCGTGCTCGCCTACTCGGGCGGCCTGGACACGTCGGTGGCCATCGGCTGGATCGCCGAGGCCACGGGCGCCGAGGTCGTCGCCGTCGCGGTCGACGTCGGCCAGGGCGGGGAGGACCTCGAGGTCATCCGGCAGCGTGCCCTGGACTGCGGCGCCGTCGAGGCGTACGTCGCCGACGCGCGCGACGAGTTCGCGGCGGAGTACTGCATGCCCGCGCTGCGCGCGAACGCCCTGTACCTCGACCGGTACCCGCTCGTCTCGGCGCTGTCGCGCCCGGTCATCGTCAAGCACCTCGTGCGCGCGGCGCGCCAGTTCGGCGCGACGACCGTCGCGCACGGCTGCACGGGCAAGGGCAACGACCAGGTGCGCTTCGAGGTCGCGACGACGTCCCTCGCGCCCGAGCTCAAGACGATCGCGCCCGTGCGCGACCTCGCGCTGACGCGCGAGAAGGCCATCGAGTACGCGGAGAAGCACGCGCTGCCCATCGCCACGACGAAGCACAACCCGTTCTCGATCGACCAGAACGTGTGGGGGCGCGCGGTCGAGACCGGCTTCCTCGAGGACATCTGGAACGCGCCGACCAAGGACGTCTACAACTACACCGACGACCCCACGTTCCCGCCGGTCGCGGACGAGGTCGTCGTGACGTTCGAGCAGGGCGTGCCGGTCGCGCTCGACGGCGTCGCGGTGACCCCGCTGCAGGCGATCCAGGAGATGAACCGCCGCGCAGGCGCCCAGGGCGTCGGGCGGATCGACATCGTCGAGGACCGCCTCGTGGGCATCAAGTCGCGCGAGGTCTACGAGGCGCCGGGCGCGATCGCCCTCATCGCCGCGCACCAGGAGCTCGAGAACGTCACCCTCGAGCGCGAGCAGGCCCGCTTCAAGCGCGGCGTCGAGCAGCGCTGGACCGAGCTCGTCTACGACGGCATGTGGTTCAGCCCGCTCAAGCGCTCGCTCGACGTGTTCGTCGACGACACCCAGCGCTACGTGTCCGGCGACGTGCGCCTCGTGCTGCACGGCGGGCGCGCGACCGTCACGGGCCGGCGCTCGGACGCGAGCCTCTACGACTTCAACCTCGCGACGTACGACGAGGGCGACTCGTTCGACCAGTCGCAGGCCAAGGGATTCATCGAGATCTACGGTCTCACCGCGAAGCTCGCCGCCGCGCGCGACGAGAAGTTCGGCAACGGTGTGGACCTCGGGACGGGAGCGCTGTGAGCACGCACGACGACCAGGACGGCACCGCCGTCGAGCCGACCGAGACGGCGCGCGTCAGCCTGTGGGGCGGCCGGTTCGCGGGCGGCCCCGCCGACGCGCTGGCCGCGCTGAGCAAGTCCACGCACTTCGACTGGCGCCTCGCGGGCCAGGACGTCGCGGGCTCGAAGGCCCACGCGAAGGTCCTGCACGCGGCCGGCCTGCTCGACGACGACGAGCTCGACGGCATGCTCGCCGCGCTCGAGCGCCTGCGCGAGGACGTCGCGTCGGGCGCGTTCGTCGCGGCCGACGACGACGAGGACGTGCACACCGCGCTGGAGCGCGGGCTCATCGAGCGGGCCGGGCCCGAGCTCGGCGGCAAGCTGCGCGCGGGCCGGTCGCGCAACGACCAGATCGCGACGCTCACGCGCATGTACCTGCGCGACGAGGCGCGCACGATCGCGCGACTCGTGCTCGACGTCGTCGACGCGCTCATCGAGCAGGCCGCCGCGCACCCGGGCGCGGCCATGCCCGGCCGCACGCACCTCCAGCACGCCCAGCCGGTCCTCCTCGCGCACCACCTGCTCGCCCACGCGTGGCCGCTGCTGCGCGACGTCGACCGGTTCATCGACTGGGACGTGCGCGCCGCGCGCTCGCCGTACGGGTCGGGGGCGCTCGCGGGCTCGTCGCTGGGCCTGGACCCGGCGGCGGTCGCCGCCGAGCTCGGGTTCGACGGCCCGGTCGAGAACTCGATCGACGGCACCGCGTCGCGCGACGTCGTCGCGGAGTTCGCGTTCGTCGCCGCGATGCTCGGGGTCGACCTCTCGCGCCTCGCGGAGGAGGTCATCCTCTGGGCGACGAAGGAGTTCGGCTTCGTGCGCCTGCACGACTCCTACTCCACGGGGTCGAGCATCATGCCCCAGAAGAAGAACCCGGACGTCGCCGAGCTCGCGCGCGGCAAGGCGGGCCGCCTCATCGGCGACCTGGCGGGCCTGCTCGCGACGCTCAAGGGCCTGCCGCTCGCGTACAACCGCGACCTCCAGGAGGACAAGGAGCCGGTGTTCGACCAGGTCGACACGCTCGAGGTGCTCCTGCCCGCGTTCTCCGGCATGGTCGCGACCCTCGAGTTCGACACCGACCGCATGGCGTCGCTCGCGCCGCAGGGGTTCTCGCTCGCGACGGACGTCGCCGAGTGGCTCGTGCGCGAGGGCGTGCCGTTCCGCGTCGCGCACGAGGTCGCCGGCGCGTGCGTGCGCACGTGCGAGGAGCGCGGCATCGAGCTGTGGGACCTCTCGGACGACGACCTCGCGTCGATCTCCGAGCACCTCACGCCGGGCGTGCGCGACGTGCTGAGCGTCGAGGGCTCCCTCGCGTCGCGCGACGCCGTGGGCGGCACCGCCCCGGTGCGGGTCGCCGAGCAGCTCGAGGCCGCGAAGGAGCGCTCGGCCGAGTACCGCTTCTGGGCCCAGGACTGACGGTGCCCCGGCTCGCGGTGCGGCACGCGTGCCCGGCGGCGCGGGCGTGAGCGTCGGTCCGGACGTCCTCGCCGAGCTCGTCCGCCGGGTGCGCGACGCCGTCCCGCGCCTCGGTCCGCCCGGCCCGGACGCGGTCGCCGCGGGGGAGCGGACGGCGTCGGGCACGTGCCTCGTCGTGGTGGACGGGCCCGCGGGCTCGGGCAAGACGACGCTCGCCGCCCAGCTCGAGGCCGCGCTGCCCGCCCAGGTGCTCCACATGGACGACCTCTACGAGGGCTGGCGCGGGCTCGAGCCCGCCTGGGCACGGCTCCACGCGTGGGTGCTGACGCCGCTCGCCGCGGGCCGGGCCGGGCGGTACCGCCGGTACGACTGGCACCTCGACCGCTTCGCCGAGTGGCACGACGTCCCGGCCGCGCCGTACCTCGTGGTCGAGGGCTGCGGGGCGGGGCGGCGCGCGGCCGACGAGGTCGCGGCGCTGCGCGTGTGGGTGGAGGCGCCGGACGACGTCCGGCTCCGGCGCGGCCTCGACCGGGACGGCGAGGACCAGCGTGACCACTGGCTCGCCTGGATGGTCGCGGAGCGCGAGCACTACCGCCGCAACGCCACGCGCGAGCGCGCGGACGTCGTCCTCGACGGGTGGGGTCGGCTCGTGCGCACCGGGCGGACGGCGCCCGGCCCGGGCCCGACCGCGCTCGACCCGGACGTGGGCGGCGAGGCGTAGATTGCCCGGGACGGGAGGTGGTGGCATGCCGGCGGAGGCCTGGACGGACACGGCGACGGACACTGCGGGGAACGCGGCGACGGGCATCGCGGCGGGTGCCGCGACCGGGACGAGCGAGGCCGGGGGCGCGCGCGTCGTCGGGCCGTGGGACGCCCCGGCGCGCGGCTGGTACGCGCGCGACGTGCACGAGGTCGCGCGCGACCTCCTGGGCGCCCTGCTCACGCGGCGCAGCGCCGCGGGCGACGTCACGCTGCGGATCACCGAGGTCGAGGCGTACGACGGCGAGCGCGACCCGGGCTCCCACGCCTTCCGCGGGCGCACGGAGCGCAACCGCGCCATGTTCGGCGAGCCGGGCCGCCTCTACGTCTACCGCCACCTGGGTCTGCACCACTGCGTCAACGTCGTGTGCGGGCCGGTGGGCCGCGCGTCCGCCGTCCTGCTGAGGGCCGGGGAGGTGACCGACGGCGTCGGGCTCGCCCGGTCCCGCCGGGCCGCCGCGGGCCGGTGCGACTCCGACCGCCAGATCGCGCGCGGCCCGGCGCGTCTCGCGGTCGCGCTCGACCTCGACCTGCGCCACTACGGCGCGGAGCTGACGGACCCGGACGGCGAGCTCGTGCTGCACCGGGCGACGGACGGGCCGCACCGGCCGCCGATCGCCACGGGACCGCGCGTCGGCGTGTCGGGCGACGGCGGGGACGGCGAGCTGTACCCCTGGCGCTCCTGGCTCGCGGGGGACCCGACGGTGTCCGCCTACCGCCGCGTGAGCGCGCGCTCCCGCTGAGCCGGGGCCGTCGACCCGCGGCGTCACGGTCCGGCGCCGCCCGCGAGGTGGGCGGTGGCCGGGCGACGGCGTCCGGCACGGCAGACTAGGACCCGCGGCCCGGACGGGGCCGCACCCTCGTGCCCGCACGGCGGGCACTCGACGAAGGAGCAGAAGTGAGCGACGTTCTCGACGAGCTGCAATGGCGGGGCCTGGTGGCGCAGTCCACCGACGAGGCCGCGCTGCGCGCCGCGCTGGCCGAGGGCCCGATCACCTATTACTGCGGCTTCGACCCGACGGCGCCGAGCCTGCACCACGGCCACCTGGTCCAGCTCCTCCTGCTGCGCCACCTCCAGCTCGCCGGCCACCGGCCGATCGCGCTCGTGGGCGGCGCGACGGGCATGATCGGCGACCCGCGCCAGTCGGGGGAGCGGGTGCTCAACTCGAAGGAGACGGTCGCCGACTGGACCGAGCGCCTGCGCGGCCAGGTCTCGCGCTTCCTGGACTTCGAGGGGGAGAACGCGGCGCGCGTCGTCAACAACCTCGACTGGATCTCGGAGATGTCGGCGATCGACTTCCTGCGCGACGTGGGCAAGCACTACCGCCTCGGCACGATGCTCGCCAAGGACACGGTGGCGCGCCGCCTGAGCTCGGACGAGGGCATCAGCTTCACGGAGTTCAGCTACCAGATCCTCCAGGGCATCGACTTCCACGAGCTCTACCTGCGCCACGGGGTCACGCTGCAGACGGGCGGGAACGACCAGTGGGGCAACCTGCTCTCGGGCGTCGACCTCATCCGTCGGACGGAGGGCGCGTCGGTGCACGTCATGACGACGCCGCTCATCACGAAGGCCGACGGCACGAAGTTCGGCAAGACCGAGGGCGGCGCGGTCTGGCTCGACGCCGACATGATGAGCCCGTACGCGTTCTACCAGTTCTGGCTCAACGCGGCGGACGACGACGTCGTGCGGTTCCTGAAGATCTTCACCTTCCGCTCGCGCGAGGAGATCGCGGAGCTCGAGGCCGCGGTCCGGGAGCGGCCGGGGGCACGGGAGGCGCAGCGCACGCTCGCCGCCGACGTGACGACCCTCGTGCACGGGGCGGCGGCGACCGACGCGGTCATCGCGGCGAGCCAGGCGCTCTTCGGGCGTGGCGAGCTCGACGCCCTCGACGAGCGCACGCTCGAGGCGGCGGTCGCCGAGCTGCCGCGCGCGACGGCGCAGGTCGGCGACCCGGTCGTCGACCTCCTGGTGGCGTCGGGCCTCGTCGCGTCGAAGGGGGCGGCGCGCCGGGCGGTCGCGGAGGGCGGCGCGTACGTCAACAACGTCAAGGTCACCGGTGAGGACACGACGCTCGGGGCCGACGACCTGCTGCACGGACGGTTCGCGCTGCTGCGCCGGGGCAAGAAGACCCTCGGGGTCGCCGTCGCCGGCTGATCCGGAGGGCGAGGGACAGGAGGGGCCGGGCCGCGTCGAGCGGTGCCGGCCCCTCCTGCGTCGGGTCCCGCGAGGGCGGCACGGAGCGGATTTGGCACTCCCGCGGAGCGCGTGTAGTGTTCTCGACGTTCGCCCGGCAGGGAGGAACGGACACCGGGTCTCGATCATCCGAGACGGTGGCTGGTCCCCCGGGCGGTCCCCTCGAAGATCGACAGGGTGCTTCGCGCGCCCTGAGGATGTTCGAGGCTGCTGGCTCCACGGCCGGCCCTCCGAGCTCGGAACACCGAGTTGGAAGGGACACCGAGGATCTGGTAGATTAGAGAAGTTGCCCCAAGCGAGGTTCTG
>NZ_JBMVFX010000035.1:0-33734 GCF_049538415.1 Cellulosimicrobium sp. AB352 | reverse complement strand
GACGTCACTTCTTGTTACGACGCTGGTGACGCGTCTTGCGAAGCAGCTTGCGGTGCTTCTTCTTGGCCATGCGCTTGCGGCGCTTCTTGATGACGGAGCCCATACGGTCCTCGCAATGCTCGAGCGGCGTGTCGGTCGGCGACCGGTCGACCGGCCGCGGGTGGTCCACGGTTGATCGGGGCCCCGGCGACCACGAGGGCGCCGCAAGCCGACCAACACGAGAGAAATCCGCCCCCTAGCCTACCCGCTCGCGCCCGTGCCCCGGTACGCGACCGGTCGCGGGGCGTCTCAGTCGAAGTGCGCGTCGAGGCCCAGCAGCGGGAAGACGGCCCGGCGCGTGGCCGCGATCGCGCGGTCGACGTCGTCGTCCGGGTCGTACCCGCTGCTCCACCGCCGGACCTCGACCTCGGGCCCGAACGCGAGCGGCGCGTCGAATCCGGCGACCTCCGCCACGCGCTCGCGCCACTCCGCGGGCAGGGGCACGCCCGCGGTGACGGGCCGGTGCACGACCTCCCCCACGACGGCCGACCACACGAGCGGCACGACGCGCGCGATCGCGTACCCGCCCCCGCCGAGCGCGAGCCACCGCCCGTCGGTCAGCTCGTGCGCGAGCCCGTGCATCCAGGTGGCGGCCGTGCGCTGCGCGTCGACGGACACGTCGAGGTCGGACAACGGGTCCTCGCCGTGCGCGTCGCACCCGTGCTGGGTGACGAGCACCTCGGGACGGAACGCGCGCAGCACGGGCGGCACGACGGCGTCGACCGCGCGCAGCCAGCGGGCGCCGTCGGTGCGGCGCGGGAGCGCGACGTTGACCGCCGTCCCCTCGGCGCCGGGGCCCCCGAGGTCGGTCGGGTGGCCCGTCCCGGGGAAGAGCGTCGCGCCGCTCTGGTGGACGGAGACGGTGAGGACGCGCGGGTCGTCCCAGAACGCCTCCTCGACGCCGTCGCCGTGGTGGGCGTCGAGGTCGACGTACGCGACGCGCTCGACGCCGTCGTCGAGCAGGCGCCGGATCGCGACGGCCGCGTCGTTGTAGACGCAGAAGCCCGACGCCGCGCCCGCCTTCGCGTGGTGCATGCCGCCCGCGACGTTCACCGCGTGCCGGATGCGACCCACCGCGATCTCGCCCGCCGCCTCGTACGAGCCCGCGACGATCCGCGCGGCGGCCTCGTGCATCCCGCGGAAGACCGGGTCGTCCTCGGTGCCGAGGCCGCGGGCCGGGTCGGGCGTGCCGTGCTCCGACGCCGCGCGCACCGCCGCGACGTACGCGGGCTCGTGCACGAGCTCGAGCACGTCGTCGGGCGCGGGCTCGGGCCGCACGACCCGCAGGTCCGCGTCGTCGTCGAGCAGGCCGAGGGCGCGCACGAGCCCCATCGTCAGGTCGAGCCGGGCCGGCGCCATCGGGTGGCCGGGACCGAAGTCGTAGCCGAGGAGCTCAGGGCTCCACACGACGCAGGCTCCGGGCGCCGCAGCCGCCCCGGTCGGGGCGGGCGACGACGTCGGGTCGGTCGTGGGCATGGCTCACGGTAACGCCCGACGGCGCGCCCCCGCCCCACCGACCGCGCGCCGGACCGCGCGGGGCCGCCGGTCCGGGCCACCGCCGGGTCTCCGCGAGCCCCCGGTGCGGCGTCCGGGCCCGCGAGCGGGCATGATGTCCCGGCGCCGGAGCGGCGACATGACGGGCCACCGGGCCCGTGGCAGAGTGGCGCGAGTGGTGAGGGAGGCTCCATGCCGTCGAGCATGACCGGGCGCCTGTTCCGGGGGCGGGAGATCGTCGACCGCCTCGCCCGGCAGTCCCCCGCCCGCCTCGCCGTCACCGTGTTCGCCGCCGTCATCGCCGTCTTCACCGCCCTGCTCATGGCGCCCTGGGCGACGGCGAGCGGCCGGTCCGCGCCGTTCGTCGACGCGTTCTTCACCGCCACGTCGGCCGTGTGCGTCACCGGTCTCGTCGTGGTCCCCACGGGGACCTACTGGTCGGGGTACGGGCAGGTCGTCATCCTGCTCGGCATCAAGATCGGCGGCCTCGGCGTCATGACGCTCGCGTCGATCCTCGGCATGGCCGTGTCCCGGCGCATCGGCCTCACGCAGAAGCTCCTCACCGCGTCGGAGACGAAGACGACGCGCCTCGGCGAGGTCGGCTCGCTCGTGCGGGTCGTCATCATCACCTCGACGTCGCTCGAGCTCCTCATCGCGCTGCTCCTGCTGCCGCGGTTCATCGTGCTGGAGGAGACGTTCGGCGAGGCCGCGTGGCACGGCATCTTCTACGGCATCTCCGCCTTCAACAACGCGGGGTTCATCCCGACGGAGCACGGCCTCGCGCCGTACGTCGGCGACTGGATGCTGTGCCTGCCGATCATCCTCGGCGTGTTCATCGGCTCCCTCGGCTTCCCCGTCATCCTCAACGTCATGCGCAACCGCCGCCGGGCCTCCAAGTGGAGCCTGCACACCAAGCTCACGCTCACGACGAGCGCGGCGCTCGTCGTCGTGGGCACGGTGCTCTTCGCGGCCGTCGAGTGGGGGAACCAGCGGACCCTCGGGCCCCTCGACCTCGGCGAGAAGCTCCTCGCGTCGCTCTTCGCGGGCGTCATGCCGCGCTCCGGCGGCTTCTCGACCGTGGACACCGGCGGCATGCACGAGGCGAGCTGGCTCATCACCGACGCGCTGATGTTCGTCGGTGGCGGCTCCGCGTCGACCGCGGGCGGCATCAAGGTCACGACGCTCGCCGTCATGCTCATCGCCATCGTGTCCGAGGCGCGCGGCGACCGGGACATGGAGGCGTTCGGGCGACGCATCCCGCGCGACACCCTCCGGCTCGCGGTCGCGGTGTCGTTCGTCGGTGCGACGGCGGTGCTCCTGTCGAGCCTGCTCCTGCTGGAGATCACCGGCGAGACGCTCGACGTCATCCTCTTCGAGACCATCTCGGCGTTCGCGACCGTCGGCCTGTCGACCGGCATCACGCCCGACCTGCCCGACGCCGGGAAGTACGTCCTCATCGCGCTCATGTTCGTCGGGCGCACAGGCACCATGACGTTCGCCGCCGCGCTCGCGCTGCGCGACCGCCGCCGGATCGTGCGCTACCCCGAGGAGCGCCCCATCATCGGGTGAGCAGGCCCGCCCGGCGGCGCGACCGCCGGACGCGACCGCCGCACGAGACCTCACCGACACGCCAGACACCGCACCACCGGACCGACGAAAGGCCCCACCGTGACCGACCCGTTCACCCGCGCCGCCGACGGGAAGGACGGCGCGTCCGCGGACCCCGTCGCCCAGCGCATCGTCGAGCGCGGCCGCGCGGAGCGCGCGCGCCGGGACGAGGCGAAGGCCCCGCGCAAGGACGCGGGCGTCCTCGTCATCGGCCTCGGCCGCTTCGGCACGGCGATCGCCGCGACGCTGGACCGCCTCGGCCAGGACGTGCTCGCCGTCGAGCGCGACCCCGACCTCGTCGCCCAGTGGAGCGGACAGCTCCCGCTCGTCGAGGCCGACGCCTCCAACCCGGTCGCGCTCGAACAGCTCGGCGCACGCGACTTCCCCGTCGCGGTCGTGGGCGTGGGCACGTCGCTCGAGGCGAGCGTGCTCATCACCGGAAACCTCGTCGACCTCGGCACGCCCCAGATCTGGGCCAAGGCGATCTCGGCGGAGCACGGGCGCATCCTCCAGCGCATCGGCGCGCACCACGTCGTGTTCCCCGAGGCCGACGCCGGCTCACGCGTCGCGCACCTCGTCTCCGGGAAGCTGCTCGACTACATCGAGGTCGAGGACGGGTTCACGATCGTCAAGATGCGGCCGCCCCGCGAGGTGCAGGGGTTCACGCTCGCGCAGTCGAAGGTGCGCGAGCGGTACGGCGTCACCGTGATCGGCGTGAAGTCGCCCGGCGAGGAGTTCCTCTACGCGACCCCCGAGACCCGGATCAGCGCGAACGACCTGCTCATCGTGTCGGGTCACGCCGACCTCCTGGAGCGGTTCGCCGCTCGGCCGTGAGGGTCGGGTCCGGTCGGGTTCGATCGGGTTCGATCGGGTTCGATCGGGTTCACAGCCCGCGGGTCGGGTCCGCGGTGGGGTCGGACCGTGCGCTCGGACTGGCGCACCGTCGCCCTGGTCCTCCGGGCGGAGGTCTGAGGAGTGCGCCTTGACGTCCTTCGCGCACGGTCCGACCCCACCGCTCGTCCTGGCCGTCGCCCTGGTCCTCCGGGCGGAGATCTGAAGAGTGCGCCTTGACGTCCTTCGCGCACGGTCCAACCCCACCGCTCGTCCTGGCCGTCGCCCTTCGTCCCGTGGTCTGGGTCCGGTGTTCCTGCGCGGTCGGCCCGGCGCCGTCGTGCCACGGGAGCACAGGGCTGTCGCGCCGCGTGGGGGCACGCATCGCCGGGATCCTCGCCGCTCGGTCTGCCCGGCTCGTCCGGCCGGTCGTCAGGAGGGTGGGCGGTGCAGGACGAAGAGGCCTCGGTGCAGGGGGCGGTCGTGGCGGTCGGCGTCGGTCGCGACGTACTCGTCGAGGACGGCGAGGATACGGCGGTCGAGCTCGGCGACGTCGTCGTCGGAGAGGTGCAGGTAGAACGCCGCGGACGTGGTGACGGCGTCCGGACCGGCGGCGAGGGCGTCGTCGAGCGCCGCGGCGACGGGGCCGAACCGCGCGCCAGGCGCGGCGTCGCGCAGCGGGTCGTCGAGCCACCACGTGGCACCCGTGGCGCGGTAGGGCCGCTCGAGCGCCCCGCCCGCCCCCGTGCGGACCTCCGCGGGCTCGAGCAGCCCGGCGCGCACGAGGAGCCGGACGTGGTGCAGCGCCGTGCCCGGCGGGACGCCGAGGTGGTCGGCGAGCTCCTTGTTCGTCATCTCGCGCGTGCCGCACTGCCGCACGATGCGCTGGCGCAGCGGGTGCGCGAGCGCCTTCGCCTCGAGGGCGGTGGGCGGACGACGGCCCGGGACGTCGGGGGCGCGCGGCCCGGGGGCGGGCCCGGCGCCGGGGTCCGGGATCGACTCCGGAGTCGGCTCCGGGGTGGGCTCGGGGGTCATGAGCTCATCGTACGGACCTCCGATCGAGAGCGCTCGATCGATTGGGGTTTCTCGATCACTGTGCCATGCTGGGCGACATGGCCTCTCGACCCGGGCGCCGTCGCCCCGCCGCCGCACCGCTCGGCGCGCCGTTCCGGCGCCTGTGGGCCGCGTCCACGGTGTCGAACCTCGCCGACGGGGTGCTCAAGGTCGCGCTCCCGCTCGTCGCGGTCCGGTACACCGACTCGCCGGCGCTGGTCGCGGGGCTGACGTTCGCCCTCACGCTCCCGTGGCTGCTCTTCGCGCTGCCCGCGGGCGCGCTCGCCGACCGTCTGGACCGGCGGCTCGCGATGGTCGGCGCCAACGTGGCGCGCGCGGTCCTCGTGGTCGCGCTCGCGGCCGTCGCGCTCGTGCCCGACGCCGGGAGCATCGCCGTGCTGTACGTCGTCGCCTTCGCCGTCGGCGTCACCGAGACGCTGTACGACACCTCGGCGCAGTCGATCCTCCCGCAGGTCGTGCCGCGCACCGCGCTCCCCCGCGCCAACGGGCGCCTCTACGCGGCGGAGCTCACCGCGAACCAGTTCGTGGGGCCGCCCCTGGGCGGGCTGCTCGTGGCCGCGGGCGCCGCCGTCGCGTTCGGCGTCCCCGGGGCGCTCTGGGCGCTCGCCGTGGTGCTGCTGCTCGGGCTCCCGGGCACGTACCGGACCGCGCGCACGACCCGCACGACGCTGCGCGCGGACGTCGCCGAGGGCCTGCGGTTCCTGTGGCACGACCGCATCCTGCGCACGCTCGCGATGATGGTCGGCGGCATCAACTTCGCGAGCAACGCCGCGTTCGCGGTCTTCGTGCTCTACGCCGTCGGCCCCGACTCGCCCCTCGGCCTGTCCGAGCCGGCGTACGGCGTGCTCCTCACCGCGACGGCGGTCGGGGCGTTCGCGGGGTCGTTCGTCGCCGAGCGTGTCGTCGGGACGATCGGGCGCGCGCGCTCCCTCGCGCTGACGATCCTCGGCACGGTCGCCCTCGTCGGCGTCCCCGCGGTGACGACGAACGCGTGGGTGATCGGCGCCGTCTCCGCCGTCGGCGGTGCCGGGATCGCCGTGTGGAACGTCGTGACGTTGTCCCTGCGGCAGCGCATCACGCCCGACGCCCTGCTGGGCCGGCTCAACTCGTGCTACCGGCTCCTCGCCTGGGGGACGCTGCCCCTCGGCGCCGCGGTGGGCGGCCTGCTCGGCGAGCTCTTCGGGCTGCGCACGGTGTTCGTGGTCATGGCGGCGGTGTCCGGCGCCACGCTCCTGGGGATGCTCGTCGTCGACGACCGGGCGATGGACGCCGCGGAGGCTGCCGCGGACGCACGCGACACCGACGCGCGTCTGGCCGACGCCGCGCGGCCTGGCGCCGAGGCGGAGCCGCAGCCGGAGAGCTGACCCTGCGGGCGTGCCGACGGGGTGCGCCCGGAGTGGTGCGCGGGCTCAGGCCGCGCCGCCCCTGCCTGCTTGACGGCGCAGCGCCGCCCCGGCCAGGACCGCCGCCCCGGCCAGCGCCGCGACGAGGCCCAGGCCCGCGCCCGTCGTCGCCAGGCCCGGCCGCGAGGAGCCTGGCCCTCCGCCCGCCGCCGCCCCACCCGAGCCGCCGGCGCCCCCGGGCCCCGCGGACGGCGTCATCCCGGGCTCGTGCGGCTCGCCGGGGGCGGCGAGCACGAGGAACGACTCGGACACCACGTCGGCGCCACCCGCCGTCGGGACGAGCCGCACGTGGTGCTCGCCCGGCGTCGTCCCCGCGGGGATCGTCGCGACGAAGAGGAACGCCCCGTCGGCGTCCGTCGTGACGGTGCCCAGGAGCACGGGGTCGCTCTCGAGCCAGACCTCGTGGACGGCGTGCGGCGCGAGGCCGGTTCCGCGCAGCTCGAGCCTGCCGCCGACGACGAACGGCCCGGAGCCGACGACGGCCACGCGCGGCGCCGTCGGCACCGCGCGCTCGGTGATCTCGACGCTGACGCGCACGCCGTCGACGGGGTCCGTGACCGAGATCGCGACCGGGGTGAGGGCCGGGGCGGCGGCCGGGGCAGGGAGGGTGGTCGGCGTCGTCGCGCCGGCCGTGCCCGCGGGCACGACGAGCGAGCCGGCGAGCACGAGGGCGGCGAGCAGCCTGCGGGTGGTCGTCGTCACGCGGGGAACCTCTTCGTCCGGCCCGGGGCGGGCACCGCTGGGTCGCCCCCGAACCCGACTGGACGGGCGTCCAGTTCACGGACATCCTGCCATCCTGGACGCCCGAACTGAACACCCGTCCAGTTTGTTCACCCACGCGTCGCACCCCCGTCGACAGGCGGGCACGGCTCGGCCCCCGCCGCTCCGCGGAGCGACGGGGGCCGAGCCGGACCCGGGCGGTGCCGGCACACCACCCGGGGGCCTGTGGGTCGCCCGTCCTGCCGGGACCGGGCGTGCGGGTCAGCCGCAGTCGAGCGCGTCGAACGGCGCGTCGACGGTGGCGGTCACCTCCTTGCCGTCGACCGTGGCGGACGCGGTGGCGGACGCCGTCCCGGCGGGGGCGGACGTCGCCCGGACCGCGAACGACTGGTACGCGTTCGCGCCGGGCGCCACGTCCGCGAACGCCTTCTCCCCGTACGACGTCGCGAGGGTCACCGCGACCGGGACGTCCTCGCCGTTCGTCGCACGGACGGCCACGTACACCCTGCCCGCCAGGCAGCGGGGCGTCGCCTCGACCACGAGGTCGAGCTCGGGCTCGCCGCCGACGGCGGGCAGCACGACCTGCTGCCGCACTTCCTCGTTGCCCGCGGCGTCCGTCGCGGCGAACTCGATGACCTGCGGCTCGTCGGTGAGCGCGCGCGTGAACGGCTCGGTGTAGGTGCCCCAGAACGTGCCGGGACCCTCCCACTGCACCTTGTCCACGCCCGAGCCCGCGTCCGTGGCGGCCAGCGTGATCTCGACGCTGCTGCCGACCTCGCGCAGCGTCGCGACCGTCACGGGCGCGACGCTGTCGACGCGGAGCTCGCGCGAGCCCGTCCCGACGTTGCCGGCGGCGTCCGTCGCGCGCGCCTCGACCGTGCGCACGCCGTCCTCGTCGACCGCGAACGGGCCGTCGTACGGTGCCCACGCGCCGCCGTCGACCGAGACCTCGACCGCCGGGGCGGGGTCCCGGTTGTCGGAGGCCACGACCGTGACGGTCGGGTGCTGGACGTACCAGCCCGACGTCGCCGGGCCGGGCTCGGCGGTCACGGTCACGGTGGGCGGGGTCGTGTCCTCGCCGGTGTCGGGCGCGACGACGAACACGACGGCCTCGGCCGGGACGTCCGTCCCCTCGACGTCGCCGTCGACGAAGAACAGCCGGTCGGGCTCGGCGTACTCCGCGGGGTCGACGGCGTCCCACGTCACGGGGATGCGGCTGTCCTTCGACGCGTCCTCGTACGCGGCCGTGACGGTCGCCGGGAGCGCCGGGGCGGTGCCCGCGAGCGTCACGACGCTCACGTTGTCCACCGTGACGACGTCCCCCGGCTCGCCGTCGCGCACGTGCACCGTGCCGCTCACCGGCTCGACGAGCTCGTCCGACGTCCCGCTGACCTCGAACGCCCCCGCCGCGGCGACGTCCTCGGCCGTGACGTCCTCCCAGTCGACCGCGACCGTCTCGACACGACCGTCGGTGAAGATCGCGTCGATCTCGGCCGGGAGGTCGGGCAGGACGCCGACGTCCGTGGGGATGTGGACGGGCGAGTGGTCGATCGGCCCGTTCGGGTCGACCGGCTCGGGCTCCTCGACGCCGCCCGTGCCCCAGACCTCCCACTCGGAGACCCCGACGGCCGAGTACGTCGTCGCCGTGGTGCCCCGCAGCGCGTCGAACGTCGCGCGCAGGCGCGTCGTCGTCACCGCGTCGAAGGTCGTCTCGTTGGTCTCGAGACGCTGTGTCGGGTAGCCGCTCGGGTTCGGGACGTCGACGAACGCGCCGGCGTCGGCGTCCCAGTACTGGAGCGTCCACGACGCCGGGACGCGCACGTTGTCGCCGTTCGCGTCGGTGCCGTCCGACCAGAACCGGACGACGGAACGGTCCACCGTGACCGGCGCGGGCCAGGAGTACTCGAGCCACTGCGTCGCGGGGCGATCCCCGCTCCACGTCGCCCACGTCGCGTCGTGCGCTCCCCCGGTGCTGACGCCCGCGCCGTCGTTCACGGCCTCGACCTTGTTCCACGACGCGGTGTAGCTCGCCTCGGGCGTGCCGATCAGCGCGACGTTCGACGGCGCCTCGTCGGCCGCCGCGGTCAGCCCCTCGGTCCCCGGACCGCCGACCGCGGCCCACGCCCCGACCCCCGCGCCCGTGAGGGCCAGGGCGAGCGCGGTCGCGGTGGCGACCACGCGCCGTCGGGCACGCGGTGCCGCCGGCCGGTCCCCGAGCGGGATGAGCACGGTCGAGCCCGCACCCCTCGATGAGTTGGTGCGCGCGCTCATGCCAGCCTCGCCTTCCCTGCCGTGACCAGGACCTTCTGACCGTCGCGGCGGCTCAGGAGGCCGTCCGCGGTGAACTGCTCGACCGTGCGCTGGACCTTCTGGAGGAACGCGCCGCGGTCGGCGAATCCGCCGTCGCCCCACACGACGTCGAGGAACGTCGTCCCGTTCGGCCGCGCGGCGTTGGTGACGCCGCTGTCGAGCCCGGCGAAGACCACGCGCGGCTCGGAGCGCTCGACGTACATGTGGTACTGCGTGTCGTCGCCCGACCATGCGGGCTCGAACGTGAGGTCCCCGAGGCGGAAGTACCCGTTCCCGAGGTCCGTGAAGGCGCCCTCGAGCGTGCCGTCCAGGCCCATGTGGGCGTAGAGCGACAGCTTGAGGTACTCGCGCGACGCGCTGCGCGCGAGCAGGACCGTCGGACCGTTCTCGATGCTCTGGATCGCGGGGTTGTCGATCGTCGGCACGGCGCGGATGCTCAGCGGCATCGTCACCTCGACGACGTCGCCGGGCGACCACGAGCGCGACACGCTCACGTACGTCCCGGGTACGGCGTCGAGCTCCTGCTCCACCCCGTTGACCGTCACCGTGAAGCCCTTGCGCACCCAGCCGGGTACGCGCAGGCGCAGGTCGAGCCGCCCGGAGCCGTTCACCGTGAGCCGGGTCGCGCCGACCTTCGGGTACTGCGTCTCCTGGACGACCTCGAATCCCTTCTCCTCCCACGTCAGGGTGGAGGCGAGGTAGAGGTTGACGTGCAGCACCTCGCCGTCGACGGACCGGAAGTAGACCGAGTCGCGGTACTTCACGTGGTTCTCGAGGCCCGTGCCGCCGCAGCACGTGCCGGTGTTGCCGTACTCGCGGCGCGTGCCCGGGTTGACCCCGTACATGTACGTGACGTCGGGGCTCGTCGTGGACTGCGTGTTCTTCTTCGAGCCGACGATGTGGTTGAGCAGGCCCCGCTCGTAGTACTCCATGTACTTCGGGTCGAGCGAGTGGAAGTACAGCAGCCGCGAGAGCTTGAGCATGTTGTACGTGCCGCACGTCTCGGCGTTGCGCGCGCCGATGTCGCCCGCGACCGTGCTCGGCGGGCCGAACAGCTCGCCCTCGCCGTGCCCGCCGTGCGCGTAGGTGCGCCCGGGCACGACCATGCCCCAGAAGCCCTCGACGGCCTGGCGGTACCGCTCCTCGCCCGTGAGGTCGTAGACCTTGAGGTAGCCGGGGAACTGCGGGATGTGCTGGTTCGCGTGCTTGCCGTTGAGCGTGTCCGTGCCCGCAGCGCTCGCGTCGACGAGCGTGTTGAGGTCGAACAGCTTTGCCGTGGCGACGTACGTGTCGTCGCCCGTGATCGACGCGATGTCGGCCAGCACCTCGTTCATGCCGCCGTACTCGCCCGCGATGTAGATGCCCCACATCCGGTCGAGCTGCGCCTGCGGCAGCATGGAGAGCCGGCTGTGCACCCACGCCGCCATGGACGACGCGAGCTCGAGCGCCTGGTCGCTGCCCGCCAGGCGGTACGCCTCGAGCAGGCCGGCCATGATCTTGTGGCACGTGTAGTAGGGCGCCCAGATCTCGCCGTACGGCGCGTACTTCTCGAGCTGGCTGAACTGCCACTCGCCGTAGGCGGCGAGGAACCCGGGGTGGCTGAACCGGCCCATGGCCGCGAGCGCCGTCTGGACCTCGCCGAGGCCCTCGACGATCTGGTCCACCTTGTCGCGGAACACCGTCTCGCCCGTGCTCGCGTACGCGAGCGCCACCATGGACAGGAAGTGCCCGCCGTAGTGCCCGCGCAGGAGGTTCGCGGTCTGGGTGTTGGCCCGGCCCGGGTAGTCGTCGGGGCCCCACGGCTGCTCGTTGGCGTGACCGAAGCCCTCCCAGCCGCCGGGCGCCGACGCGCCCCGGGTGTCGATCCCGGCGTTGCGCCGGAACACCGCGAGGACGCGGTCCACGGGGTACTCGCGCGCGAGGTGCAGGATCTGGTCCTGCGAGCGCGTCGCGACGCTCGGGGCGAGCGTCACGTCGGACATCGGGAACGGCTCGGCGGCCCAGCCGTCGAGGGTGACCGAGCGGTCGAGGGACCGCAGGAAGGCCCGGCTGACGGGCGGTCCGCTCGGGACCGTCAGCGCCGGGACCGGCGGCGCGGCGAGCGCGCTGCCGCCGCCCGCGAGCGCGACGGCGCCGGTCGCCCCCGCGGCCAGCGCCCCGAGCCGCAGGACGGCTCGTCGCGAATAGCTGGTGTCGTGCACGTGCATGAGCTGTCGCTCCTTCTCACTCGTCGTCGAGTGGTGGAAGCGTCGTCGGCGGCAAGGAGGGAAGCCCCGCGTCCGACGCTCGTGCTGGTTCCGCCCGGCCGCCACGTCGCCGAGGGAGAGCGCTGGTCCGTCGAGGGAGAGGCGTGGTCGTGACCACGCCTCTCCCTCGCGGTACCTCGCCTCTCCCTCGGCGGGGTGCGACCTCGCGGGTGTCAGGCGCAGTCGAGCGCGTCGACCTGCGCCTCGCGCGTGGTCGTCACCTCCTTCCCGTCGAGGGTCGCGACGCCGGTCACGGTGACGGTCCCGGCCGGGACCGCCGTCGCGCGGGCGGCGAACGACTGGTAGGCGTTCTTGCCCGGCGCGACGTCCGCGACCGTCTTCTCGCCGTACGGCGCCGTGAGCGTCAGCGTGACGGGGACGTCCTCCCCGTTCGTCGCGCGGACCGCGACGTACGCCTTGCCCGCGAGGCAGCGCGGCGTGACCTCGACCGCGAGGTCGAGCTCGGGCGCCGGCGGCTGCTCGCCGTACGCCGCGAGGAGCGCGGCGTGCTCGGCGGCCGTGATCGGCAGCACGGTGCCGTGGCGTGGGCTGCTCGGCAGGTGGGCGTCGACCGACGTCCACACGCCCGAGTCGAGGTCGGTGGACTCGAGCGGCAGGTACCCCTGGCCACCGTGGTAGCTCGGCTGGTCGACGAAGAGGTACCACTTCTCCTCGGTGTTCGACTTGAAGACGGTCGGCCCCTCGCCCGCGGTGAGGGTGCCGCCCCACGGGTTGGGCTGGCCGTAGCCGATCTTCTCGGCGACGAGGTCCCAGTCGGTCGAGCGCAGGTCCGTCGACTTCTCGAGGCGCGGGATCATGTACGCCTCGTCCTTGGTGAACCGGTAGTAGGTGCCCTCGTGCTCGACGATCGACGAGTCGATCATCCCCAGCCCGTTGCCGCGCTTCTCGTCGATCCACACCTGCGGCTCGGAGAACGTCACGAAGTCGCGCGTCGTGGCGTACATCATGCGCTGGTAGGAGTCGGCGATGCGGCGGCCGTCGGTCGACGTCGTCGGGTAGAGCGCCGAGGCCCAGTAGACGATGTACTCGCCGCGCTGCGCGTCCCAGAACGCCTCGGGCGCCCACGTGTTGCCCGCGTACGCGCTCGACACCGTGACCATGCGCTGGTCGGACCAGTGCACGAGGTCGGTCGACTCCCAGATCATCAGCGCGCGCGACCCGCGCTCCTGCGCGTTGCCGAAGTTGTTGCCACCGTAGATGCGCAGGTCGGTCGCGAGGAGGAAGAACCGGTCGCCCTCGGGCGAGCGGATGATGAACGGGTCGCGCAGGCCCTTCTCGCCGAGCGTCGACGTGAGCACGGGCTCGCCGTCGTTGAGCTCGACCCAGTCGAGCGGGTCGTTCCCGTTGCTCGCGCTGAAGTAGACCGACTCGCCGTCCGCGGTGCTCTCCCCCTCGAAGTACGGGAAGAAGTAGCCCTCGTAGTCGGCGGCGGCCGGCAGCGGGCGGACCGTCGCGTCGTAGGTGTGCGTCGCGGTCGCGCCGTCCTTGGTCGCCGTGACGGTGAGCCGCACGACGGCGGCCGGCTCGCCGTGGGCGGGCCGGGTCACCTCGCCCGTGGCCGAGACGGTCGCGGGGTCGGAGCTCTCCCACGTGAGGGCGGAGCCGTTGGCCCCCTCGGCCGGCAGCGTGAGGTTGCCGCGCACGTCGCCGAGGTGCGGCACGACGACGTGGCTCGCGTCCCACGCCACGGCCGCGGCAGGAGCCAGGTGGGCGAGGACGGTGACGTCGAACTGGGCGGTGCGCGCGACCGCGCCGCGCGTGACGAGCGCGGTGAGCGTCACGGTCGCGTCGTCCTCGCCCGCGGCGGGCCGGGTGACCTTCCCCGTGGCGCCGACGACGCCCGCGTCCGACGACGTCCACGTGACGAGCGAGCCCTGCGCGCCCGTGGTGGGCAGCACGAGGTCCGCGGTGACGGCGCTCGTGTCGCCGAGGTCGAGCGCGGCGAGGTCGGCGTCCGCGGCGGCCGTGGAGGTCCGGGCCGCGAGCTCGGCCGCCTCGGCCGGGCTCAGCGCACGGTCGTAGAGGCGGAAGTCGCGCACCTGGCCCTTGAGGTAGCGGTCGCCGGAGTAGAGCGAGCGGCCGACGTAGTTCGCGGTCGTCTGACCGCCGCCGATCTGGCCGGGGTCGGTCGTGACGTTCGTCGCCTGCTTGACCTGCACGCCGTCCTCGTAGAGCGTCGCCGTCGTGCCGGAGAGCGTGTACGTGAGCGTCTTCCAGACGCCGCGCTGGAGGTTCGCGCCCTTGGTGACGGTCTGCTCGGTGGTCCAGCTCCCGGTCGCGATCGACGTGCGGTACGCGTTGCCGGTCGTGAACAGGTAGCCGTTGCCGTTCGACCCGCTCGTGTTGCCGAGCCCGTAGACGAAGTACGGCGTGCCCTGGTCCTGGCTCACGAGCACGTCGAGGCTCACGGTGGCATCCGTGAGCCCGGCGAGCAGGTGGTCGGGCAGGTCGACGTAGTCGTCGGTCCCGTCGAGCGTCGTGCCGTCGGCCGTCGTCGTGCCGCCCACCACCGTGGCCGGGCCGAACGTCGAGCCCTCGGCGCGGTTCGCCGTCGTGCCGCCGGTCGTGCTCGCGGCGTCGAGCGGGTACCACGCGACGAGCCCGTCGTCGGTGGGCCCGCCGACGTCCGCCACGGCGGGCGCCGCGACGGCGGCGGCGAGCGTCGTGGCGGCGAGCGCCCCCACCAGCCCGGCGGCGAGCGCCGAGCGTGCTCGGTGTATGGAAATCATGTCGTCCTCTCCTCGTCGAGATGCAGGTCGTGTCGCGAGGTAGAGCCCCGGTCCCGCGAGGTAGAGGCGTGGTCGTGACCACGCCTCTACCTCGGCTCACCGGGGCTCTACCTCGGGGGATCGTCAGCTGCAGGCGTGGGCAGCGACGGCGACGTCGTAGGGCGTGGTGACCGGGGTGCCGTCGAGCACGGCCGTCCCGGTGACCGTCACGGTGCCGGCCGGGACCGACGTCGCCCTCGTCGCGAACGACTGGTAGGCGTTCGCGCCCGGGGCGACGCCCGCGAACGTCTTCGTGCCGTACGGGGTCGTGAGGGTGACGTCGGCGGGCACGTCGCCCACGTTCGTCGCCCGCACCGCGACGTAGACCTTGCCCGCGAGGCACCGCGGGGTGGCCTCGACGGTCAGCTCGACCCGGGGCGCGGGGGCGACGTCGACCGGGTCCACGCTCTCGAGCGTCGGCACGACCTTCTGGATGAGGCCGTCCTCGCCGAACGTGAGGCGGTCGATCGTCGTCTCGCGGTGGGTCCCGTCGCCGCCGGGGATGGCGAACCGGTGGTACGCGATGTACCAGTCGTCCGTGCCCTCGACGTTGAGGATCGAGCTGTGCCCGGTCCCGAGGATGCCCTGCGAGGCGTCCTTCTCGAGGATCACGCCGCGGTACGTCCACGGGCCGTCGATGCTGTCCGACGTCGCGTAGCCGACGCGGTAGCTCTCCGAGCCCGTGTCGTCGATCGAGTACGTGAGGTGGTAGACGCCGTCCCGGTAGTTGAGGAACAGGCCCTCGCGGAAGTCGGTCAGGCCGGGGATGCGCCGCAGCGTGTCCTGCTTGATCGACGTCATGTCGTCGTTCAGCTCGGCCATGACCGGGCCGTTCGACGGCCCGCCGTTGCCCCACAGCAGCCAGTACTTCCCGGTCTCCGGGTCGCGGAACGCGGCCGGGTCGATGGCCTGGCCGGACGTGACCGCCTCGCCGTTCGTGATCATCGCCGTCGGCTGTGCGGTGAACGGCCCCTCCGGGCTGTCGGCCACCGCGACGCCGATCGTCTTCCGGTTGTAGGTCGGGTTGTGGCCGGAGAAGTAGAACCAGTACTTCCCGTCCCGCTCGATGATGGTGGGCGCCCACGCGTTGCCGGACGCCCACGGGACGTTCCCGTTCGCGCCGTCGAGCGTGAGGAACGGCTGCTCCGAGCGCTCCCACGTCACGAGGTCGGTGGACTTCCAGACGTAGAAGTCCTTGCCGCCCCAGCCCGGCGTGCCGTCGGTCGTGGCGTAGAGGTAGAACGTGTCGCCGAACTGCGCGATGTTCGGGTCGGCGTACGTCCCGGGGAGCACGGGGCTGCCCATCTGCTTGGCCTGGACCGTCCACGTGCGCGACGACCCGTCCGGCCCGGTCACGGTGTACTCCACGGGCTGCGTGAGGTCCTGCACGGAGCCGTTCCCGGGCGTGACCGTCGCGCGCGGCGAGACCGTGAGGACCGGCGCGAGCGCGGAGACGTCCGTGCCCGGCTCGACGGCGAGCGTCACGGTCGAGCTCGCCCCGTCGACGATCGCGGGGACCTTGAGCGCGTCGAGCTCGGCGCCCGTGACGGCCGTGTGGTCGGCCCCGACCTGGTAGACCTCGTCCGCCGTGAGCGCGCGGTCGTAGACCCGGAAGTCGCGCACCGAGCCCTTGAGGTAGCGGTCGCCCGAGTACAACGAGCGGCCGATGTAGTTGGCGAGCGTCGAACCGTTCCCGATGTCCTTCGGGTCGATGGTGACGCCGGTCTGGCGGCCCACCTCGACGCCGTCCTCGTAGAGCACGGCCGTCGTGCCGGACAGGGTGTACGTGAGGTGCTTCCACACCCCGCGCTGGAGGTTCGCGTTCTTGGTGACGGTCTGCTCGGTGGTCCAGTTCCCCGTCGCGATCGACGTGCGGTACGCGTTGCCCGTGGTGAACAGGTACCCGTTGCCCGCCGTGCCGCTCGTGTTGCCGAGGCCGTAGACGAAGTACGGCGTCGCCTGGTCCGTCGCGACCTTGACGTCGAGCGCGACCGTGACGTCGGTGAGCCCGGCGAGCAGGTGGTCGGGCAGGTCGACGTAGTCGTCCGTCCCGTCGAGCCGGACGCCCTCCCCGGTGCCGGAGAAGGCCGCGCCGTTGGTCAGCGTCGCCGGGCCGAACGACGACCCGGGCGCGGTGTTCGCCGCCGCCGTGCCGCTCGTCTCGTCGAACGCGTACCGCACCACGAGGCCCGGCACGTCGGCCGTCACCTCGACCGCCACGTACGCGGTGCGCGACCCGTCGGCCGTGGTCGCCGTGACGAGCGCGTGGCCCTCGCCGACACCGGTGACGACGCCGTCGGCCGAGACCGTGGCGACGTCCGCGTCGTCCGACGCCCACGTGATCGCGCGCGCCGTCGCGTTCGCGGGCGTGACGGTCGCCGTGAGCTGCCGCGTGCCGCCGACGCCCACCTCGAGGGACTCGGGGGTGACGCTGAGGCCCTCGACGGGGACGACGTCGTCGGTCACGGTGACGACCGCGCGGGCGCGGACGCTCACCCCGCCGCCGAGCGTGCCGGCGACCTCGAACGAGCCCGCCTGCGCGTACGACGCCGGGTCGACCGCGTCCCACGTGACGTCCGCCGAGCCCGTGGAGCCGTCGGCGAAGCGCGCCGTGACGCTCGCGGGCAGCACCGGCGCGGAGCCGGTCTGGACGGTCACGGCGACGTCCTCGACGGACTCGACGAACGCGTCCGGCTGGTACGTGCGCAGCAGGCGGTCGTACTCGGCCTGCGTCACGGGGAGCACCGTGCCGTGGCGCGGGCGCGACGGCATCTCGTAGTCGGAGGACATGGTCCACTCGGCCGCGTCGAGCGAGGTCGACTCGAACGGCACGTAGCCGCGGCCGCCGAACTCGTCGATGAAGAGGTACCACTTCTCCTCGGTGTTCGACTTGAAGATCGTCGGGCCCTCGCCCTGGTTGATCCCGCCGCCGAGCGAGTTCGCCTTGCCGATGCAGTCGGTGATGAAGTCGTAGTCCGTCGAGCGCAGCTCGGCCGCCTTCTCCGCGAGGATGAACTTGGAGCACGGCGTGGACGACGTGTTGTTCCGCTCGTCCTTGGTGAACCGGTAGTACCGGCCGTCGTGCTGCGTCACGGTCGAGTCGATGACCGAGTAGCCCGGGTCGACCCACACCTGCGCCTCGCTGAACGTCACGAAGTCGCGCGTCGTGGCGTACATCATCCGGTTGTAGGTGTTGCCGGTGTGGTCCGGGTCGTCCTCCGCGTAGAGCTTCGAGGCCCAGAACACGACGTACGCGCCGATCGTCTCGTCGTAGTACGCCTCCGGCGCCCACGTGTTGCCCGCGGTGTCGGGCGAGACCTGCACGAGGCGCTGGTCGGTCCAGTTCACGAGGTCCGTGGACTCCCACACCATGATCGACTTCGAGCCCGTGCGCTGGGACGCGTCCCAGTTCCCGTTGCCGTAGATCTTGAGGTCGGTGGCGATCTGGTAGAACTTGTCGCCCTCGGGCGAGCGGATGATGAACGGGTCCCGCAGGCCCTTCTCCCCCAGCTCCGACGTGAGGACGGGCTGGTTGTCGTTGAGGTTCTGGTACTTCAGCGGGTCGTTGCCCTGGCTGAGCCCGAAGTAGACCTGCTCGCCCGTGGCGGTGCCCTCGCCCACGAAGTAGGAGAACAGGTAGCCCGCGAGGTCCTCCTGCTCGGGCAGCGGCGGGACGTGCGCCGCGAGCTCGCGCGTCGCGGTGGCCGCGCCGACCGTCACCGTCGCGGTGAGGGCCACGGTCTCGGCGTCCTCGCCGTGCGCCGGGCGCGTCACCTCGCCCGTCGGGGTGATCGTGCCCGACGACGACTCCCACGTCACGCTCGCGCCGTGCAGCCCCGTGGTGGGCAGCGTGAGGTTGCCGCGCACGTCGTCGAGGTTCGTCACCTCGAGCGCGGCGGCCGCGGCGTCGGCTTTCGCCTGGTCGCCGTCGCCCGGCAGGACCGTGACGTCGAACGTGCGGGTCGCGGTCGCGCCGCGCAGCGTCACCGTGGCGGTGAGCGTCGCGGTCGCGGGCTCGTCGCCCGCGGGGCGCGTCACCGCGCCGCTCGCCGAGACGACGCCCTCGTCGGAGCTCGACCACGCGACGGCGGAGCCGCCGACGCCCTTCGCGGGGAGCACGAGGTCCGTGCCGACGGCGCTCGTGTCGCCCAGGTCGAGCGCGGCGGCGTCGGCCGTGACGGCGTCCTGCGCGGCGTCCGACGCGAGGTCGGCGACCTCCTGCGCGGTGAGCGCGCGGTCGTAGAGCCGGAAGTCCTTCATGCGCCCCTTGAAGAGGTTGTCGGCGGCGTAGGCCGACTTCCCGAGCGCGTTCGCGATCGTGGTGCCGCCGCCGATCGCGCCGGGCGTGATCGTCACCGCGGTGTTCTGCCCGACCTGGGTGCCGTCCTCGTACAGCCGCGCCGTGCCGCCCGCGAGCGTGTAGGTGACGGTCTTCCACACGCCGCGCTGGAGGGCGCCCGCGGGGGTCTTGGCCGTGTTCTGCTCGCGGCCCCACGCGAGGTCGGAGATCGTCGCGCGGTAGTTCGCGTTGCCCGTCGAGAACAGGTAGCCGTTCCCGGACTGCGGGGTCCCGACGGCCGGGTTGCCGAGGGTGTAGAAGAAGTAGTTGCCGCTCAGCGACGTGTCGACCCACACGTCCGCGCTCACCGTCACGGCGTCGTAGCCGGCCAGGAGGTCGTCGGGCAGGTCCACGTGGTTCGCGCCGCCGAACGTGAGCCCCTGTCCCGCGCGCCACCCGCCGCCCGAGCCGACGAGCGCGGCGTCGAGGCCGTGACCCGACGCGTCGTGCGCGACGGCGCCCTCGGTCTCGTCGAGCGGGAGCCAGAGCCGCAGACCGTCCGTGGTCGGCTCGGCCGCGGCGGGGACCGGTGCGGGCGCCGCGGGCATCGGGCCGGCGGCCGCCGCGCCCACGGGCGCGAGCGGGGCGACGAGCGCGAGGCCGAGCAGCGCCGCGAGCGAGCGGCGTCGGCGTCGGGCGCGGGGCTCCGCGGGCGTCGGGGGTGGTTCGTGGCGTGAGGTCATCGGTGACTCCTCGTCGTCGTGCCCGGCGTCGGCGCCGGTCGCGGGTCCGCCGTCGGACGCGCGTGTGAACGCTAACATGTGAACGCAAACATGCCTAGGGACCCCGGGACCGACAACGATGTCGAAAAGCGCGTGAGGACTCCCGGGCGCACCCGGACGCCGACACCGACGGCGGCCCGCACCCCCGGGTGGGGTGCGGGCCGCCGTCGGGCAGTGCTGGTCGTCCGGTGTCAGCCGCAGGACAGGTCGCCGTAGGCGGCCTCGTGCGCCGTCTCGACCGTGGCGCCGTCGAGCACCGCGGTGCCCGTGGCGGTCGCGACCCCGGCCGCGAGCGACGCGGACCGTGTGGCGAACGACTGGTACGCGTTCGCCCCCGGTGCCACGTCACGCACGACGCGCGTGCCGAACGGGGTGACGAGCTCGACGTCGGCCGCGACGTCGGCGAGGTTCGTCGCGCGCACCGCCACGTAGGCCTTGCCCGCGAGGCAGCGTGCGGAGGCGGTCACGTCGAGCTCGACGGCCGGGCCCGCGGCGTCGGCCGCGAACTCCCACGTGTCCACCTCGACGAGGTCGACGCCCGCGGGGCCGGCGAACGTGAAGTACACGTCGTGGACGCCGCTCACGCCCTCCAGTGCAGCGGTCACGTCCGCCCACTCGCCCACGGGGGTGTCGAGGCCGAGCGTGCCGACGACGGCACCCTCGCGGTCGTCGAGGCGCACCTCGACGGTGGCGCCCTCGACGAGCGGCTTGACGCGCGCCGTGACGCTCGCGGCACCGTCGCCGAAGTCGACCGACGACAGCGCCGACCAGTCGCCGGCGTCGACGTCGCGGACGACGAGGTTCGGCGCCTGGTCGCCGAACTGCGCCGAGCCGCCGTCGACCTTCGCGGTGGTGAGGCCCTGCTGCCACGCGAACGTCTCCGCCTCGAGCGCCTGGAACGGGTCGAGGTCCTTGACCTGGTCCACGCCCGCGTAGTCGCCGACGACCTGCTGGACCGTGCCGTCCGCGTTGAACGTCAGCTCCTGGATGTGCGGGCTGCGGTAGCCCTGCGTGGTGCTGCCGTTGATGCGCTTGTTGAGCGTGGGCGCGTGGTACGTGAAGTAGTACTTGCCGTCCAGCTCGAACACGGACTGGTGGTTGTTGCCGCCCGTGCCCGCGCCGAAGAACTGCGACTGGTTCGGGAACATCACGCCGGCGTACGTCTCCTTGGGGAACGACATCGGGTCGTCGGAGATCATGTAGCCGATCTGTCCGCCGCCCGGGTACCCCGGGAGCGTGGCCTGGTTGCCGCCGAAGTCGTTGCCGCCGAAGTGCGACGAGTACGACAGGTAGTACTTCCCGTCGCGCTCGAAGACCTGCGCCGCCTCGAACGCCACGGGCGCGTCCACGACGGCCGCCGTGCCCTGCGTGGAGACCATGTCGTCGCCGAGCTCGATGACGCGGATGTTCTTCGGGTTGTTGAACCGCTCCGCCGCGGGCATCGACGTCGACGCCGGGCCGCCGCCGAAGTAGAGGTACGCGCCGTCGTCGGTGACGAGCGGCGCCGGGTCGAACTTCCAGGCCACGGCCTCGGCGCCCGGGGTGCGCCCGTCGATGAGCGTGCTGTCGCGCTCGCTCGTCCACGGCCCGAGCGGCGAGGCGCCCGTGATGACGTTCGACGACCCGCCGCCGTTGGCGTAGTAGAGGAAGTACTTGTCGACGCCGTCGACCGTCTTCTTCGCCATGCCCGGCGCCCACGAGTTGTTCGTGAAGGGCGCGACGCCCTGCGGCCCCGCGACCTGGATCTCGCCGTGGTCCGTCCAGTTCACGAGGTCCTCGGACGAGATGAGCGTGATCTGGTTGATGCTGCCGTAGTTGATCTGCGGCGAGACGCCCGTCACCGGGTCGGGCGCGTAGCCCTGGGTGTCGTTCGTCATGTACATGTACACGCGCCCGTCCTCGACGAACCCGAACCCGTCGGCCCCGAACTTGTGGGAGATGAGCGGGTTGTGCTCGCCGGGAAGCTTGCCGAGCACCTCGATCGTCTTCGACGGCGGTCCGGGCGGGGCCGCGCCGACGACGGAGACGTCGTCGAGCACGAAGTCCATGAGGTGCGTCGCCGGGTCTGCGGACGGGTTGCTCGTCCACGGCGTCTCGAAGAACAGCCGCGCGGTGCCGACGTTCTGGTCGGCCGGGATCGTGAACCGGCCGTCGAGCGTCGCCCACTGGCCCTTGGTGGCGGTGACGCTCACCAGGTTCGTGTACGACCCGCCGCCGTAGTGCATCGTGGCGAAGAACTGCTTGGTGGCCGGCGCCGCGGCGTCGTACCGGATCTTCGCGGTGAGCTCGTACGTCTCGCCCGCGCGGACCTTGCCGCTGAGGTCCTGCATCGGACCGGAGCCGGTCGTCGCGCGCTCGGTGGTCAGGGCCGCGGCCTCGCCCGCGAACGCCTGGTCGGTGGTCGACAGCACGGCCTTGTCGGTCGCGTTGCCGTTGTTGACGAACCAGCCGGTCGTGCCGTCCTCGAAGCCGCCGTTGACGACCAGCTCCTCGTCCGCGGCGTACGACGGCAGCGCGGCGAGCGACGCGGAGAGCAGCGTCACGAGCGCGGCCCCGGCGACGGCGCCGCGCAGGCGACGTCGTCTGCGGTGGTGCGTGTCCATGGATCCTCCTCGATCGATGTGGGTGTCCTGCGCGTCCGCGCGCCTCGCGCGGACGGTCCTGCCCGACGGCGTTCCCCCGCCGTCGTCCTGCGTCCTCCCTCCTCGCGCGCCGACCCGGCGCGGCCTGCGCGGCCCGCCGGGTCGGGCGCGGGTCAGCGGCCGAACGGCACGGTGCGGGTCGTCGTCGCGGCGTCGGTCGAGCGCGTGACGGTGACGGTGGCCTCGCCGGCCGGCGCCTGCGACCGTCGCGTCGGGAACGCCTGGTAGGCGCTCGCCCCCGGTCGGACGTCGGCGAACGTGCGGCTGCCGTACGGCGTGGTGACCACCACGTCCACCGGGACGTCCTCCTCGTTCACGACGCGCACGGCGACGTAGTCGGTGCCGGCGAGCGCGCGCAGGCTCGCCCCCGCCGCGAACGCGACGTCCGGGGACGTCGTCGGCTCCAGCGACGCGACGGCGAGCGCGAGCGCCCGCGCGGGGGCGTCGGCCTGGTTCTGCGTCGACGGCGCGGTCGTCGACCTCGCCCAGGCGAGGGCCTGCTCGACGGCGGCCCACGACTCGGCCGTGTGGTCGGCCGGGTCGAGCCCTTCCGCCTCGGCGACGACGGCGTCGAGCGCCGTCCGGTCGGCGCCGCCGTCGGCGTCGAGCACGTCGCTGAGGAGGAAGTGGTCGAAGTCCACGTGCCCGCCGGTCCGCTCCTTGGCGTAGGAGAAGAGGCCGAACCGGTAGCCCATGAAGTGGGACAGGCTCCAGTCCATGACGAGCGGCCCCTGGCGCGGCCCGAGCGGCTGCCACGTGCGCCCGTCGAGGCTGTAGGAGTACTGCACCCAGAGCTGGCCGCCCGGCGAGGCGAAGTCCGCGTCCGCCTTGAGGTGCACGTCCGCGCGCTCCCCGAGCGGGACCTGCGACCCGGGGACGAACGACTCGACCGCCTCGCGGTCGATCGTGTCGGTGAACGGCTGGAGCCGCGTGACGAGGCCGAGCGTGCGCTCGCCGTCGACCTGCTGGACCCCCGCGTACGCGAAGCTGCGGCCGTAGACGGCCAGGCCGGCGACGTCGCCGTCGAGCATCCCCGACACGTCGACGCGGGTCTCCGCGGAGGCCGTCGGCCCGAAGGTGCGCTGACCGAGCGTGTTGCGCGCCTCCTCGAGGTAGGTGAGGTCGCGCCCGGGCGCCTTGGTGTACTCCGCCTCGCCGCTCACGACGTGCCCGTTGGTCAGGCGCAGCCAGCCCTCGCGCTCGGTGAGGGACCAGTACCGGTTGTCCGGCGCGTGGTTCCACTGCCAGGCGAGGTCGAGGTCCGAGCCGTTGTACGACACCTCCTCGAGCGTGGGCGTCTCGACGGCCGGCGCGCGACCGACCACGGACACGTCGTCGAGCAGGTACTCGACGCTCGACGACGGCGGCTGCGGGTTGCCCCACGGCGTCTCGACCGCGAGCTTGAAGGTCCGGACGTCCGCGTCCTGCGGGACGGTGTAGGTGCCCCGCACGGTCGTCCACTCCCCCAACGTGGCGTTCGCCCACGCGAGCGTGGTGACGCCCGCGCCCCAGTCCCCGACGAGGTTGAAGCGGACCTGTGCCGGCCCGGAGGCGTAGCGGACCCGGGCCGAGACCTCGTACGTCACGCCCGCCTGGATCTTCCCGCCGAGCTGCTGGTTCGGCCCGGAGCCGTTGAGCGTCCGGCCCGCGACGCGCAGCGCGCCCGTGCCCGACGCCGCGCCGCTCGTCTCGCGCGACAGCGTCGCCCCGAACTGCGCGGCCCACGGCGCGGTCCCGGCGTCCTCGAACCCGGGGTTGGCGACGAGCTCGACGCCGAGCAGGGACTCGTCGTACGTGGGCGCGTCGGGGACCTCCCAGACGGTGTCGCTGAACGCGCGGTGCTCGGCGTCGTTCGCGAAGTCGTCGGAGGCGACGATGCTCTTCAGCCGCTCCCGGCGCTCCGTCGCCGGGTCCAGCTCGATCGGCTTGGCGAACGTGTCGCCGACGCGGACGACGCCGTCGTCGCCGAACGTGGGCCAGCCGTCCTCCCACGTCGCGGGGATGAGCGCGGGGATGCGGCCGAGAGGGTAGGTGTCGCGGAAGAACATGCCCCACCACTCGTAGCCGCCCGCGCCGTCGGGCACCTCGACCAGCCCGCCCTGCGCGAAGCCGTCCGAGTTCAGCGCGCTGCGCGCCTCGTACGGGTTCGACCCGTCGGTGGTCTCGTAGCGGCCCAGCAGGTGCGGGGAGCGGAACAGCACCTCCTGCCGGTTCTGGCCGCTGGGCCACGTGATGATCGCGACGTAGTACTCGCCGTCGATGTAGTGCACCTGCGCGCCCTCGAACAGCCCGCCGACGAACGGCTCGCCCGCGTAGTCCGCGGCGCGGAAGATGTTCGGGAAGTCCGCCTCGATCGCGGTGAGGTCGTCGTTCAGCCGGACGGCGCTCGTCGCGCCGGAGCCGTAGAAGATGTAGGGCGTCCCCCCGTCGGCCTCGTCGAAGAACAGCGACGGGTCGTGGAACCCCCGGCCGAGCGCGGTGCGCTCCCACGCGCCGTGCTCGACGTCGTCCGTGCGGAAGAGGTACGACCCCCCGAGGTCGTTGGTGTTGAACACCACGTAGAACGTGCCGTCGCGGTAGCGCAGCGAGGACGCCCACTGCCCGTTGCCGTAGCCGTTCTTCCCGTTGCGCAGCGACGACACGTCGCCGACGCCGAGCCGGTCGTAGACGTAGCCGACGATCTCCCAGCTCACGAGGTCGTACGACTTCATGATCGGGGCGCCGGGCGCGAGGTGCATCGTCGTGCTGATCATGTAGTACAGGTCGCGGCCCTCGTCGTTCTCGGCCGCGGGGACGCGCGTGACGCTGATGTCGGGGACGTCGCTGCGCAGGAGCGGGACGTCGTACGTCCCGTCGCCGCGGTCCGTCGTGGTCAGCCCGGTGAGGGCGGTCGCCGCCGGGGGCTCGTCGTCGGCCGTCGCGGTGGCGTGCGCCGCGGGCAGGCCGGCCCCGAGCGCCAGCACCCCCGCCACGATCGTCGCCGCGGCGCGTCGTCTCCGGTGCCTGCTCATGTCGTTCCTCCTCGTCGAGGTCCTGCTGCTGTCGTGGGTTCATGCCGGGGATATCGATGTCGGTACCGATATCGACTGACGCCGCGTCGCCGTGGTGCGGCGTCCTCGCGGCCCGTCGGACCGACCGCGAGGACGCCGGTGCGGCGCGGGTCGCTCAGCCGCAGGTGCGCGGCTCGATGTCGACGTCGTGGGTCGTGGTGACCGGGGCGCCGTCGAGCACCGCCGTCGCGGTGACCGTCGCGCTGCCGGCGGGGACCGCCGTCGCGCGCGACGCGAACGACTGGTACGCGTTCGCGCCCGGGGCGACGCCCGTGGACGACCTCTCCCCGTACGGCGTCGCCAGGGTGACGTCCACCGGCGTGGCGCCCGTGTTCGTCGCCCGGACCGCCACGTAGGCCCTGCCGGCGAGGCAGCGCGACGAGACCTCGACGTCGAGCGGGACGACGGCCGTCGCCCCCGGCACGATCTCGACCCGGTAGGTCGTGGCGGTCTCGTGGTCCTGCGCGACGCCGACGACCTCCACGGTCCGGGCGCTCCCGTCCGCCGGGAGCGGCACGACGCGACCCTGCGTGTCGTCGATCAGCACGCCGTCGACGCGGACCAGGCCGCTCGGCACGTGCGGGTCGGCGTCGAGCACGACGCTCGTCGTGCCCGCGGGGACGGTGAGGGTGTAGTCCGTCACCGCCGGGTCGAACGCAGGGGCGAGCGACCCGGTGTCGAACGCGAGCGCCGCGAGCGCGGGCGTCGCGTCGTACGCCGCCGCGCGGTCGACCCGGACGCCGAACACGCCTCCGGCCCAGCCGCCCGTCGCCTGGAAGCGGACGGTGACCACGGGGATGCGCTCGCCGTCCTCGTCGAGCACGTACTCCCCCGCGCTGTCGACCTTCCAGCGCGTGCCCTCGCCGATCTCGAGGTACTTCGCCGGGACCTGCGTCGTGTCGACGTAGAACCCCTGCTCGTCCTTGGTCGGGGCGTTCGCGACCGTGGTGATCGTCTTCAGCTTCTCGTCGTTCACGTACACGTCGAACACGCGACCCTGGTCGCCCGAGTAGAGCGTGACGCCCAGGTGGTTCGAGGCCGACTCCGGGTCGACCATGAGGTCGTAGCTGAACCAGCCCGTGCCGTTCGCGTGGCGGAACTGGCGGCCGGAGAACGTCCCGACCGACGACCCGCTCTGCTGGAGGTTCTTCGCGTTCTCGAAGTTGTTGTTGTCGAAGCTCGTCAGGCTGTCGACGGTGCGGTCGGCGTCGCGCAGCTCCTGCTTGGCGCGCAGGATGCGCTCCTGCGACGCGGCCGAGTCCGGCTCGTCGAGGTGGAGGTAGAGCCCGTACGTCACGTCCCAGTTGGTGTGGTGGGGCGTGAAGACGAGGTCGCCGCCGTCGGCGGTGTTCCGCAGCTCGAGCTGGACCCGACCCTCGGCGTCGTCCTCGACGCGGACGAGGTTCTCCGCGATCCGCTCCTTCCACTCGTCGGCGCCCATGTTCGCGGCCGTGATCGTCGTCTGGGCGTCGGCGTCGCGCGTGGACGAGCGGACGAGGATGCCCGTGCCCTGCCACGCCGGCTCGGGGACCTCGCCGAGGTTCGCGGAGAGGACGACGGGCCCGTACCGGAAGGCCACGAAGTACGGGTTGTCCGGGGTGTCGACGACGGACGCCGCCATCGGCATCGTGTACCGGACGACGTCGCCCGCGGCGACGGGCAGCACGACGTACCCGCGCGACACGTGCGGCTCGACGGCGGCGCCGTTCACCTCGACCGCGGGCTCGCCCGCGATCCACGACGGCACGCGCAGGCGCAGCGTCGCGTCCGCGGCGACCGCACCGCCGTCGAGCGCGTCGACGCGGAAGGTCACGGTGTCCTCGTTCGGCAGGTTCGCCTCCTGCGTGAGCCGTAGGTTCTGCTCCACGTGCTCGACCGTCGAGGAGAAGAACATGTTGACCCACACCGAGCCCTGGCCGGTGAAGTAGATCGAGTCGCCGAGCTTGGAGAAGCTCTCCATGCCTGTCCCGGTGCAGCACCAGAACTCGGTGAACGGCAGGTTGTAGACGCGGTGGTAGCCCGACGCCATGGGGTTGAAGTACGTCGTCGTCCCCGTCTCCGGGTTCTGCGACGCGAGGATCGTGTTGATGAACGCGTTCTCGTAGTAGTCCGCGTACCGCACGTCCTTGCTCAGCGTGAAGAGCTCGCGCGCGAGCTTGAGCATGTTGTACTCGTTGCACGTCTCGGCCGTCTCGGCGTTGCGCGCGGTGCCCTGCTCGTCCGCGCGCTCGTGCAGCGACCCGGGCGCGTGGAAGTGCTCCGCCTGGCTGTTCGCGCCGGTGACGTAGGTGTGGTCGCGCACCACGATGTCGAAGAAGTTCTCCGCCGCCGCGAGGTACATCGGCAGCTCGTCCTTCTCGGCGGGCGTGAGCAGGTCGTAGTAGGCGGGGTTCTGCGTGAACACCTGGTAGCGCTTGAGCGCGCCGAGCAGCTTGGGGATCTGCGTGTTGGCGTGCTTGCCCGGCAGCACGTCCTGGCCCGCGGCGAGCTGACGGAAGAACGTCACCTCGTCGAACGCCTCGGCCGCCTCCTTGATCCGGACGTCGCCCGTGAGGTCGAACAGCTCGTACAGCGCCTCGTTCATGCCGCCGTACTCGGTGCGGAGCATCACGTCGGTGCTCGGCAGCTTCGCCACGCGCCCCTGGACGTAGAGCCCGAAGTCGGTCGCCACGGCGAGCGCCTGGTCGCCGACCGGTCCGTCGACGTGCTCGGCGACGTCGAGCAGCCCGGCGAGCACCTTGTGCAGGTTGTACCAGGGCACGATGACGTTCTCGTCCGACGTCCCGGTGCCCTGCACCTGGTCGAGGATCGACTCGCGGAACGCGGAGACGTACCCGGCCGAGCCGGGGTGCGCGGCGGCGTACGCGTCCTGCACGCGCGCGAGCCCGCCCACACCCTCCTCGATCTCGGTGAACAGCGCGTCCTTCGTCGCCTCGTCCTGCGTCGAGGACCACGACATCGCGAGCGCCGAGAGGTAGTGGCCGAACGCGTGGCCGCGGAAGTTCACGGCGTTGCTGCGCTCCCAGCCGCCGTACCCGGCGGCCGTGGTCGGGGTCAGCCCGCCGACCTTGTAGAACTCGTAGAGGAACGTCTCGGAGTCCAGGCTCAGCAGGTACTCGTGCTCCTTCGCGGCAGCGTTCTGGAGGAAGTCGTCGGAGAGCAGCACCGACGGCAGCGCGGTCTCCTCGAGCGGCGTCTCGTCGACGAGCGCGGGCACGACGACCTCCAGGTCGCGCGTCACCGGCTCGCCGTCGAGGTAGCGCACCGTCGCGGTCAGCGTGACGTGCGCGTCGTCCTCCCCGATCGCGGGCCGGACCACGGTCCCGTCGGTCGCGACGACCTCGGGATGCGACGACCGCCACGTCACGGTCGACCCGCGCGAACCGGTCGCCGGGAGCACGAGCGCGACCGTCGCGCGCTCCGGCAGGGACAGCGCGTCGGCGTCGTCCTGCGCGATCGCGTCGCGGTCCACCGTGCGCCCGCTCTCCTCGTACAGCCCGACGACGTCGCCCAGGTCCGCCACCGCGTCGTACAGGCGGTAGTCGTCCAGCGCGGCCTTGAGGTAGGCGCCGTTGTACTGGGGCCCGTTGAACCCGATCGTCTTCGGCAGCGCCGGGTCGGAGCCCAGGACCCCCGTCGCGTCGCCGGCGACCGCGCTGGCCACCGTCGACGGGACCTGCTCGCCGTTGCGGTAGAACGCGACGGCCTTCGTCGCGTGGTCGTACGTGACGACGACGTGCGTCCACTCGTCCGCGGGGAAGAACGCCGCGCGGTCGGAGCTCGCGACCCGCACCTTGTACGGCTGGCCCGACGCCGGCCCCACCGACAGCGCGAGCGGCACCGTGTCCGACTCGGACGACAGGTACCAGCCGTCGGAGTTGTAGGCCCGCTTGTTCCACGTGATGACGTGCTCCCCGGACAGCTTCCCGCTGGGCTCCACCCAGAACGAGAGCGTCAGGTCCTCGGGCTGGAGCGCCGTCGACGACCCGAGGTCGAGGTACGTGCTGCCGCTCAGGCGCAGGGCCTGCCCCGCCCCGTCGACGCCGTCGACGTAGGAGAAGCCGGTCGGCGCGGAGCCCGTGTGACCGCGCAGGGCCACGGGGTGCGCGAGGGGGCTCGCGTCGGCGACGTCGCCGTCGAACGCGAGGTCGAGGACGGGCGCGGGCAGGGCGTCGGCCGCGACGGCGGACGGTGCCCACGCGGTCACGGCGAGCGCGGCGGCGGCCGCCACGGCCGCCAGCCGGGCCACGCCGCCGGGTCGACGGCGGACGCCGTCGGTCGGTCGGGGGTGCATCGGTGCTCCTCTGGTCGGCACGGGCGTCGTCGCCCGCGCGTCGAGACGTGCGGTGTCGTGCGATGTCGTGCGGTGGCGGCCCGCGCGGGTGGCGCGGGCCGCGCCCTCGTGGCCCGCCGGACCGGCCACGAGGGAAGGGCTCGAGGGTGCCCCGCCGAGGTAGAGGCGTGGTCGTGACCACGCCTCTACCTCGCGGTACCGGGGCTCTACCTCGGCGTCAGCCGCAGTCGAGCGCGTCGTAGGCGACGTCGACGGTCGAGGTGACCTGCTCGCCGTCGAGCGTCGCCGTGCCCGTCACCGTCGCGGTGCCGGCCGGGGCCGACGTCGCGCGCGCCGCGAACGACTGGTACGCGTTCTTGCCGGGCGCCACGTCCGCGAACGCCTTCTGCCCGAACGGCGTCGCGAGCGTCAGCGTGACGGGGACGTCCTCGCCGTTCGTCGCGCGCACGGCGACGTACGCTTTGCCCGCGAGGCAGCGCGGCGTGACCTCGACCGCGAGGTCGAGCTCCGGAGCCGCCTCGGACGCGTGCAGCCGGACGAACGTGATCGAGTGGGCGGGGAACTCGTAGGAGAACTCCTCCCCCACGCCGGTCAGCGTCCGCTCCACCGGGACGACCCGCTCGGGGTCCGCCTTGGTGTTCGTGTCCGACGGCGCGCCCACCATCTCGGTGACCGTCGCCTGGTCCGCGATCTCCTCGGCGCCCTCGACGTGCACCTGCGTGCGCGCCGCGGTCGCGGTGGGGTTGACGACCTTGACGACGACGTCGCCCGTGTCGTCGTCCCGTGTGACGACCTGATAGAGCGACTTGGTCGACGGCTGCTCGTAGGACATCTGGAGCTCGCCGTCGAGGTAGAGCTCGATCGTCGAGCCCTCGACGACGACCTTGACGTGGTACGGCTGACCGGCCTCGATGCTGTGGTTCTCGACGGCCTGCACCTCGTTGGCGCTCCCGCCCGACGCGCGCTGGAGGGCCTGGCGCGAGTTGTTCCACCCGCCGAGGTTCCACCAGTAGTAGTCGTTCGGGCCGCCCGCGGCGAAGCCGACGAGGAAGCCCTCGGCGCCCGACGTCTTGCGCGCGTCGAGCTCGAGCGTGTAGCTCGACCAGTCCTTCGCGTACGCGCCGGCCACGATCGACCGGGCGTCGGTGACGTTCGTCGCCGACTGGACGTAGGCGCCGTCCTGCGCCGCCCACGTGCCCGACTGCGGCTCCCACTGCGACGCGCCGGACTCGAAGTCGTCCGCGAAGAGCACGTCGCCGCTCGCGTTGTCGGTGACGCGCACGTTGTCGTACTGCGCGGCCGTGTTCCACGTGGAGAGGAAGACGCCGCCGTCGAGCGTCGCGTCAGCGGGCGCCGGGCCGGAGTGCGTGCTGGGCACGACCTCGTCGCCCGCGTTCGCGGAGAACAGCTGCTGGACGTAGTAGTTCACCGAGCCCCAGGACTCGTCGTTGTCGAACCAGATCGCGTCGGGCGACCACTGGACGTACGACTCGTTCGCGAGCAGCGGCGCGTACGACGCGAGCCGCACGACGTCGGAGTTGCGCTCGAGGCCCGTCATGAAGGCGGCCTCGGACAGCGCGTTGGCGAACGTGTTGCCGCGCGACGCGTACTCGCCGAGAAAGACGTGCGGCCCCTCGCGGTCGTAGGAGTCGTAGCGCTCGTCGTTCTCGAGGAACCACTGCGGGTCGTTGTAGTAGTGCTCGTCGACGAGGTCGACGTCCTGCTCGCGGTTGAACTCCCACAGCTCGTCGAAGCGCTGGCCCGTGTCGTCCGGCCCGGAGTTCGAGATGATCTGGACGTCCGGGTAGGCGGCCGCGATCGCGTCGCGGAACGCCGGGAAGTTGGCCTCGAACGTCTTCGTGTTCTCCTCGTTGCCGAGCCCGACGTACTTCAGGCCGAACGGCTCGGGGTGGCCCAGCTCGGCCCGCACGGCGCCCCACTCGGTCGTCACGTCGCCGTTGGCGAACTCGATCAGGTCGACCGTGTCGTCCACCCACCGCTGGATCTGCGCGGGGTCGGTCATCTCGGGGATGGTGCTGCCGCAGCCGTTGGCGCCGACCGACACCACGGGCAGCGGCGTCGCGCCGAGGTCCTCGGCGAGGAGGAAGTACTCGAGGTACCCGATCCCGTACGACTGGTTGTAGCCCCAGAAGTTCCAGTTGGTCGCGCGCTCCTCGACCGGGCCGATCGTCTCCTTCCACTGGTACGTGCGGCGACGGTCGGTGAAGCCCGACTCCTCGTACGTGCGGAACGTGCCGACGTTCGTCACGCAGCCGCCGGGGAAGCGCAGGAACTGCGGGTCGAGCGCGTCGATCTTCTCGGCGAGGTCCTTGCGGAGCACGGACTTCCCGTTGACCGGGCCGACCCACGTGTCCTGCGGGAAGAGCGACACCTGGTCGAGCGCGAGCGTGCCCGCCGCGCCGGAGAGCAGCGCGAGCCGCCCGGCGTTCGTCGTGCCCGTCGCGGTGAGCGTGACGTCGTACCTCTTCCACGCGTCCGAGCCGTCGACGGCGACCTGGCCGGTCGCGTACGCCGTGGTCCCGGCGGCGTCCTCGACGCGCACGGTGACGGTCTGGGCCGTCGCCGACCGCGCCCAGACGGAGAAGTCGTAGGACTCCCCCTCCTCGACGAACAGCCCCGTGTTGTACCCGGCGTTGCGCACCCCGGCGCCCGCCCCGGTCGTCGTCAGGTTGAGGTAGTTGCGGTTCGTCGCGTTGAGCCGCCCGGCGTCGTTCACGACCTGGGTCGTCGCCGTCGCGCCGCCGCGGTTCGCGGCGCTCCACGCGGTGAGGCCGGTGAACGACCCGTTGTCCTGGTTGCTGAACTCGAACGACCGGTTGCGCACGAGCTCGGCGTACAGGCCGCCGTCGGCCGCGTAGTTGATGTCCTCGTAGAAGATGCCGTACAGCTCGTCGCTCATCTGCGTGCGCTCGCCCGCGAGGTCCACGGTGATCTCGTGGTCCGCGCTCGTGGCGGGCGTGATCGTGAGCTTCGTGGCCGCGTCGCGCGGACCGAGGACGAGCGCGCCGTCGGAAGCGCGCACCCCGGCGTACCGCTCGGGGTCGGCCGCGCTGCGCAGCCAGACCGTGCCGCCGCCCGCGTCGGTGAGCCGCAGCGCCGTCGCGTCCGCGCCCGCGGCCCCGAGGGAGAGCCGGGACGCGCCGGAGACGACCACGGGCCGGTCGCCGACGGCGAGCGTCACCGGGGACGTGCCCTCGGCGCCGTCGACCTCCGTCGCGGCGAGCGCGACGGTCGTCGCGGGGCGCTCGTCGTCGAGGGCGAGGCCGTCGTCGGTCGCCACGAGGTACCGGGCGTCGCCCGGGCCCGCGAGCGTGAACGTGCCGTCGGGCACCTGGTCCGCGCCCTCGGCGGCCTGGACCGCGACGTAGTCGAACGCCGCGGTGTGCGCCGCGCCGCTCTGCGCGGCGAGCGCGTAGAGGCCGACGTGCGTCGTCGGGAAGTCGACGGTCACGGAGCCCGCGGGCTGCCACGCGGTGCCGTCCCAGAAGCTCGTCGCGATCGTGTCGCCGGTGCGCTGCATGCGCAGCGTCTCCCCGGTGGAGCCCGGGCGGTCGGTGAAGGCCGCCGCGCTGAAGACGCCGCCGGTCTCGACGTCGTTCTCGATCGCGCGGCCCGACGGCGAGAGGTCACCCACGAAGGTCAGGCCCGACCGGACGTAGTTGTCCATGTCCTGCCACGCGACGAGGCCGGCGCCCTGGTAGACGGAGGCGACGGGCGCCTCCAGCCGGGTGACGACGGTGAAGTCGCCCGCCGGCACGTCGAGCAGCACGACGTTCTTCGCGCTGTTCGCGTCCTGGTACGTGTCGCCCGGCTGCGAGGTCAGCGTGAGCTTCCCCCCGCCGACGGACAGCGCCTCGGGCACGGGGTTGACGACGGTCCAGTCCGGGCCGAGCGCGGCGCCGTCGAACGTGTCGACCCATGCGCCGTCGGGCAGGTCGGGCTCCGCGGCGGCGGCCGGCAGCGACGTCGCGAGCGCGACCGTGCCGACCATGCCCGCCACGAGGGCGACCGCGACGGACCGGCGGCGCGCCGGTCTGCGCCGGGACGTGGGGAGGGACGGGTGAACAGACGTTTCCATAGGGCTTCCTCTCATCGTCGAGAGACACGCACCATTGCGTGTGAGCGTTCACAAGTTCGGCCCGAGCCTAGTGT
>NZ_JBMVFX010000034.1:0-37601 GCF_049538415.1 Cellulosimicrobium sp. AB352 | reverse complement strand
ACGGCGTGATCGCGGCGTCGACCTGCCGGGCGCGCGTCGCGACGGCAGTCGCCGGGGTCGCGGCCGCGGGCGCCTACCTCGCGACGTGCCTGCCCCGGCAGGTCGACGCCGCGATCACGCCGTCCGCCCAGAACGCGTTCGCCGCGACCAAGGCCGGGATCCGCGCGATGCTGCCGCTGCAGGCGGCGTGGTCCGCGCGCGGGGGGAGCCTGGCGTCGGTGGGGGTGCTCGCGGGCGTCGAGGTCGCGGGCCGGCTGCTGCGCCGCGCGGGGCGGGCCCCGGGCCGCGCCGAGATGAGCGAGACGTGAGCGCGCCCGGCACCGCCGGCGGCACGATGCCCTTCACGCTCGGGTACGGCACGAACGGCTTCACCGACCACCCGCTCGACGTCGCGCTCGACGTGCTCGCCCACGAGGGGTACGGCGCCGTCGCGCTCACGCTCGGCTTCCCGCACCTCGACCCCTTCGCGGACGGCTGGGCGGACGAGGCCACGGCGCTGCGCGCGCGGCTCGCCGCGGCGCGCGACGGTGCGGGGATGCGCGTCGTCGTCGAGACGGGCACGCGGTTCCTCCTGGACCCGTTCCGCAAGCACCGCCCCACGCTCGTGGACGTCGAGGCCGACGCGCGGCTGCGGTTCCTGCGGCGCGCGGTCGAGATCGCCGCCGTGCTGGACGCGGAGTGCGTGTCCTTCTTCTCGGGGGTCCTGCCCGACGACGTGCCCCCCGCCGAGGGCTGGACGCTCCTGCGCGAGCGCCTGCCCGCGCTCGTCGAGCACGCGCGCGACCACGGCGTGCGGCTCTCGCTCGAGCCCGAGCCCGGGATGCTCGTGGAGACGGTGGGCGACGCGCTGCGGCTGCGCGACGAGCTGGGCGGCGACGGCGGCGACCTCGCGGACCTCGGGGTCACGGTCGACGTCGGGCACTGCCTCGTCGTCGAGCCCGACGGCGTGGTGGGCGCGCTGCGCGCGGCCGCGCCGTACCTCGCCAACGTGCAGCTCGACGACATGCCGCGCACCCACCACGAGCACCGCCCGTTCGGCGAGGGCGAGATCGACCTCCCGCTCGTGCTCGGCACGCTCGCCGACGTCGGGTACGCGGGCGTCACGGCGGTCGAGCTGCCCCGCCACTCGTACGACGCCCCCGGCCTCGCGCACCGCAGCATGACAGCGCTGCACCGCGCGTGGGACGACCGCCCCCACCACCCCCAGGAGGTGCCATGACCGAGACCACCCGCCCCGACGCCCGCACGGCGGACGGGACCGCCCCGGGCGAGCGCTGGCTCGCCGAGGCGCGCGCCGCCGTCGCGCAGGACCCCGCGGCCGTGACGCGCGCGTTCGCGCTCGCGGGCCGCCAGGTGGGCCGCGCGCCCGTCCGCCCGGACACCGACCCCGCGGGGGTCGTGCACGGGACGGTCGACGACGCCGCCCGCGCCGACCTCGTGGTCGCGCTCGCCGAGGGGGCGGGTCGCGGCGGGGCCGACGGCGAGGCCGCCCTCGCGGCGCGGCTCGCGGACCTCTACCAGCACGGCGACACCGCCGAGCGGCGCGGGGTCCTGCGTGGTCTCGACGCCCTCACGGAGCTCGGTGCGCTCGCGGAGGACGCCGCGCCGTCGGTCGTCGCGGTGGGCCGGGACCTCGCCGCGGACGCGCTCCGCACGAACGACCAGAGCCTCGTCGCGGCGGCCGTCGGGCCGTTCGCGGCCGCGCACCTCGACCCGCACGCGTGGCGCCACGCCGTGCTCAAGCTCGTCTTCATGGGCGTGAGCCTCGACGCCGTCGCCGGTCTCGACGACCGCGCGGACGACGAGCTCGCCCGCATGGCCCGCGACTTCGCCGCCGAGCGTCGCGCCGCGGGCCGCGTCGTGCCCGACGACGTCGCCCGCCTCGCCCCTGACGTCACCACCGGGAGGACCGCCTGATGCGCATCTTCGACCCCCACATCCACATGACCAGCCGCACGACCGACGACTACGAGGCCCTGTACGCCGCGGGCGTCCGCGCGCTCGTCGAGCCGGCGTTCTGGCTGGGCCAGCCGCGCACGAACGTGGGGTCGTTCCTCGACTACTTCGACGCGCTCCTGGGCTGGGAGCGGTTCCGGGCCGCGCAGTTCGGCATCCGCCACCACGCGACGATCGCCCTCAACCCCAAGGAGGCGAACGACGCGCGGTGCCGCGAGGTGCTCGACGAGATCCCGCGCTATCTGCTCAAGGACGGCGTCGTCGCCGTCGGCGAGGTCGGGTACGACTCGATGACTCCCGAGGAGGACGAGGTCTTCTCGCGCCAGCTCCAGATGGCCCGCGACGCGGCGCTGCCCGTGCTCGTGCACACGCCGCACCGCGACAAGCTGTCGGGGACGCGGCGCACGCTGGACGTCGTGCGCGAGTCGGGGATCGCGCCCGAGCACGTGCTCGTGGACCACCTCAACGAGACCAACGTCGCGCTCGTGCTCGACGCGGGCGCGTGGGCGGGGTTCTCGATCTACCCGGACACGAAGATGGACGAGGACCGCATGGTCGCGATCCTCCAGGAGCACGGCACCGAGCGGATGATCGTGAACTCCGCCGCCGACTGGGGCCGCTCCGACCCGCTCAAGACGCTCAAGACGGGGCAGGCGATGCTCGCCGCGGGCTTCACCGAGGACGACGTCGACCGGGTGCTGTGGCGCAACCCGGTCGAGTTCTACGGGCAGTCGGGCAACCTCGTGCTGGACCCGGTCCCCGGGTTCGTCGAGGGCGACCTCCCCACCCCGGGCGTGGAGTTCGAGGGCTCGTCCGTGCTGCGCGGCGCGCGGGCGTAGCGCGGGAGGGCGCCACCATGCTGCTGTCGTACTGCACCAACGTCCACCCGGCCGAGCACCTCGACGGGGTGCTCGACCAGCTCGTGCGCTACGCCGCGCCCGTGCGCGAGGCCGCGGGGCTGGACGTGCTCGGCGTCGGGCTGTGGATGCCGGCCGTGCTCGCGCACCGCCTCGCGGGCTCGCCCGACGACCGCGTGCGCCTGCGCGCCGTGCTCGACGAGCACGGCCTCCAGGTCCACACGCTCAACGCGTTCCCGTACGGCGGCTTCCACGCCGACGTCGTCAAGCTCGACGTCTACACGCCCACGTGGGCCGACCCGGAGCGGCTCGCGTACACGCTCGAGTGCGCCGAGGTGCTCGCGGAGCTCCTGCCCGACGGCGTCGCCGGGTCGATCTCGACGCTCCCGCTCGCCTGGCGCGAGCCGTGGACGGACGCCGACGACGACGCCGCGTCGCGCGCGTTCGCCGCGCTCGGGGAGGGCCTGCGCGACCTGCGCGAGCGCACGGGCAAGGTCGTGCGCGTCGCGGTCGAGCCCGAGCCGGGCTGCGTGCTCGACACGGTGGACGACGTCGTGGCCTGGCTCGCGGCGCGCACCGGGCCGGACGTGCCGGCGGACCGGCGCATCGACCCCGAGCACGTGGGCGTGTGCCTCGACACGTGCCACCTCGCGGTGTCCTTCGCGGACCGCCGCGCGGGGACGGCCGCGACGGTGCGCCGCATCACCGACGCGGGCCTGCGGGTCGTCAAGGTGCAGGCGTCGGCCGCGCTGCACGTCGCGGACCCGGCCGACGACGCGGCGCGCGCCGCCGTCGGCGCGTTCGCCGAGCAGCGGTACATCCACCAGGTGCGCGAGCTCACCGCGGGGGGCGACGTGCTCGCCGCCGACGACCTGCCCGACGCCCTGGACGGCGCGCTGCCCGCGGAGGGACCGTGGCGCGTGCACTTCCACGTGCCCCTGCACCACGAGCCCGCCGCGCCGCTCGCCGCGACGACGGACGTGCTGCGCGCGGCGGTCGACGCCGTCCGCGCGGCGCCGCACGGGGACGAGGCTCACCTCGACGTCGAGACGTACACGTGGGCCGTGCTGCCCGAGGGGGCCGCGACCGACTCGCTCGTCGCCGGCATCGCGGCCGAGCTGCGCTGGGCGACGAACCACCTCGCCGCGACCCACCTCGTCGCGGCGCACGACGTCGCTGCCGCCGGGACGGCGCGCACCGAACCACCCTCGGGACCGACCGCGGACGACGCCGCCGCCGACCCGGGCACGACCAGGAGGACCGCATGAAGCCCGTGCTGCTGCTCGACGTCGTCGGGCTCACCTCGACCGCGCTCGCCCACATGCCGCGACTGCGCCAGCTCGCCGCGAGCGGCTGGCAGTCCGAGCTCGCGACGGTGCTGCCCGCCGTGACGTGCAGCGTCCAGTCGACGATGCTCACGGGGCTCAGCCCTGCCGAGCACGGGATCGTGGGCAACGGCTGGTACTTCCGCGAGCTCGGCGACGTCTACCTGTGGCGCCAGCACAACCGCCTCGTCGAGGGGGAGAAGCTCTGGGAGGCCGCGCGCCGGACGCACGGCGAGTACTCGTCGGCGAACGTCTGCTGGTGGTACGCGATGGGCATGACGACGGACGTCACCGTCACGCCGCGCCCGATCTACCACGCGGACGGCCGCAAGTCCCCGGACGCCTACGTGCGCCCGGCGGCGCTCCACGACGATCTCGTCGGCCGGTTCGGCGAGTTCCCGCTGTTCACCTACTGGGGCCCGACGGCGGACATCACCTCGTCGCGGTGGATCGTCGACGCGACGCGGCACGTGCTGCGCACGCACGCGCCCGACCTCACGATGGCGTACGTCCCGCACCTCGACTACGACCTGCAGCGGTTCGGGCCCACGTCGCCGCAGGCCGACGCCGCGGCGGCCGAGCTCGACGCGACGCTCGCGCCGCTGCTCGACGACGCCGCGAACCAGGGCGTCACCGTGCTCGTCGTCTCCGAGTACGGGATCGCGGACGCCGACCGGCCCGTGCACCTCAACCGCATCCTGCGCCGGGAGGGCCTCCTCGAGGTCTACGTGCAGGACGGCAAGGAGCAGCTCGACCCGTGGACGTCGCGCGCGTTCGCCGTCGCGGACCACCAGGTCGCGCACGTGTACCTCGGCGACCAGCAGGACCCGGCGCTCCGGCGGCGGGTCACGGACCTGCTGCGCGGCGTCCCCGGGGTCGACGAGGTGCTCGACCGCGAGGCGCAGGCGCGGTACGGGCTCGACCACGAGCGGTCGGGCGACCTCGTCGTCGTCGCGGAGCCCGGCGCGTGGTTCACGTACTACTTCTGGCTCGACGACGCCCGCGCGCCCGAGTACGCGCGCGGCGTCGACATCCACCGCAAGCCCGGCTACGACCCCGCCGAGCTGTTCTTCGACCCGGCGGACCGGCTCGCGAAGGCGAAGGCCGGCCTCAACCTCGTGAAGAAGAAGGTGGGCCTGCGGTACGCGATGAGCACCGTGCCGCTCGACGCGTCGTACGTCAAGGGCTCGCACGGGCGGCTCCCCGACTCCTCCGCCGACACGCCGCTCGTGATCTGCTCGGACGCGGAGGTGCCGGCGTCGGTCGCGGGTGTGGTGGAGAGCGGGTCCGGGCAGGTCCCGGCCGCTGCCATCAAGGGCCTCGTGCTCGAGCTGCAGGGCCTCGGCGTCCGGGTCTGACGGTCCCCGCACTACCGGGCGAGGCGCTCGTCGAGCCAGTCGAGCACGCGCTGCTCGACGAGCGCCCGCCCGAGGGGCTCGCAGTGCCCGCTCGCGCCCTCGTCGTCGCTGAAGGTGACGAGCGTCGCCCCGGGGACGAGCCCGGCCAGCCGCTCCGGCTGGCCGGGCCAGAACTGCTCGTCCTCCGGGCTCGTGACGAGCAGCGGCGTCGTGACCTGAGCGGCGACGTCGGAGGCGTCGTACCGGCGGACCTCGCGCAGCGTCGCGGCATACCCCTGCTCGCCGTACGGGCGCGCGCGGAAGCGCCACGTGCGGGCGGCGCCCTTCGACAGGCGCAGGCCGAGCGCCATGTCGCGGTCGAACGCGTGGTCGTCGCCCTTGTCCAGGAGCTTGAGGAGGCTCTTCGGCACCTCGCGCTCCCACGAGGTGGCCACGTCGACCACCCCTGGGTCGACGACGGCCGCGGCCGGGCGGTGCTCGAACGCGAGCGCGCGCGTGACCCAGTAGCCGCCCTGGCTGATCCCGTAGACCGCGACGCGGCCGGGGTCGACGTCGGCCCGCGCGACGACCGCGTCGAGCACGGGCGTGAGGACCGCCTCGAAGTCGGGACGGAACGGGACCCCGTGCTCGAAGAGCACCGACTGCTGGCCCGGGCCGTCGAACACGAGCGCGTGGTACCCGCGGCGCACCGCCCCGGACACGACGGCCGACCACAGCGACGGCAGCGAGCCGTCCGAGCCGTTCACCGCGACGACGACGGGCCCGCGCACCCCGGGGTCGACGCCCGGGGCGCGGAACAAGTACCCCGGGAGCGTCGTGCCCTCGTAGGGGATCGGGAGGCGCTCGACGTCGAGGTCCACGAGGTCGACCCAGCGGTCCCACGCCGCACGGTGCTTGCGGAACGTCGGCAGCAGCGGCGCGTCGTCCTCGAGCCCGGCCACCGCGTTCACCGCGACGCCGAGGTAGGTCGCCGCACGCAGGTACGCGGAGGCGGCGCTCACGCGGTGCCCGCGCGCCGCGCACGACTCGCCGGTCGCGGCCAGGCGGTCGCCGAGCGCGTCCCAGGCGCGGAACCACGCACGGTGGTCCGTGCCGACGTCGGCCACGGCCGCGAGCACCTCGCCGGCGTCGGCGGCGCCGCTGAACGCTCCGCCGAGGACCGTGCGGATCTCGAAGTCGAGGTCGGGGTCGTGGGAGAAGCGTCCGGAAAGGCTGCTCCGGTGCGAGCCGTGCCCGGTCATGGGGTGCCCCTGCCGTCCTGGGAGGTACGGAACCCCACCCAGGCTAGGAGCGGTCGGGCGCTGGCGCGCGGCGAGGGACGGACGCGCGTGGTCGTGCGCGGTCGGTGCGGGGGTGCAGGACGGCGGGTCAGGCGCGGGTGACGGCACCCACGACGAGCGTCGCGACGACGCCCAGCACGAAGACGGCGGTGCACACGCCGCCCACGACCCGCGCTGCGCGCAGCCCTGCGGGGGCCGGCGCGTCGCCCGGGTCGAGGAACCCGACGAACGCCGACCCGGCGTACGAGGGCCGGATCGGCACGTGGAACTGACGGACGTCGTGGTCGGTCAGCGCCGGCGGCGGCTGGTGCGCGAGCGCCGCCTCGACGCGACGGCGGCGCAGGCGACCGACCTGCAGCACGTACCCCGCGAGGACGCCGTACTGGCTGAGGTAGAACAGGCCCAGCGCGAGCACCGTCGTCCCGAGGCAGACGCCCGTCGCGGACCGCATCGACACCAGCAGGGCCACCCCGCCGGCGGTGAGCGCGGCGCCAAGGAGCAGCCACAGGGGCAGGACGGCCCAGGAGCCCGAGCGGTCGTCGGCGTACGGCGAGGCGGGCTGCGCCGGACGGCTCGAGTCCGCGAGCTGGTCCGCGAGCCGGCTCGCGGACGGCTTCTCGTCTTCCCACCAGGCCATCGGGCCCCTCCTTCGTCGCGGGTCGGTACCCGTGCGGGAACGGTAGCCGTCCCCGGGCTCCCGTTCCATGGGGAGCCTTCCCCACGCGTGTCCGGGCGGCCGTGGAGGCCGAGCAGATCCGTGGCCTCGCGACGACATGGTCGAGCCAGAACGGGCCACCCGGCGTGGGGCAGGATGTCGCGCATGATGTCGTCGGGGAGCGAGTTGGAACCAGTCGGATACGCCGAGCTCCTGGCCGATCTGAAGGCGCGGGTCCGCGCGACGCGGTTCCGTGCCGCGCGAGCGGCGAACACCGAGGTGCTGCGGCTGTACTGGTCGGTCGGGCGCGACATCCTCGACCGGCAGCGCCAGGCGGGCTGGGGCAGCAAGGTCGTCACGTCGTTGGCCGCGGACCTGCAGCGCGAGTTTCCCGACCAGCGCGGCTGGTCACGGTCGAACCTGCTCTACATGCGCCGGGCGGCGGAGGCGTGGCGGACCGAGGACGAGTTCGTCCAACAACCCGTTGGACGATTGCCGTGGGGGCACGTCACCGTCCTGCTCGATCGGCTCACGACCCGCGAGGAGCGCGACTGGTACGCCGCGAGTGCCGCAGAGTACGGCTGGTCGCGCGCGGTGCTCGAGCACCAGATCAAGGCCGACCTGCGGCGCGCCGTCGGTGCTGCGCCCACCAACTTCACCGAGGCGCTCGAGGCTCCGGACTCTGAGCTGGCGCAGCAGCTGGTCAAGGATCCGTACGTGTTCGAGCACCTCGCGCTGGTCGAACGGGTGGCAGAGCGGGACGTCGAGCAGGCGCTCATGGACCGGCTGCAGGACACGATGCTCGAGCTCGGTCGCGGCATGGCGTTCGTCGGGCGCCAGGTGCGCCTCACCGTGCCGGACGACGCGAGCGACCGGGTGGACGAGTTCTACGTCGACCTGCTGTTCTTCCACGTCGAGCAGCTGCGGTACGTGGTGGTCGAGCTCAAGATCGGCCAGTTCGAGCCGGCGCACGTCGGTCAGCTCGGTACGTACGTCGCGATCGTCGACGATCAGTTCCGCCGGCCCGAGATCCACGCCCCGACGATCGGGATCCTGCTGTGCACGGGCAAGACCGGCCCGACGGTGCGGTACGCGCTGGCCGGCACCCGGGTGCCGATCGCCGTCGCGGACTACCAGGGCTTGCCCGAGGACGCCCGCGGCGTGCTGCCCAGCGCGGCCGAGCTCGAGGCGGTCATCGAGGACGAGCTCGATCACCGGGCCTGAGCGCTCAGAAACCTCTCCGACCAGCACGAACGAACGGAGAGGTGCGTGCTCCGAAGGCGCGAGTCCGCAGGACGAGGAGCGCGACCCGCAGGAGCTGGCCGACCCTCCATCATCAGTACAACTAGTCGTCGTCCTCGTCGTCGGGCAGCGCGACGAGCAGGTCGAGGTGCAGCCCGAGCACCGTGCCGTCCGCGGCGACGGTCCGCACGAGCGGGTAGAAGCCGTCGCCCCAGCCGGAGTGCGCGAGCACGACGTTCTCGCCGTCCTGCGCGCCGGGCAGCAGGATGTTCGCCGACCCCTCGCGCAGGTGGTCGGGGGAGTCCGTGAGCGCGAACCAGCTCGTGTCGGTGCCGTCGTCGAACACCTCGTCGTACCAGTCGCCCTCCGGCATGAGCCGGGCGACGGCGTCGGCGTCGGCGAAGGCGACCGTCCCGGCGTCCACCGGCACGCCGTAGGCGGCGCCCGCCTCCGGCGGGCCGTCCGCGCCCTCGGGGACCACGGGCTCGACGGCGGCGACCTCGCCCTCGGCGAGCACGACGCTCAGGTACGCCTCGCGCAGGTGGGAGCCGTCCTGCTCGTCGGAGACGTCGGCGACGGTGACGCGCACCGGGTACCGCCCCGGCTCGACCGGCACGACGAGCCCGTGGCCGAGCAGCGTGAACGGGTCGGACGCCTCCAGGCGCCCGCTGGGGAGCACGAGCTCGCCCAGGTCGTGGACCGTGAGGGTGTAGTCGGGGCCGTCGGCTGCGCCTGTGCCGACGGCGGGGCCGGGGCGCAGGGCGAAGAACGTGTCGGGGGAGGGGAAGTCGCTCACGCCCGCGAGCGTAGCGGGCCGCGCCCACGCGGACGGCGGGGCCACCGCGCGGCGGCCGGCATACCCCGGCGGCGGCGGGAACCACGACGCGGCCCCGGACATGCCGACGGCGCCCGGTCCGTGGGGACCGGGCGCCGTCGGGGGGTGTCGCTCGAGCGTCCGCGAGGAGCGCTCAGGCGGCGGGCCTCACGAGCAGCTCAGCGCCTCGTAGTCGGCGTCGTAGGTCGTGGTGACCTCTTCGCCGTCGATCTCGGCGGTGAGCGTGGCCGTCACCGAGCCCGCGTCGAACGACGCGGCGCGCGACGAGAACGACCGGTAGGCGTTCTTGCCGTCCTTGACGTTCGGGAACGTCTTCTCGCCGTACGGCGTGGTCACGACGACGTCGGCCGTCGCGCCCGACTCGTTGAGCACGCGCACCGCGACGTGGGCCTTCCCGCCGAGGCAGCGGGCCTCGGCCGTGACGGTCGCGTCGACGACGGCAGACGTCGTGACGTCCACGGTCTGCCAGCGCGAGGTCGGCGTCGCGTTGTGCAGGTGCAGCAGCAGGAGCTTCCCGCTGCCGGCCTCGACCGCCGACTCCGAGCGGTGCACGGTGATCGGCGCGTCGTCGGCCCCGACGTAGACGAGCTCGCCCTCGCCCCCGAACCAGTAGGCCGGGTCGTACGGGTCGGCCGTGAACGTCTCGCTCGCGTCGACGAGCTGGTCGGCGGCCTGCGAGTACGGCGAGTACGTGAGGACCTGGAAGGTCGGCACGTCGCCCTCCTCGATGCCGAGCGACCCGATGCCGACCGGGATGACGACGACGTTGTTGTCGAACACCGAGGTGTCGACGTCGCCCCACACCGAGTTGACCGGCTGGAGGTCGACGTTGTCACCCGCCTCGTACTCGGTGCCGTCGGGAGCCGTCCAGTCCTTGAGCGTGTACGTGGCGGCGAGCGTGAGGTCGGTCTCGGCGTTGTACTTCACCGCCGCGACCTCGAAGTCGGCCGAGCCGTCGGAGTCGACGTCGATCTCGACCGCGGGGATCGAGACGGAGCCGAGGCTCGCCCACTCCCCGTCCATCGCGACGCCGATGCCCATGACGCCGTCGGCGGGGTCGCCCCCGGCCGCGGCCTCCTGCGGCGCCGTGGACGCGAAGCCGACGGCGCGCACGTCGGCCGCCGCGATGGCCGACGCCGAGGCGCCCACCGCCGCGTCCGCCTCGAGGCGGGGGCTCGTCGTCTTGAGCTCGAACGGCGCGACGATCGACGTCCAGCCGCCGGAGGCGACGCCGCGGCCGTCGAGGTCGAGCTCGGCGGTCGTCGCGGTGCCCGGGAAGGCGACAGGCTTGCCGGACAGGTCGCTCACGAGCCGCGGCGACGCCTGCACGGGGACGCGCAGCTCGCTGCCGCCGTCCGTCGGGGTGAGGACCACGCGGCCGCTCACCGAGGACACGAAGTCGCGCGGCACGCCGACGCCGGAGTCGGCCGACGACGTCGGGTCGAGCTCCTTGGCGAGCGTCGCCGGGTCGGCCGTGAGGGTCACGGTGACGACGGTGCGCTGGCCGGCGGGGACGGTGATCGACGCGGGCGCGACGGAGACGGTGGCGCCGCTGGCCGTGCTCGACTGCGTGAATCCGGTCGAGTACGTCTTCGGGGTGTCGCCGGTGTTCTGCACCGTCACGGTCTTGCGGACCGTGACCGGGTCCGCACCCACGGGCACGACGCCGAACGCGACGGAGACCTGGTCGGAGTCCTGCGACGCGTAGGCGAGGGTCGTGTTCGTGGCCGCGTCGACGGCGTCGACCCGGCCGGAGCCCACGCGCTCGGGACCGTACGCGGTGCCCGTGCCCGAGGGGCCGGTGAAGACGTCGTGCGTCGCGGTGTTCATGACCGACGCCTTGACCTCGGCCGGAGCCCAGCCCGGGTGGGCCTGCTTGACGAGGGCCGCGATGCCCGCGACGTGCGGGGTGGCCATCGAGGTGCCGGACTTGATGCTCGCGCCGACCAGGCGGCCGGACGCGACGGACGCGATGCCGGTGCCGGGTGCCGCGACGTCGGGCTTGGCGACGCCGAGCGAGCCGTGCACGCCGCGCGACGAGCCGCTGTTCAGCGTGTCGCCGATCTCCGGGATCGAGACGAACGACGACAGCGCGAGCGACGGGCCGACGGTCAGCGTGACCTCGCCGGCCTCGATCGCCGGGCGCAGCGCGGCGTGGCTCGGGCCCGTGAGCTGCGCGCCGGGGATGCCGGGGTTGCCCGCGATGCCCGCGACGAACGACGACAGCTCGGAGGACAGCAGCACGCCGACGGCGCCCGCGGCCTCCGCGTTGTTGAAGCGTGCGGCGCTGCCGCACGCACGGGTCGCGTCGTCGTCGTCCCAGTAGAGGAACGCGATCTTGCCCGCGACGGCCGCCGCCTGCTCGGGCGTGAACGGATCGCAGCCGGAGAAGTCGTCCGCGACGAACGCGACCGGGGCCGTGACGTCCGCGGTGCCCGCGTACGCCTGGGAGTTCTGCGCCGGGTACGTGCCGGCGAGGGACTCCGGCGCCTCGACGCGGACCGCGTCGAACGTCTGCGTGTCGCCGACCGAGTTCGCGACCGTCAGCGCGGTGCGCGCGTTGCCGGGCGAGCCGCCGACGTCGGTCACGTCGCCCGCGTTGCCCGACGCGATGACGGACAGCGTGCCCAGGCGCGAGAGCTGGTCGATGAAGAGGTTCTCCGGGTCGTCCGCGGGCGAGCCGTCGGAGCCGAGGGAGAGGTTGACGATGTCGAGGCGGTCGGACAGGTCGCCGTCACCGTTCGGGTCGGCCGCCCACTCGAGCGCGTCGACGACGACGCCCGTCGAGCCGCCGAGGTCACCGAACACCTTCAGCGCGTAGATGCCCGCCTCGGGCGCGGAGCCCGGGCCGACCTGCCAGTCGGAGATGTCCGTGAGCGTCGAGTAGTCGCCGTCGAACGTCTCGCCGTCGGCCGTGACGCCGTACGCCGCCGTCGTGCCGGCCACGTGCGAGCCGTGGCCCGAGCCGACCGAGTCGAGCGAGTCGATGGGGTTCTCGTCGGGCGTCGGCACGAGCGTCGTGCCGGGGACGGTGCCGCTCGCGTCGTAGTCGTACCCGGCGAAGTCGTGGCCGCCGAGGAACTTCAGCTCGTCGTACGTGCCCTCGGGGACCGGGCCGGTGCCGCGGTCGCCGTAGGCCTCGTCGAACGCCTCCTGCGTGCCGGGGCCGCCGAACGCCTTGTGGGTGTAGTCGACGCCGGTGTCGATGATGCCGATGCGCACGCCCTCGCCGGTGAGGCCGGTGCTCTGCCACGTCTCGAGCGCGCGCGTGAACACGTCCGTGCCCTTGTTCGCGGGCTTCTTGGGGATGATCCGGTAGACCGTGCGGACCGAGGCGTCGCGCGCGAGGTCGCGCACGCGGGCCGCGTCGCCCGTGACGACGACGCCCGCGACGAGCGTGCTCGTGACCGACACCTGCTGCGGGTTGCGCGCGCCCGCGCTGCGGGCGGTCGCCTGCTGCGGGACGACGTCGTCCGCGAGCTGCGCGACCTCCTGCGCGTTGGCCTCGACCTCGTCGGGGCTCGCGCCCTGCGCCGTGAGGTCGACCGCCGACGGCGCATCGAGCTCGACGAACGCGGTGACCGTGCCGGTCGCCTTGGCGAGCGACGGCGCGACCTTCTCGGTCGGCTCGAGGGACGCGCCCGACTGCACGCCGAAGGCGTTGCCGGGGTCGGGCGGCGGGTCCGCGGCGGCGGGCGCGGCGGCGGCCGCGACGACCGCGAGGCTCGCGGCGGCGGCCGTCAGTGACACGGGTAGAGAACGGTGCTTCATCGACACTCATCTCCCCGGCAGTGCCGGTTCGGCGAAGGGTTCGTGGATGGGTCCTTCCCAGCGGTCTCGCCCGGGTGGGACCGAGGCCACCCGAGCACGGTAACCAACGACCGCCCGACCTGCCCAGCGGCAGGGGACCTCTGCCGGGCCCCGGGGGACCGTCCGCCCTAGGATGCGGGCGGGGTCACGGGACGTGGCCGTCCTGTGGGAGTCCCCTTCCCGCGTCAGGTCCACGGGGTGCGAACCCGGGGGCGTGGCCCACGCAGAAGGAGAACCATGACCAGCACTCCGCTCCGCGCCCTGTCCGCAGGCCTCGTCGCCGGTCTCGTGCTGGTCGGCGCCGTCGCCGGCCCGGCGCTCGCCTCGCCGTCGGGCGTCCGGGCCGCCCCGGGGGACGACCTCGCTGCGGTCCCGCTCGCCGACCAGCCCGTCGCGACCGGCGAGAGCTGCGCCGTCGAGGCCCAGCCTCTCCTCCCCGGCGAGGACCCTGCCGCGCTGCCCGCCGCACCCGAGGTGTGCTTCGGCTCGTTGGAGGAGGCGCTCGAGTTCGTGTCCGGGGACGAGGTGGCGCCGTCGCGCCTCGCGCGCGCCACGCGGGCCGACGTCGACGGCCTCGTCGGCGAGCTCAACGCGACCACGACGGCGGGCCCGCGGGCCGCGGCGGAGCGGGCGACGACGGCCGCGGCCGGCTCGATCGTGCTCGGCGTGCTGTGGCGGGACCCGAGCTACAAGGGCGCGTCGAAGGTGCTCTACGGGTCGGGTACGAACGGGTGCCACACCGGGTCGACGTACGGGTTCCCGAACCTCGCGAACCTCCTCATGAACAACGTCGTCTCCTCGGCGTCGACGTACGCCGGGTGCTGGGTGACGCTCTACGACTCCTACTCCTACGCGGGGACGAAGAAGAACTGCACGCCGCACTGCGCGAGCCTCGGCTCGTTCGACGACCGCGCGTCGTCGGTCGTCTACCGCCCCGCGGGCAGGCTCGGCTGAGCGCGCCGCGTGACGCAGACCTCACGCACCCCGTCCCGGCGGGGCGCGGCGCGGCGGGTTACGGTCGGGGCACCGGGTCCTGCCCGGGACCCACGACGTCGAAGGAGATCTCGCATGCCCACCCGTATCGCACGCACCGCCTGGAACGGCGGCCTCCAGGACGGCCAGGGCCAGGTCGAGCTCACGAGCTCGAAGGTCGGGACGTACGACGTGTCCTTCCCGCGTCGCGCCGCCGACGACGCGGGCGGGGTCACGAGCCCCGAGGAGCTCATCGCCGCCGCGCACTCGTCCTGCTACGCGATGCAGTTCTCCGCGCTGCTCGGCGAGGCCGGCGCGACGCCCGTGTCGCTCGAGGTCACGGCGGAGGTCACCCTCGCGCCGGACCCGGCGGGCGGCTTCCAGATCCCGGAGATCGCGCTGACCGTCCGCGGCGAGGTCGAGGGCATCGACGCCGCCGGCTTCCAGCAGGCGGCGGAGGCGGCCAAGGCCTCGTGCCCCGTCTCGAAGGCGCTCGCGGGCGTGCCGACGATCACCCTGGACGCCACGCTCGAGAGCTGACCCCGGCACCGACGACGGACCCCGGGTCGCGCACCGCTGGACGGCGCGCGACCCGGGGTCCGTCGTGTCGGGGGCGAGGCCCCGCGTGCCGGTCCGGTCAGCGGGGGAGGAGCGGGGGCGAGGACGTCCCGGCGCCCGCCCGGATGCCGTCGACGAGCTCGGCGAGCGTGTCCTTCGCGCCGTGCACGGGGCGCCAGCGCAGCAGCTCCGTCGCGAGCTCGGTGTCGAGCACGGGCACGCGCATCGCCATGTCGAGCCAGCCCTCGCCGACGGGTGCGAGGCGCGCGCGCCACGCGACGGCGACGGCGGTCCGCGCGGTCGCGTAGGGCACGGTGCGCAGCGAGCCGTCCGCGACGACGTCGGCGACGTCCTGCGCCGTGAGCACCGTGGGGTGGGCGACGTTGAACGGCCCGGGGTGCCGGCCCACGACGATCCGCGCGTACGCGTCCGCGAGGTCGTCGGCGTGCACGACCTGGAGCCGCAGGCCGTCGGGCAGCGGGACCGTCGGGAGCGGGTCGCGACGCAGCACGCGCGTGCCGAGCGGGCCGAGGAAGTACCGCGCGATCTCGGAGCCCGCGTCGCGCTGGAACACGAGCGCCGAGCGGACGCGCGAGACGACGATCCCCGTCTCCCGGTCGAGGTCGTCGAGCAGCGTCTCGACGGCGGCCTTGTCCTCCGAGTACGACGAGCCCGGGACGCCCTCGACGGGCCAGCCCTCGTTCACCGGGGTGTCGCGCGCGTCTCCCGCGTACGGGGCGGGGGAGTAGGCGCCGACGGACGACGCCACGACGACGTGCGCGACGCCCGCCCGCTGCGCCGCCTCGACGACGCGGCGCGTGCCCTCGACGTTGACGCGCCGCAGCCGCTCGCGGTCGTGGCTCGGCTGGATCGCCCACGCGAGGTGCACGACGACGTCCGCTCCCGCGAACGCGGCGTCGAGCCGATGGTCCGCATCGGAGGCCGCGACGTCCGCGTACCGCCAGGTCGCGACGTCGTGCGGGAAGCGCACCGTGCTCGACCCGTCGGCGCGCGGCACGCGCCGAGCGACCGCCACGACGGACGTCACGACCGGCTCCTCCGCGAGCCGGCGCAGGACCGCCGTGCCGACGTTCCCGCTCGCTCCGACGACCACCACGCGCATGCGCTGCCTCCCGACCTCGTCCGCTGCCCGTCGCCCCGACGCTAGCCCGCCGCGGGCGAGTTCGCCCGGGCGATGGCCAGGACGGCGCCGCGCGCGGGCTCGGGGAGCTCGGGCACGAGCACGACGGCGCTCGCGAGCACGAGGCTCTCGATGTCCGCGCGGCTCAGGTCCCCGCCGCCGAGCCACGCGGCCGTGACGTTCTCCACGAGCGCGACCCAGCCCGCGGCGAGCAGCCGGAGGCGGGGCGTCGTGGGCAGCGCGTCCGTCGTGGTGGCGCTCACGGTCGAGGTCAGGCGCGCGACGAGGCTGTCGCGGACGCGCGCGAGCGCCTCCTGGGTGGCGTCGTCCTCGGCGAGCACCCCGCGCCACAGGTCCTGCCAGACGAGCCGGCGCGCCTCGACGGCGTCGAGGTAGGAGGCGACGGCGAGCGCCGGGCGCTCGACGAGGGGACGATCGTCCGGTGCGACCGTCGCCGCCTCGAGCTCCGCCACGGCCTCCAGCGCGACGGCCCGGCGCAGCCCGGCCGTGGACGCGAAGTAGTGGAAGACGAGCGCCTTCGACGCCCCCGAGCGGGCCGCGACGGCCGCCGGGGTCAGGGCGTCGAGGCCGTGCTCGTCGGCGTGGCGCGCGGCCGCGTCGAGCAGCTCGCGCCGTCGGTCGGCGGGCTCGCGCCGCCGGCGGGCGCCGCCCGGCCGGGCGCGCACGGAGCCGTCGGCGCCGAGGGGTCCGGCGGGGGTGGGCGTGCGAGGCATGACACCGTTCTACGCTGTTGTTGACCACGAGTCAACAAGAGGCGTAGCGTTGTTGACCGTGAGTCAACGGCGCCCCGGGGCAGGCCCGGGACGCCACGGAGGGGAAGAACCGGATGCAGATCACGCTGACGGACGTGCGCGTCGACGGGCGGCGCGAGCCCATGCTCGAGCCGATGGACCTCGCCTGGTCCACGGGGGAGTGCGTCCTCGTCGCCGGGGAGCCCGGGCACGGGCACACCGCGCTCGCCCTCGTCGCCACCGGCCGCTTCGACCCGTCCGCGGGGGAGGTCCGCCTCACCCCGGCGAGCACGCCGTCGCACCGCTCCGGCCGCCCCGCGCGCGGCGCCGCCGCGACCCTGCGCGACGTGACCGCCGTCGTCGACGTGCCCGGCATCAGCGAGCCCGACGACGCGCTCACCGTGGCCGACGTCGTCGCCGAGGGCCTCGCGCTCGCCGGCCGCCGCTCGCTGCCCACCGACGTGACCCGCTGGCTCGCCGACCACTCCCTCACCACCGACCGGGCGCGGCGCCTCGACCAGGTGCCGGGGGTCGTGCGCACCGCGCTGCTCGCGGCGCTCGCGGCCGAGGACCCGGACGTCCGGTTCCTCGTGCTCACGCTCCCCGACCGGCACGGGGGAGAGCCGTCGGGCTGGTGGGAGGTCGCGCAGAGCCTCGCCGGCGCCGGGTACGGCGTGCTCGTGCAGTGCACGCGCGCCTCGGCCCGCGACCTCGGCGTGGACCTCCCGCCCGCGCGCGGCGCGTCGATCCACCAGCCGCCGGCCGTCGTGCTGCGCACGCGCCCCGAGCCGCCGCGCGACCCGGACCCCGCGCCGGACCCGGACCCGGACCTCGCGTCGGACCCCGATCCCGCGCCGGGACCGGACCCCGCGCCTGAGCCGGACCCGGCTCCCGAGCAGCCCGTCCCCGCCGCCGCGCCCACCACGACCGACGAGCCCGCCGCCCCGCACGACCCCGAGGAGGACCGATGACCGCGATCCGCCTCGGGCTGTCCGAGCTGCGCCGCCTCGCCGCGGGCACGCTGCCCCGCCTCGCGATCCTCGCGATGGCGCTCATCCCCACGCTCTACGCGGGCCTCTACCTGTTCGCGAACCACGACCCGTACGACAAGCTCGACGAGATCCCCGCCGCGCTCGTCGTGCTCGACGAGGGCACGACGACCACCGACGCCCAGACGGGCGCGACGACGCGGCGCGACTTCGGGCGCGACGTCGCCGACCAGCTGCTCGACGACGGCGGCTTCGGCTGGGTCGAGACCAGTCAGGTCGACGCCGAGTACGGGGTCCGGTCCGGGCGGTACGACGCCGCGCTCGTCATCGGCCCGACCTTCTCGGCGGACCTCGCGTCCGCGGGCGAGTTCGAGCCGCAGCAGGCGAGCCTCACGCTCATCACCAACGACGCGAACAACTACCTCGCGCGGACGATCGCGGACCAGATCGTCGGCAAGGTGCGCGACTCGATCGCCGAGCAGGTGGGCACGGAGGCGGCCGACACGTTCCTGCGCGGCTTCGCGTCCATCCACACCAACCTCGCCGACGCCGTGGACGGCGCGGACCAGCTCCTCGACGGGTCGACGCAGCTCCGCGACGGCCTCGTCACCGCGGACGACGGCGCGCACACCCTCGCCGACGGCGCGGGCCAGGCCGCCGACGGCGCCGAGCGTCTCGACGCGAGCACCGGGACGCTCGCGGACGCCGTCGGGCAGCTCGACGACGGCGCGGAGGCGCTCGCGTCCGGGCTCGGCACGCTCCGGGGCGCGACGTCGTCCCTGCCCGCCCAGACCCAGCAGCTCGCCGACGGCGCCGCGCAGGTCGCGGACGGGAACGCGCAGGTCGCGCAGTACGGGCAGCAGGCGGCCGCGGCCGCGGGCGAGGTCCTCCCGACGCTCGACACGATCCGCGGCGACGTCGACGCCCGGCTCGACCAGCTCGTCGCCGACGGCGTCATCGACGAGGCGACCGCGGACCAGGTGCGGGCGCAGGTCGGGCCCGTGCTCGACCAGCAGCGCGAGCAGGTGCAGGGCGCCGTCGACCAGGTGACCGCCGCGTCCGGGAAGCTCGACCAGCTCGCGGACGGGTCGCGCCAGGTGTCCGACGGCGCGGCCCGGCTCGCGGGCGCGACGCCGCAGCTGACCTCCGGCATCGCGAGCGCCGCCGACGGCGCGGACCGCCTCGCCGACGGCACCGGACAGCTCGCCGCCGCGACCCCGCAGCTCGTGGACGGCGTCTCGCAGCTCGCCGACGGCACGCGCCAGGTGTCCGACGGCGCGACCTCTCTCGCGGACGGTACGGCGCAGCTGCGCGACGGCTCGGGCGAGCTCGTCGACGGCGTCACGCAGCTCCGCGACGGGCTCGCCGAGGGTCTCGGCCAGGTGCCGGACCTCGACGAGCAGACCCGCCAGGACACCGCCGAGACCATCGGCAACCCCGTGTCCGTGAAGAGCGACGCGCTGTCGTCCGCGGGCACGTACGGCGGCGGCCTCGCGCCGTTCTTCCTGTCGCTCGCGACGTGGATCGGCGCCTACGTGCTCTTCCTGCTCGTGCGCCCGCTGTCGTCGCGGGCCCTCGCCGCCGGGAGGTCGGGCCTGGCCACCGCCCTGGGCGGGTGGCTCACCCCGGCCGCGATCGGCGTCGTGCAGGTCGCCGCGATGTTCACCGTGACGAAGTTCGCGCTCGACATCGACCCGGTCCACGGGGTCGGGACCGCGCTGTTCCTCGTGCTGGTGTCGGCGACGTTCGTCGCGATCCTCCAGGCGCTCAACGTCTGGCTCGGCGCCGCGGGCCAGTTCCTCGGGCTCGTGCTCATGCTCGTCCAGCTCGTCACCGCGGGCGGCACGTTCCCCTGGCAGACGATCCCCGAGCCGCTGCGCTCCATGCACCGGTTCCTGCCCATGACGTACGCGGTCGAGGGCCTGCGCCAGCTCCTCTACGGCGGCAACATGGCGACGGTCACGCGCGACGTCACGGTGCTCGTCGTCGTGCTGGTCGCGGCCCTGGCCCTGACGACGGTCGCCGCCCGCAAGCAGCGCGTCTGGACGATCAAGAAGCTCCAGCCAGAGCTCGTCCTCTGACCTCGACGCCGCGTGGTCCTGCGCCGAGCAGGCGGTCTGGGCTGGTCCGGGCGGTCTGACGAGCCATGACCGCCTGTTCGGCCAGCCGGGAACGCCTGGTCGGCGGGCCACGGGGCGGACGGGGCGGAGGGTCGGGGGCAGGGGGTGCGACAATCGCGACGTGTCCGCTGAGATCGACGCCACCCCGACCCCCGCCCCGCAGCACCACGGGAACGGCTCGCGGCGGTCCGGCTCCCGCGCGACGACGTCGCCGGAGGCGGAGCGCGCCGCTGCCGTCCGCGAGGCGGAACGGGCGGCCGACGCCGCGCGCACGGCGCTCGCGGACGCGCTGCGGACGGTCGTGCGCGGCACGGTCGACACCGCGACGCGACGCCGCGCGGAGTACTCGACCGACGCGTCGAACTACCGCGTGGTGCCCGAGGCCGTGGTCTACCCGCAGGACGCGGACGACGTCGTCGCCGCGCTGGACGTGCTGCGCGAGCTCGAGGTGCCGGTCACGGCGCGCGGGGCGGGGACGTCGGTCGCGGGGAACTCGATCGGCCCGGGCGTGGTCCTGGACTTCACGCGGCACGTGAACCGCGTGCTCGACGTCGACCCGGAGGCGCGCACGGCGCGCATCGAGCCGGGCGTCGTCATGTCGACGCTTCAGCAGGAGGCGGCGCCGCACGGGCTGCGGTTCGGCCCGGACCCCTCGACGCAGAACCGCGCGACGCTCGGCGGCATGATCGGCAACAACGCGTGCGGGCCGCACGCCGTCGCGTACGGGCGCACGGTCGACAACGTCCTCGCGCTCGACGTCGTCGACGGCCGCGGGCGCCGCTTCACGGCCGGCAAGGGCGACCCGACGTTCGCGGCGGTCCCCGGTCTGGCGGAGCTCGTCCGCGAGAACCTCGCGCTCATCCGCACGGAGTTCGGGCGGTTCGGGCGCCAGGTGTCGGGCTACTCGCTCGAGCACCTGCTGCCGGAGAACGGGTCGGACCTCGCGAAGGCGCTCGTCGGCACCGAGGGCACGCTCGTGACGATCCTCGAGGCCACGGTGCGCCTGGTGCCGGTGCCGTCCAAGCCGACACTCGTCGTGCTGGGCTACCCGGACATGCCGTCCGCGGCCGACGACGTCCCGACCTTCCTCGGCCTCAGCCCCCTCGCGGTCGAGGGTCTCGACGCGCGGCTCGTCGACGTCGTGCGCCGCGCCAAGGGCGACGCGTCCGTGCTGCCGCTGCCCCCGGGCGCCGGCTGGCTCATGGTCGAGGTCGGCGGCACGACCCCCGAAGAGGCGATGGCGAACGCGGAGGCGATCGTCGCGGCGTCGGGCAGCGAGGCCACGATGATCCTGCCCGCGGGCCCCGAGGCGACCAAGATGTGGCAGATCCGGGCCGACGGCGCAGGGCTCGCCGGGCGCACGCCCGCGGGCGAGCAGGCGTGGCCGGGCTGGGAGGACTCCGCCGTCCCGCCGGAGAAGCTGGGCGACTACCTGCGCGACCTCGACGCGCTCATGGCGCGCTACGGCGTCGACGGCCTGCCGTACGGGCACTTCGGCGACGGGTGCGTGCACCTGCGCATCGACATCCCGCTCGAGGCGTCGGGGTCGGTGCTGCGCACGTTCATGCTGGAGGCGGCCGAGCTCGTCGCGAAGTACGGCGGCTCGCTCTCGGGCGAGCACGGCGACGGCCGCGCACGCTCGGAGCTGCTCCCGGTCATGTACAGCCCCGAGGCGATCGCGCTCATGGAGCGGTTCAAGGCGCTGTTCGACCCGCAGGACGTGATGAACCCGGGCGTGGTGGTGCGTCCGAGCGCCGTCGACGACGACCTGCGCCGCCCGCACGCGCACCCGCTGCTGTCGAAGGTCGGTGCGCCGGGGACGCCCGGGACGAGCACGGCCGCGCCCGCGAAGGTCACGAAGATCTCGCGTCGCGCCGGCTACCAGGGCTTCTCGTTCGCGCACGACCACGGCGACATGACGCAGGCCGTGCACCGGTGCGTCGGCGTCGGCAAGTGCCGCGCCGACACCAGCGCCGCGGGCGGCTTCATGTGCCCGTCGTACCAGGCGACGAAGGACGAGAAGGACGTCACGCGCGCCCGCGCCCGCGTGCTCCAGGAGGCGGTGAACGGCACGCTCGTCGGCGGTCTCGCGGCGCCCGAGGTGCGCGAGTCGCTCGACCTGTGCCTGTCCTGCAAGGCGTGCTCGAGCGACTGCCCCGCGGGCGTCGACATGGCGCAGTACAAGTCCGAGGTCCTGTACCGGACGTACCGCGGCAAGCTGCGCCCCGTCGACCACTACTCGCTCGGCTGGCTCCCGGTCTGGGCGCGCCTCGCGACGGGCATGCCGCGCCTGGCCAACAAGCTGCTCGGGTTCCGGCCGCTCGCGAAGGCGGTCCTGTGGGCGGGCGGCATGGACACGCGCCGCTCCATGACGGAGTTCGCCGAGGTGCCGTTCCGCACGTGGTGGAGGCGCGGCGGCGCGACCCAGGGCGTGCCCGGCCTGCGCATCGGGCAGCAGCCCGGCCGCCCCGTGCGCGACGAGCGCCCGAAGGTCGTCCTGTGGACCGACTCGTTCAGCGACAACATGTCGCCGGGCGTGCCGCAGGCCGCAGTGAAGGTGCTCACCGCGGCGGGGTACGACGTCGTCGTGCCCGACGAGCAGGCGTGCTGCGGCCTCACGTGGATCAGCACGGGCCAGCTCGACGGCGCTCGCAAGCGCCTGGAGAACCTGCTGTCCGTGCTCGGCCCGTACGCCGTGAACGGCATCCCGATCATGGGGCTCGAGCCGTCGTGCACGGCCGTGCTGCGCTCCGACCTCGTGGACCTGTTCCCCGACGACCCGCGCGCCCAGGCGGTCTCCGCCGCGACGCGCACGCTCGCCGAGCTCCTCACCTCGGTCGACACCGCGCCCGGGCGCGAGTCCGGGTGGCGTGTGCCGGACCTCTCGGACGTGACCGCCGTCGTGCAGCCGCACTGCCACCAGCACTCGGTGATGGGCTTCGCCGCCGACGAGCGCCTGCTGCGCGACGCGGGCGCGACCATCAAGGTCCTCGCCGGCTGCTGCGGTCTCGCAGGCAACTTCGGCATGCAGAAGGGCCATTACGAGACGTCGGTCGCCGTCGCGGAGAACGCGCTCCTGCCCGCGCTGCGCGACGCCGCCCCCGGCGACGTATACCTCGCGGACGGGTTCTCGTGCCGCACGCAGGCCGACGATCTCGCCGGCGTGCAGGGCAAGGCTCTCGTCGAGCTGCTCGCCGAGCGGCTCTGAGCCCGTCGGGCGGCCGACGGCGCACAGCCGCCCGGGCGGCCGCCCCGGCCCCGCACGGGCGCGCGTCCCCGTGGGGTGCGTCCAGGCACCGAGGTGCGGTCCCTCGACCCCGGCGCGAGCATGGCAGGGGAGCACCACCGCGGGCGGTGCTCCGTCCACGTCGTCGGCGGTGAGGGGCAGGCCATGTACTACTCCAGCGGCAACTACGAGGCGTTCGCGCGGCCGCGCAGGCCGGAGCGGACGGACCGGCTCGGGTCCGTGCACCTGGTGGGAGCGGGCCTCGCGTCGCTCTCCGCGGCGGGCTTCCTCGTCCGCGACGGCCAGGTGCCGGGGGAGAAGATCACCGTCTACGAGCGGCTCCGGCTCCCCGGCGGCGCGCTCGACGGCATCAAGGAGCCGCGGCGCGGGTTCGTGATCCGTGGCGGGCGCGAGCTCGAGGACCACATGGAGTGCCTGTGGGACCTGTTCCGCTCCGTCCCGTCGATCGAGACCGAGGGCGTCTCGGTCCTCGACGAGTTCTACTGGCTCAACAAGGATGACCCGAACTTCTCGCTCCAGCGCGTCACCGAGCACCGCGGGAAGGACGCGCACTTCGACAACCTGTTCCGCCTCGACGAGAAGGCGCAGAAGGAGATCACGAAGATCTTCCTCGCGCGCCGCGAGGACATGGAGGGGAAGTCGATCGAGGACGTCATGTCGCGGCACTTCCTCGACAGCCAGTTCTGGCTCTACTGGCGCACGATGTTCGCGTTCCAGGAATGGCACAGCGCGCTCGAGTTCAAGCTCTACCTGCACCGGTTCATCCACCACGTCGGTGGCCTGCCCGACCTCTCGGCGCTCAAGTTCACCAAGTACAACCAGTACGAGTCGATGGTGCTGCCGCTCACGCGCTGGCTCATGGACCAGGGCGTGACGTTCCGGTTCCACGTCGAGGTCACCGACGTCGACTTCGACCTCGCCCCGGACCGCAAGGTCGCCACGCGGCTGCACCTGCTGGACCACGCGGCGGCCCACGAGTCCGGCGGGGCCGCCGTCGAGCGGACGATCGACCTCGGCGAGGACGACCTCGTCATCGCGACCATCGGCTCGCTCACCGAGAACTCCGACAACGGCGACCAGCACACGCCCGCGCGCCTCGACACGGGGCCCGCGCCCGCGTGGGACCTGTGGCGGCGCGTCGCGGCCAAGGACCCGTCGTTCGGCCGGCCCGACGTCTTCAGCACCGACATACCGCTCACGAAGTGGCAGTCCGCGACCGTCACGACGCTCGACCGACGAATCCCCGAGCACATCGAGCGCATCTGCAAGCGCGACCCGTTCAGCGGCAAGGTCGTCACGGGCGGGATCGTCACCGCGCGCGACTCGGCGTGGCTGATGAGCTGGACCGTCAACCGGCAGCCGCACTTCAAGGCGCAGTCGCCCGACGAGATCGTCGTGTGGGTCTACGGCCTGTTCGTGGACACGCCGGGCGACTACGTGAAGAAGTCGCTCCAGGAGTGCACGGGCGAGGAGATCACGCAGGAGTGGCTCTACCACCTCGGCGTGCCGGAGGCCGACATCCCGACCCTCGCCGCCGAGGCCGCGAGCTGCGTGCCCGTGATGATGCCGTACGTCACGGCGTTCTTCATGCCCCGGCACGCGGGCGACCGGCCCCAGGTCGTGCCCGACGGCGCACGCAACTTCGCGTTCATCGGCCAGTTCGCGGAGACCACCCGGGACACGATCTTCACCACCGAGTACTCCGTGCGCACCGGCATGGAGGCGGCCTACCAGCTGCTCGACCTGGAGCGCGGCGTGCCCGAGGTGTTCAACAGCACGTACGACGTCCGCAAGCTGCTCGCCGCGGTGAGCGCCCTGCGCGACGGCGAGGAGCTCGACATCCCCGGGCCGCGGATCCTGCGCGACCGGCTCCAGAAGAAGGTGGACGCCACCGAGATCGGCGAGCTCCTCGCCGAGTTCAGCCTCCTGTCCCACGACGAGTGACCTCGCGGCCCGGCGTGGCAGCATCGGGCGCATGTCGACTCCGGAGGACCTCGCACGCCGCTACCTCGGCTGGCTCCTGCTGACCGAGGGCGCGCGGGCCGAGCGTCTGCGGGCGGAGGCGGAGGTCGGGGTCTCGGAAGAGGTACGGAGCGTGGTGGAGCACGACGCCGACCCGTTGCCGCTGCTCGACGCGCTCGTCGCGCAGGCCGTCGCGAGCGGGGACGAGCGCCTCGTCACGCGGCTCGGGGCGGGGATCGTCGAGGAGGCGATCGTGGGCCGGTCCGACCTGGCTGGTCGCATCGCCGCGCGATGCCGGGCGGAGCCGACCTGGAGCGAGGTCGTGCAGGGGGCGTGGGTGGAGGAGCGCCGGGCGCGCGACCTCCCGGGTCCGCTCCCCGCGCTCGTCACCGTCCTGAAGGGCTGACGAGGCTACCGCGGGCGCTCCGCACCGCGTCGGCGAGCCGGGCGACGGCCTCGTCGACGCGGGCGTCGGCGAGGTTGCCGTACCCGAGCACGAAGGTCGTCGACCGCTCGGCGGGGCGCACCTGGTAGCGGCGCAGGTCGACGACGGTCACCTCGCGCCGCGCGGCCTCGCGCACGACGTGCGCGGCGTCGGGCGCGGGACCGTCCGGCGAGCCCGGCAGGGACAGCAGCGCGTGCATCCCCGCCGCGATGCCGCGCACCGCGGCGCCGGGCAGCTCGCGGGCGAGGGCGTCGAGCACGGCGTCGCGACGGCGGCGGTAGCGTCCCCGCGCGGCGCGCAGGTGCCGGTCGTAGCCGCCGGACGCGACGAGCCGCGCGAACGTGAGCTGGTCGACGGTGGACGGGGCCGCCGTCGGGCCGTGCGGGGCGGAGGCGCGCGCGACGGACTCGCGCCAGCGGGCGGGCACGACCATCCACCCGACGCCGAACGCGGGGCTCATCGTCTTGCTCACCGAGCCGAGCAGCACGACGCGGTCGGGATCGAGCTGCTGGAGCGCGGCGACGGGCCGACGGTCGTAGCGGAACTCGGCGTCGTAGTCGTCCTCGACGACGACGCCGTCGACGTCCCGCGCCCAGGCGAGCACGGCCTCGCGCCGCTCGGGCGCGAGCGCGGAGCCGGTGGGGAACTGGTGCGCGGGCGTGAGGAGCGCGGCCCGTGCGCCCGTCCGCCGGGACGCGTCGACGAGCGCCTCGACGAGCGCGCCCCCGGCGTCGACGGGGACCGGGACCGGGGTGAGACCGGCGCGCGCCGCGACGTCGCGCAGCACCGACCAGCTCGGGTCCTCGACGAGCAGGTGCGTGTGGCCCGCCTCGACGAGCACGGCGGCGACGCGCGCCATGCCGTCCGTCGCGCCGCGCGTCAGCACGACGGCGTCGTCCGGCCCCGTGACGACGCGCGCCCGGCGCAGGTGGCCGGCGACGACGGCGCGCGCGTGCGGGTGCCCGGCGGGGGCGGGCTGCCCGAGGTCGTCGTTCGACGCCGTCCCGCCGGACGTGCCGAGCGCCTCGCGTGCCGCGCGGAGCCACGCGTCGCGCGGGACGTGCCGGAGATCGGGGACGCCCGGTGCGAGGTCGAACCGGGCGCGCGCGGCGTGGATCCTGCCGGTGTCGGTCCGCCCGGCGGGAACGACGGCGCGCGCGGGTCTACCGTCCGCCGCTCGTTCCTCGCGGCTCCCGCCAGGCCCGCCACGACCCGCGCGCACCGTCGTTCCCGCCGGGCTCGTGGGCCGCTCGCCCAGCGCGCTCGTTCCCCTCGGGCTCGTCGATCGTGCCCCGGCTGCGGCGGAGACGCGGGTCGCGGAGCCGGTGCGCGCCTCGAGGAAGCCCTCGGCGACGAGCTGGCCGTACGCCTCGGTGACGACCCACCGCGACACCCCGAGCGACTCGGCGAGCTGTCGGCTCGGCGGGAGCGCCGCGCCGACGGGGACGCGGCCGGCGTGCACGGCGTCGCGGACCGCGCGCTCGAGCCGCTCGACGCGGGACCCCGCCCCCGCGCCCAGGTCGAGCAGGGCCTCCCAGGCGAGCGCCGCCGTCGGCCCGGGGCGCTCGGACGGCAGATTGGTCTGGTCGACGGCCATGGCATCGGACCGTACACCCGTGCCGATGCCTCCCTAGCGTGGAGCACGTCACCGAGACCACGGGTCCACCACGGACCGCTCGGACCACCGACAGACCCAGGGAGACCACCATGCGGTACCGCACCATCGGCGACGGGCGCACCTCCTTCGAGGTGTCGACCCTGTGCCTCGGCACGATGAACATGGGCACGCTCGTCGACGAGGACACCTCGTTCGCGATCCTCGACCGCTACCGCGAGGCGGGCGGCACGTTCCTCGACACCGCGAACAACTACAGCTTCTGGGCCGGCGGCCACGGCCGCGACAGCGAGGACCTGCTCGGCCGCTGGCTCGCGAGCCGCGGTGCGCGCGACGAGGTCCGGATCGCGACGAAGCTCGGCGCGGCCAAGAAGGACCCGGCCCTGCCGCTGCAGAACGTCGAGCCGACGAACTTCCAGGGGCTCGGCGCCGACGTCGTCGCGGACGAGGCGCACGAGAGCCTGCGCCACCTCGGCGTCGACCACCTGGACGTGCTGTACGGGCACGTCGACGACCACGGGACGCCGCTCGCCGAGACCGTCGGCGCGTTCGGCAAGCTCCAGGCGGAGGGCGTCGTCGGCATCACGGGCATCTCGAACGTCGCGCTGTGGCGCGTCGTCGAGGCGCGCGAGGAGGCGCTGCGCCAGGGCGTCGCGCCCTACGGGCTCGTCCAGCAGAACTACACCTACGCCTACCCGACGCCCGAGCCGGGACGGCACAACTGGGCGTCGTACGAGCTGCTCGACTACGCGGCGTCAACGGGCGTCGAGGGCCGCCCGCCGCTCGCCGTCACCGCCTACTCGCCGATCCTCCAGGGTGCGTACGTGCGCCGGGACAAGCCGCTCTGGGACGGGTTCGACCACCCGACCACGCGCGAGCGCATCCGCCTCCTGCACGAGGTCGCGGGCGAGCTCGGCGCGACGCCGAACCAGGTCGCGCTCGCGTGGCTCCTCGGCGGCGAGCACGCGGTGATCTCGGTGATCGGGCCCAGCACGGTCGAGCAGCTCGACGACCTCCTCGGCGCGGCCGACCTGGAGCTCGACCCCGAGCTGCGCGCGCGCCTCGACGCGGCCTGAGCCGGCCGAGCGGCCCGGCCCGGCGCACCCACGCCGGGCCGGGCTGCCACGATGGGCCGATGCCCACCACGCTCGTCGAGCGCACCCGGCCGGACGACTGGCGCGACCTGCGGGACGTCCGCCTGCGGGCGCTCGCGGACGCGCCGTCCGCGTTCGGCTCGACCCTCGCGCGCGAGGTCGCTTTCCCCGACGACGTGTGGCGAGAGCGCGCGGCGCAGGGGCGCACGCTCCTGGCGCGGACGACGTTCGACGGCGGCCCGCCTGGCGACCGCGGCAAGTCCGACGACGGCGCCCCGCCCGGGAGCGGCCGGTCGCCCGGTCCCGTGGTCGGGGTCGCGGCCGTCGTTCCCTCGCCCGACGACCCGACCGTGGCCGAGCTCGTGTCCGTGTGGGTCGAGCCCGGCGCGCGGGGGAGCGGTGTGGCGGCGTCGCTCCTGGCGCGCGCCGACGACCTCGCGGCCGGGCTCGGCGCGCGCACGCTCGCGCTCTGGGTCACCGCGACCAACGCTCCCGCGCTCCGCCTCTACGAGCGCGCAGGCTTCGCGCCGACCGGCGAGACCCAGCCCCTCCCGAGCGACCCCCGCCTCCTCGAGCTGCGGATGACGCGGCGCGTCGCCGGATAGGGTGCGGGGACCTGATCCCGGACCGTGCCGAGGGGGCCGCGTGGAGTTCCAGGACGTCGTCCGACGCCGGCGCATGGTGCGCCGGTTCACCGACGAGCCGGTCGACCCGCACGCCGTCGACCGCCTGGTGCGCAACGCCGTCCGCGCGCCGAGCGCGGGGTTCGCTCAGGGGTGGTCGTTCCTCGTGCTCACGGAGCCCGACGACGTCGCGCGCTTCTGGTCCGCGACCTCGCCCGAGCAGCCCGAGCGGAGCATGAGCACGTGGCTCGCCGGGATGCGCACCGCGCCCGTGCTCGTCGTGGTCCTCACGTCGAAGGACGTCTACCTCGACCGGTACGCCGAGGACGACAAGGGCTGGGCGGACCGCGACGAGAACCGCTGGGCCGTGCCGTACTGGCACGTCGACGCCGGGATGGCGGCGCTGCTCATGCTCCAGACCGCCGTCGACGAAGGGCTCGGCGCGTGCTTCTTCGGCGTCGCGCCGGGCGAGGTCGGGCGCCTGCGCGCGGCGTTCGGCATCCCCGACGCGTACGCGCCGACGGGGGTCGTCGCCGTCGGGCACCCCGCCGACCGGGCGGCCACGGGCTCGCCGCGCCGTCGCGCGCGCAAGCCGCTCGACGACGTCGTGCACCGCGGCCGCTGGGGTGGCCGGTCGTGACGCGCTCGCGGGCCGGGGCGCTCGCCGTCGGGCTCGCGCTCGCCGTCCTCGGCGTGGGAGCGTGCACGGGGAGCGCGACGCCCGAGGACCCGACGGGCGCGGCGTCCGCGACGCGGACGGACCGGCCGCCCGCCGAGGTCCCGGCCGACGACCCGACCGCCTCGGGCGAGCCGGAGCGGCCTCCGGGTGGCTCCGACGAGGCGACGGCGGGCGCCTCCGCCGGGCCGGGGGAGGCGCCCACGGCCGCTCCGCCCGAGGTCACGAGCCTCGGTGGCGCGGCGGGCGCGACACCGCTCGTCGGGCGGTCCGGGTGGCAGGTCGTGGGTGCGAGCGGCGCGTGCGTGCTGTCGTCACGTGCCGCGGCCGACCCGGCGGCACCCACGGCGGGCCCGCGCGACGCGTCCGCCGCCCTCCTCACGGAGACGGTCGCCGCGGACGGCGGTGACCTCACGGCTCCCAGCGACGTCCTGCTGCCCCTCCTCGCCGACGGCGTCACCCGCCAGGGGGTGAACGCCGCGGCCCAGGACTGGACGGTGACGACCCCGCGCGGCGAGGTGCGGGTGCGCGGGGCGGCGCGCGTCGTGAGCGTGCCGACGTTCGAGGGCGACGCGTCGACGCAGTCCGTGGTGCTCGCGCTGGACTGCGCCGGGCCGCTCGACGAGGGCGCGTGGCAGCGCCTCCTCGCCGACGTGCGGGCCGGCCTCGCGGCGCCCCCCGAGGAGCTCGGTACCTGGCCGTCGTAGCGGCGCGGGCGGGTGCCGGGTCAGGCGTCGTGGTCGCGCAGCGCCGGGACGTGCAGCCCGACGGCGCCCCGCACGGGCGGGGGCAGCTCGCCCCAGTCGTCCAGCGTGTCCAGGTCCACGGCGGTCCCGGGCCGCTGCACGACGACGGCCCGCAGCCCGAGCCGCTCGGCCTCCGCGACGTGCGCCGCGCGGCTGCCCGTCCCGAACTGAAACCGGAACCCCTCGCCGCCGGAACCGCCGTCGGGCCGAGCACGAGGTTCCTGGCGTTCTGCGCCGCTTCCCGACAGCAGGGTCGTGCTCGACGGCGCGGTGGCCGGGTAGTCGAGGACGAGCAGGTTCGTGCCCGCCCCGACCCGGTCCGTCGCGACGACGACCGGGGCGTCCTCGGCGAGCAGCGCCGCGACGTCCGCGGTCGTGAGCGCCGGGAGGTCGGCGTGCGCCACGAGGAGCCGCACCGGGCCCCGGGCCGCCGCGTCCTCCGCCGCGAGCTCCCGGCCCAGCTCCACCGCCGCGTCCAGACCGGGCCGGTCCGCGGGCTGGAGCACGATGCGCAGCCGGTCGGCGTCGGCGGTCAGCAGGGGCAGGTCCTCGGACCCGGCGTGCGCCGCCTCGGCGGGCTCGTCGACCACGACGTCCCGCAGCGCCCGCCACGTGAACCGCGGGTCGGACGTCACGACGACCACGCGCTCGACGCCGTCGCTCGCGAGCAGCGTCCCCACGACGTGCCGCGCGAGCACGCCGATCAGCCTGCTGCGCGACGCGGGGTCGAGCACGTGCGCGAGCCGCGACTTCCCCGACGACCCGTCGCGCAGCGGCACTACGGCGACCACGCGCGCCGGGCGCCCCGGCTCGCCCGGGCGAGGGCCGCCGTCGGGCCGCACGACGTCACCCACGCTCGAGCCCCACGGACCGCAGCAGCGTGCGCGCCAGGCGCTCGCGGCCCTCGGCGCCGCCCATGACCGTGTCCGTCACGACGACGTCCATCCCGAGCGCGCGGACGGCGTCGGCGAGGTGCGCGTCGTGGTCGTCGATGACCATGACGTCGACCAGGCCCGCGTAGAGGCGCGCGACGCCGAGCGCGGAGACCTCGTGCCCGAGCGTCGTGAGGATCTGCGCGGCAGGACCCTTGAGCGCGCGACCGCCCACGATCGGGCTCACCGCGACCCGTCGCGCCGACGTCCCGGCGAGCGCCTCCCGCACGCCCGCGACGCCCAGCACCGGCTCCACCGACAGGAACGGGTTGGACGGCGCGACCACGACGACGTCGGCGCCGGTCACCGCGTCGAGCACGCCGGGCGCCGGGCGCGCGGCGTCGATGCCGTCGTAGACGAGACCGAGCACGTCGTCCGCGTGCCGACGGCCCACGAAGTACTCCTGGAACCCGAGGCGCCCGGCGGGCGTGTCGACGAGCGTCGCGACGCGGTCGTCGGTGACGGGCAGCACGCGCGCCCGGACGCCGAGCGCGGACGTGAGCTGCGCGGTGACGTCGGACAGCGGCGCGCCGGCGCGCAGCCGGGCCGTCCGCACGACGTGCGTCGCGAGGTCGCGGTCGCCGAGCGTGAACCACGTGTCCTCGCCGAGCCGGCCCATCGCCTCCAGGGCCGCGTACGTCTCCCCGACGACGCCCCAGCCGCGCTCCTCGTCCGCGAGCCCGGCGAGCGTGTACGTCACGGTGTCGAGGTCGGGCGAGATCCACAGCCCGTGCAGCTCGACGTCGTCGGCGACGTTGACGACGACCGTGAGGTCCGTCCCCGCGAGGTCCAGACCGTGCGCGAGGCGGGCCCCGCCGACCCCGCCCGCGAGCACGGTGACGCGGTCGGTGCGGTGTTCTGCTGTCACGACGACGAGCCTACGTCGGAGCACGGAGCCTTCGCGGAGCGCCCGGTTCCCCGGCCCGTGGCGCGACGCCGTGCCACGATGGACCCATGGCCGTCTTCGCCTTCTCCGTCGCCCCGCTCGGTGCCGGCGAGTCCGTCGCGGACTCCGTCGCCGAGGCCGTCCGCATCGTCCGCGAGTCGGGCCTGCCGAACCGCACCACGTCGATGTTCACCGAGATCGAGGGTGACTGGGACGTCGTCATGCCCGTGATCCAGCGTGCGACCGAGGCCGTCGGCGCAGGCGGTCACCGCGTGTCGCTGGTCCTCAAGGCCGACATCCGCCCGGGTCGCACGGGCGAGCTCACGGGCAAGGTCGAGCGCGTCGAGGAGCGGCTCGCGGCCGAGTCGGAGGACACCGGGCACGCCTGACCGGGCGGGTGACGCGCGGGCCGGAGACGGGGGCCGGACGGCCCTTGCGCACCGGTTCGCCCGCTTCGAGGGACTTGACCCGCCCCCGTAGGCTATGGCGCATACGCCCCCGCCCAGGTCGCGTTTCCGCTGCTGCAGGAGAACCCCCGATGCCCCTCTTCGAGGTGGACGCCGAGCGTCCCGTACTGGTCCAGCCGCCCCAGCAGGCCGGAGCATTCGGGACGGACGCGCAGCGGGTGGTGGACGGCAACCTCGAGGGACTGCTGGGCGAGCAGATCTTCCCGGTCGCGCACGGCACGTCCGACGACGAGCCGCACCTCCTCGCGCTCGACGCGGCGGGGCTCCCGGTCGTCATCGAGGTCACGGCCGAGCTCACCGAGGAGGCCCTGACCGCGGCGCTCAACCACGCGGGCCGCGCCGGTCGCCTCACGCGCGCCGAGCTCGCCGCGCGCTACACGGGCGGCGCGTCGCGCTTCCAGCAGGACGTCGCCGCGTTCTACGACAACGTGCCACTCACGCGCTCGCAGGCGACCGCGCGCGCCACGGGCGCGCGCCTCATCGTCATCTGCTCGAGCGCCGCGCCCGGCATCCAGGACGCGCTCGACTTCCTGCGCCAGCCCGGCTCGCCGGTCGCGGTGCTGCGCCTCGGCGTGGTCCACGGGGCCGACGGCCGCCGCTTCGTCGACGTGTCCCCGCTCGCGATGACGCGCGACAACCCCGCGCCACCCGCGGCACCCGAGCCCCCGCGGGGCCGTGCCGTCGCCCCCGGTTCCGACTTCGCGGACGGCGTCGCCGTGGGCCGAGCCCTGACCGGCAAGTTTCCCGTGGTGACGCGTCAGGCCGCGAGGTCCCGGGCGGAGCGTCGCCGGGCCGCCGAGCTGGAGCCCCGCACCACCTACGGCGTCGCGCCGTCGTCGGCCGACGAGACGGGCCAGCTCGCCCCGCTCACCGCGACGGGCGAGCCGCGCCGCGCCGAGCCGCCCGTGCTCGACTTCGTCCCCCTGGACGACCCGCTCACCGCGCGCACGGCGCCCGAGCCCGCGCCGACGGCCTGGGCCGACCGCCGCCCGGTCGAGAGCGCCGACGAGGCACCGGCCCCGCGCACCTCGATCCTCACGCGCGAGTCGATCCGCACCCGGGAGTCGATCCGGACGCGCGAGTCGTACCTCACGCACGAGTACGGCGACCAGCGCAGCCCGGCGCAGGAGCGCCCGTACGACCCGCTGTCGTACCACCCGCCCGTCGACCTCGGCACGGGGCCGGACCTCCCGTCGAGGAGCCGCGACGTCGCGCCGGTGCCGTCCCCGCCCGCGGCCGACCTGCCGCTCGGCCCCGAGGACGACCCGGACCTCGTCGCGCTCGCCCGCGCGTTCGGCGCCCCGCGCCAGCTCGTCTGGTCGCGGCCCCGGCGCGGGCAGCGTTTCGAGGCGGTGCTCCAGCCCGACGGCTTCATCGAGCTGTCCGACGGCGCCCGGTTCCGCCACCCGGACCTCGCCGCGGTCGCGGTCTCCGGCACCCACACCGCCGACGGCTGGAGCGTCTGGCGCCTGGGCACCGACGACGGCCCCACCCTCACCGACGCCTTCCGCGAGCACACCGCCTGAGCCCGCCGGCCGGGACCGCTCCCGGCGTGAGACGGGAGAAGTGGCCCCTGGAGGACTCGCCGCAGGGGCCACTTCTCGCATCTCGCCCCCGGCGACGACGTCGTCCGCCGGGTGCCCCGGGGCTGGAGGCCCGGGCCGAAGCGCTCCCGTGCTCAGTCGGTCGTCCGCACCATGGTCCGGATCCCGACGGCGAGCCCGACGGCGGCCGTCACGACGGCGGCGACCCACCCCCACGCGACGGCGGACGCCGTGAGGTCGCCCGCGAAGAGCGCCCGCTCGGCGTCGACCACGTAGCGCAGCGGGTTGACGTCGGACGCGACCTGCATCCAGCGGGGTCCGGTCTCGAGCGGCAGCAGCATGCCGGACAGGATCATGAGCGGGAAGACGAGCGTCTGCTGCACGACCCAGAACATCCAGTCCTGCTTGCGGACGGCGAGCGCGAGCGCGTAGCTGAGGGAGCCGATCCCCACGCCGAAGACGGCGAGCAGCACGAGCCCCACGACGGCGCCGGCGGGGTGCAGCTCGAAGCCGAACGGCAGCATGACGAGCACCACGACGACGGACTGCGCGACGATCGGGACCATCTCCTTGAGCGCGCGCCCGACGAGGAGCGACGCGCGCGACAGCGGCGCGACGAGCATCCGCTCGTGCGCCCCCGTCTGCAGCTCCACGAGGAGGTTCGCGCCCGTCGTGGACGTCCCGAACAGCGTCGTCATGACGAGGATCGACGGCACGAACCACTGCCAGACGTTGCCGCCCAGGACCTCCTGGCCGGTCGTCGTGCCGCCGAGCGACCCGACGAGGAGCGGTCCGAACAGCGCGAGGAAGACGATCGGCTGGACGAGCCCGAAGAGCACGGAGAACGGGTCGTGCAGCACGGGCCGCAGCTCGCGCACGAGCACGATGCCGGTGTCGCGCGCGAACGCGGCGAGGCCGCGGCGCGGGGCGTGCGCGCGGCTCGGTGCCGTGCGCGGCGTGGTCGGGGTCGTGGTGACGGTGCTCATGCTGCGGTCCTCTCGGTGGGGTGGGCGTCGGCGCCCGTGGTGGCGCCCGCCTCGCGCAGGCTGCGCCCGGTGAGGGCGAGGAAGACGTCGTCGAGCGTGGGCCGGCGCACCTGGGCGGTGTCGACGGCGATCCCGGCGGCGTCCGCCGCGCGCAGCAGCCGGGGCAGGTAGGCGTCGCCCCGCTCGGCGCGGACCTCGAGCGCGGGTGCACCACCGGGCCGGGCATCCGGCCCGGTGTCGGGCCCGACGGCGCCCGCGCCCTCGGGCGTGCGGGCCACCTCGCGGAAGCCCTCGACGCGACGGGCCAGCGCGGTGAGGTGGGCGGCGTCGTCGTGCGCGCGACCGCCCGACGGCGCGAGCGTCACGAGGACGCGGTCCCCGGCGAGCTCGGCCTTGAGGTTCGCGGCCGTGTCGTCGGCGATGACGCGCCCGTGGTCGACGACGACGACCCGCTCGGCCATGGTGTCGGCCTCGTCGAGGTAGTGCGTCGTGAGGACGATCGTCATGGGCTCGCCCGTCGTCGCGCGGGCGTCGTCGCGCATCCGCAGGACGTGCTCCCACAGGTTCGCGCGGTTGTGCGGGTCGAGGCCCGTGGACGGCTCGTCGAGGAAGAGGAGCGACGGCGCGTGCACGAGGCCCATCGCGACGTCGAGCCGACGGCGCTGCCCGCCGGAGAGGTCGGACACCTTGCGGGTGCCGTGCGCCGTGAGCTCGAGGGAGTCGAGCAGCTCGGCGGCGCGTCGCCGTGCGGTCCGGCGGTCCAGGCCGTGGATGCGGCCCTGGCTCGCGAGCTCGTCGACGGCCCGCTGCGCGTGCCCGGCCCCGTTGCCCTGCCCGACGTACCCGATGCGGTGGCGGACGGCGTCGGGCGCGGCGACGACGTCGTGTCCCGCGACGGTGGCGGTGCCCGACGTCGGCCGGGTCAGCGTGGTGAGCATGCGCAGGGTGGTCGTCTTGCCGGCCCCGTTGGGGCCGAGGACGGCGACGAGCTCGCCCGGCGCGACGTCGAGGTCGATGCCCCGCACGGCGTGCACGGTGCGGCTCTCGTCCCGCCCGACGGCGAAGTCCTTGGTCAGTGCTCTGGTCCGGATCACGGTGCTCCTCCTGGGGTGCGGTGCGTGCGTCGGGAACGACTCTGCTCCGGGTAGCGGACAGGTCCGGTCCTCTACCTCGTGCGACGCTGGAGCCATGCTCGAGACCTCGGGACGACTGCTGCGGCTGCTCTCGCTGCTCCAGGCGCGCCGCGACTGGCCGGGGGCCACGCTCGCGGAGCGGCTGGAGGTGAGCCCGCGCACCGTGCGGCGCGACGTGGACCGGCTGCGCACGCTGGGCTACCCGGTGCGCGCGACCAAGGGCCCCGACGGCGGGTACCGGCTCGACGCCGGGGCGGACGTGCCGCCGCTCCTGTTCGACGACGAGCAGGCCGTCGCCGTCGCGGTCGCCCTGCGCACGGGCGCGCTGCCCGGGGTCGAGGACGCCGCGGCCCGGGCGCTCGCGACCATCCGGCAGGTGATGCCCGCGCGGCTGCGGACGCGCATCGACGCACTGGAGGTGACCGCCGTGCCGGGGCGCCGGGAGCAGGAGCTCCCCACCGTGCGTCCCGACGTGCTCGTCGCCGTCGGGACGGCGGCGACCGAACGGCGCGTGCTCCGGTTCGACTACGACGGCGGCACCGGTGAGGTGCTGCGCGCGCCGGGCGCTCCGGAGGGCGCGGGGTTCCGCGCCCCGCGGCGCGCGGAGCCGCACCACCTCGCGACGTGGGGTGGGCGGTGGTACGTCGTGGCGTGGGACCTCGACCGGGAGGACTGGCGCACGTTCCGGGTCGACCGGATGGTCCCGCGCGAGGGCACGGGGGCACGGTTCGCGCCGCGCGCGCTGCCGGCGCCCGACGTCGCGACGTTCGTCGTGGAGCGGTTCGCCACCACCAGCTACCCGGTGCGCGGCACCGTCGAGCTCCACGCGGACGCCGCGACGGTGGCGCGCTGGGCGGGCGCGGACGCGGTCGTCGAGCCGGCGGCGGAGGGGCGGTGCCGCCTGACGACGGGCTCCTGGTCCTGGGGCGGGCTCGCGGCCCGGTGCGCGATGTTCGACGTGCCGTTCGACGTCGTCGGGCCGCCCGAGCTGCGCGCCGCCGTACGCGTGCTGGGGGAGCGTGCGCGAGCGGCGGCGAGGGGTGAGCCGGGTCACGAGGGAGCGAGTTGACCTCCTGCCCCGCGACCCCGTAATGTTCTCGAGGTCGCCCGGCAGGGAGGAACAGACACCACGGCACAGCTCTTCGGAGCAGATGCGAAGTGGCTGGTCCCCCGGGCGAAACTCCCACCAGATTTCTCGGAGCACAGTGCTGCGCCGTGAGTGCGGTGGGGGTGTCTGGATCAGGTACATTTCTGAACGGAAATCCGGTTTTCACCGGTCCGGGACGAACGGCCGGGTCTGGTAGGATTCAGAACGAAGGAAGCGCCCCGCGCAAGGGCCTCGGGAACGAGGTCGGAGGCGGTGTGTGTCGGTTGTTTGAGAACTCAACAGTGTGC
>NZ_JBMVFX010000033.1:0-40366 GCF_049538415.1 Cellulosimicrobium sp. AB352 | reverse complement strand
TGCCGTCCACCGCGGTCTTGGGCCCGTACCTCTTGGTCAGGCCGCGTGCTTCGATCATGACTTCGCCCCTCCGAGGGTCGTTCGTCCGGGATGGTCCTGGTGCACCGCGGGAAGGTCGCTCCGGTCCGGCCGGGCCCCTCACCGCGAGGTACGTCTCGAGCCTACGGACGGGCTCGGCGTCGGGCAGCCATCTTGCGACGTATCTTGCCGCCGTCGTGACCCGGGGCGCGTACGCCGCGCGGCGTACACGACGTCCCGGCGTGTGGTCCGCTGGTCGGGACTTCGCTCGCGAGGCGCGGAAAACCCGCGGGAACAGTGGCCGGGACTCGCACGTTCCCTAGGATGAACACAGGCCAGCGACACCCGACTCGAGGCGAGACGCCGATGACGAGGCCCGCTGAGAGGTAGTGGACGCCGCGACCAGGAGGAGCTCATGAGCAACCCCGTCTTCAACAACAGCGCGGTCTTCGGCGAGCCGAAGAACCGGCGCGGTGGGGCGGCCACGCAGGCCGCACCTGCCTACGGGAGCCCGCCCGCACAGGGCCAGGGCCCCGCGTACGGCACGCCCCCGCAGGGCGCGCAGTGGGGTGCGTACGGCGCCCAGACCGCGGACGCGGCGCAGCTCGACGCGATGTACAGCGCGCCGTCGGCGACCACGGCGGACACCAAGCGCCTCACGTACGACGACGTGATCATGAAGACGGGCGGTCTGCTCGCGCTGCTCGTCGTCGTCGGGGCGGCGTCGTGGTACCTCACGCCGCAGATGCCGTTCCTCTACCTGCTGGGTGCGATCGCCGGCCTGGTGCTCGGCCTGGTCAACGCGTTCAAGCGGAACCCCAGCCCGGCCCTGATCATCGCCTACACCGTGGCCCAGGGCCTGTTCCTCGGTGGCATCAGCCTCGCGTTCGGCACCATGACCGTCGGCAACGGCGGGAACCTCACGGACATCGTCTTCCAGGCGGTCCTCGCGACCGTCGCGACGTTCGCGGCCGCGCTGTTCCTGTTCCGCTCCGGCAAGGTGCGCGTCACCCCGAAGTTCACGCGCTGGCTGCTCATCGCGATGGTCGGGTACCTCGCGTTCTCGCTCGTCAACGTCGTCCTCGTGCTCTTCGGCGTCCTCGACGGCTGGGGCATGCGCGGCGGCACGATCGGCATCGTCGTCGGGCTCATCGCGGTCGGCCTGGCCGCCGCGTCGCTCATCGTCGACTTCGACTCGATCAAGCGTGGCGTCGAGGCCGGCGTCCCCGCCAAGTTCGCGTGGTCGGCCGCGTTCGGCCTCATGGTCACGCTGATCTGGCTCTACCTCGAGTTCCTGCGCCTCTTCGCGATCCTGCAGAGCAGCGACTGACGGTGGCGCGCAGCACCCGTGAACCGGCACCCGCGGCGGACCTCCCGCCGCGGGTGCCGGTGTTTCTGGCCGGGCTCGTCGTCGCGGCGGCCGCGATGCTCGGCGTCCAGGTCCTCTACATGGTCGTCTCGGGCGCGCCGCCCGCGTGGCTGTCGTTCGCGGCGCTCCTCATCCTGCTCAGCGTCCCGACGGCGGGTGCCGCCGTCGCCTGGCTCGGCACCCGGATCACGCGTGACGCCACGGAGCGCCGGGCCGCGCTCGTGTTCGCGGCGCTCGGCCTCGTGGCCGGAGCGCTCTGGGGCTCGTTGCTCGCGGGCGGGATCGCCCGACAGCTCGCCGACGCGGGCGTGGGCGGCGGGGGCGCGCTCGTGGCGGGTGCGGCCGCCGTCGTCGGGGTCACCGCCGCGGTCGGCGCGGGTCTCGGCCGGCTCGTGGCGCCCGAGGCCTCCGACCGCCCGCTGCTCGTCGTCGTGCTCGGCGTCGTCGTGGTCCTCGTCGCGATCCTGGGCCTCGTCGGCTGACGGCCCGCCCCGTGAGTGCGGGAAAGTGTCGCGGTCGGGCGTCTCCGCCGCGACTCTCTCCCGCACTCAGCGGGGGTCAGGCGGGGAGGCGGCCGGCGGCCGAGGCGAAGCCGAGCCACGTGTGGCGGTTCCCGGCCCAGCACCAGCCGACCTTCGGGGCGCCGCGGCGCTCGCGCCCGTCGCGTCCCGTGCCGTTCGAGATCCAGAGCGCGGGGGTGCGGGTGTCGAGGCGGCCGTCGGGCTTGCGCAGCCGTGAGCCGACCGTCATGTAGCAGTGGTTGCGCGCGAGGACGTCCGGCGCCTGGAGCGCCCAGTGGATCCCCTCGTGCAGCAGGAGCGGCGTCCGGCCGCGCGCCGTGAGCTCCGGCAGCGCCTCGTCCGGGGACCAGCTCGCCAGGTCGTCGCCGCGGTCGACCTCCGTGACGAGCGAGAGCGGCCCCGGCGGGACGACGATTTCCTCGATCGGCGTGAAGCGGTCCACGTCCGTCATGTCGACGACGACGAAACCCTCCTTCTCGCCGTCCTTCGCCGGGAGCCGCAGCAGGGGAGCCAGCGCCGACGGCGGCGCGAGCGCCGGGTCGACGACGAGCAGCGCGCCCGCGGGGGCGGTCGCCGCGAGGTCGGCCGCGGCGGCGCGGAACGCGTCCGCGGTGAGACCGGCGATGTCGTGGACGCCGAGCGCGACGAGGCGCTCGGCCTGGGCGACGACGTCGGGCAGCGGGGGGAGCGCGGGCGGCGCGGAGGCCGCTGCGGGGGACGCGGGACGGGTGGCGGCGGTCGTGGGCTCGGGCACGGGTCACCTCTCGGTCGGGGATGTCGGCGGCCTCAACGCTCTACACCGTACGGGAATTCCCGTCGCGAGCGACCCTCGTGCCGGGCGTCGGTCGGGACGGTGCCCGGTCGAGCACGCGCGCGGCCCGGATCGGGGATGATCGGGGCATGAGATACGCAGAGCACGTGTCCGAGCTCGTCGGCGGTACCCCGCTCGTCCGGCTGTCCCGTGTCACCGCAGGCCTCAGCGCGACGATCCTCGCCAAGGTCGAGTACGTGAACCCCGGCGGCTCCGTCAAGGACCGCATCGCGCTGAAGATGGTCGAGGCCGCGGAGGCCTCGGGCGAGCTCCGGCCCGGCGGCACGATCGTGGAGCCGACGTCGGGCAACACGGGCGTCGGGCTCGCGCTCGTGGCGCAGCGCAAGGGGTACGACTGCGTCTTCGTCTGCCCGGACAAGGTGAGCCAGGACAAGCGCGACGTGCTGCGCGCGTACGGCGCGCGGGTCGTCGTCACGCCGACCGCCGTGGCCCCTGACCACCCGGACTCCTACTACTCGGTCTCCGACCGGCTGGTCCGCGAGATCCCGGGCGCCTGGAAGCCGAACCAGTACGCGAACCCGAACGGCCCGGCGTCGCACTACGAGTCCACCGGCCCCGAGGTCTGGGCCGACACCGACGGTCGCGTGACGCACTTCGTCGCCGGGGTCGGCACGGGCGGCACCATCACCGGCACGGGCCGCTACCTCAAGGAGGTCTCCGCGGACCGCGCGGACTCCGACGGCGGTCGCGTGCGCGTCGTCGGCGCGGACCCGGCGGGCTCGGTCTACTCCGGTGGCGACGGGCGCCCGTACCTCGTCGAGGGCGTGGGCGAGGACTTCTGGCCCGACGCCTACGACCCGGCGGTCCCCGACGAGGTCATCCCGGTCAGCGACGCCGACTCGTTCGCGATGACCCGGCGCCTCGCGCGCGAGGAGGGCCTGCTCGTCGGCGGGTCGTGCGGCATGGCGGTCGAGGCGACGCTGCGGCTCGCGCGCCGGCTCGAGGAGGAGGACCCGGAGGCGGCCGCGCGGGCCGTCATCGTCGTCCTGCTGCCGGACAGCGGGCGCGGCTACCTCTCCAAGATCTTCAACGACGCGTGGATGCGGTCCTACGGGTTCCTGCCCGACGAGGAGGGCGTGACCGCGGGCGACGTGCTGCGCGCGAAGGACGGCCGCCTGCCCGACCTCGTGCACACGCACCCGAGCGAGACGGTCCGCGACGCCATCGAGATCCTGCGCGAGTACGGGGTGTCGCAGATGCCCGTCGTCGGCGCCGAGCCGCCCGTGAAGAGCGGGGAGGTGGCCGGGTCGGTGAGCGAGCGCGCGCTGCTCGACGCCGTCTTCTCCGGCCGCGCGTCGCTCGCCGACCGCGTGGACCAGCACATGGAGCCCCGCTTCCCGCTCATCGGCGCGGGCGAGGGCGTCGAGGCGGTGCGCACCGCGCTGCACGACGCCGACGCGCTGCTCGTCGTCGAGGACGGCGACCCGGTCGGGGTCCTCACGCGGCACGACCTCCTGGGGTTCGTCGCCGCCCGCTGATCCCCACCGGGCCCCCGCGCGCCTCAGGCTCCGGCCGGCGGGCGCGCGAGGGACGCCAGCCCGGCGAGGAGCGCGCGGACGTGCAGGTCGAAGCTGCGGTCGAGGTCGTCGGGCAGGCGGTAGCCGCCGCCGAGCTCGAGCGCGACGAAGCCGTGCAGGCTCGCACGCACGGACCGGACGGCGTCGACCGTGCGGTCCTCGGGCAGGTCGAACCCGCGCAGCACGGCGGCGACGACCTGGACGCTGCGCCCCGCGGCCGCCGACAGCGCGGCGTCCGCGGGGTCGTCCGGGTCGGGGGCGACCTGCACGGCCGCGTACCGGCCGGGGTGCGCCCGGGCGTACTGCCGGGTCGCGTGCGCGAGGGCGGCGACGGCGTCGGGCCCGGCGAGGCCGACCGTCGCGTCGGTGAGGGCGCGCGTGTAGTCCTCCACGGCGACGACGGCGACCTCGCGGCGCAGCGCGGCGAGCGAGCCGACGTGCTTGTAGAGGCTCGGCGTCGCGACGCCCGCCTGCGCGGCGACCTTGGCGAGCGTGAGGTCGGCGAAGCCCGTCGGGCCGCCGGCGTCGACGAGGTCGAGCGCGATCCGGACGACGGCGTCGTGGGACAGCCCGGCCCTAGCCACGAGCGTCCTCCGACCGCTCGGCATCCGGGCGCGCGTCGGCGTCGGGCAGCCCCGAGAGGAAGTCGAGGGTCGCGGCCACGACCTCCTCGGGCGCCTGGAGCTGGGGGTAGTGGCCGACGTCGGGCAGCAGGAGCGTGGTCGCGCCGAGCGCCTGCTCGGCCCACGCGGCCTCGGCGGCCGGGTCGGCGTAGTCGGGGTCGAGCGCGCCGTAGACCGCGAGCACGGGCGCCTCGACCTGGGCGACGCGCGGCTCGACGACGCGGTGGTCGAGCTGGAGGGTGAGGTCCCGGAAGGAGCGCAGGCGCCCCGGCTCGGAGAGGTTGGCGCGGATCGCGGCCTGGTGCGCGGCGAGGCGTGCGGGGGTGCGGCCCTTGTTCAGCGAGCCGTAGAACGAGGCCCAGAACGCCGCGCCCCACGGTCGTGCGAGCGCGACGCGGTAGAGCATGCGCATCGCGCGGAGCCTCGCGGGGGACGACGGCTCGCGCAGGAACCCGTCGAGCAGGACGAGCCCGCGCACGAGGTCGGGACGCAGGGCCGCGGCGACGACGGCGGCCGACGCCGCCATGGAGCTGCCCAGCAGGACGGCCGGGCCGGCGTCCAGGTGCTCGACGAGCGCGACGTAGTCGGACGCGGTCGCCTCGTCGCCGTGCGTCGCGAAGGTCGTGTCGCTGTCGCCGTGGCCGCGCAGGTCCATGACGACCACGCGGTGGCCCGCGGCGACGAGGTGGGGGACGACGTCGTCGTAGGTGGCGCGGAGGTCGCCCATGCCGGGCGCGGCGACGACGAGCGGGCCGGAGCCCTGGTCGGTGTAGGCGAGGCGTCCCTCGGCGCGGGCGAGGTGGCGCACGGTCGGGTGCTGGCTCGTGGTCATAGCTGCAAGGCTAATGCCATTAGTCAACGAGGGCAAGAGCTCCGGCGATCGCGCCCGGCCGGGTCGTGGCGACCCGCGTAGGGTAGGGAGACCCGCGCCCGCGCGGGCCTTCCCGCACCCGACGAGAGGCAACCTCGTGACCGACCAGCCCACCCTCCCCACCGCCTCGGGATCCTTCGGCGAGAAGCCGACGCTCACCTTCCCCGAGACGGACGCGCCCAGCGGTCTGCAGGTGGTCGTGCTCACCGAGGGCGACGGCCCGGCCGTCACGTCGGGGCGCAACATCGTCGTGCACTACCTCGGCCAGACCTGGGGCGGGCACGTCTTCGACAACTCCTACGACCGCGGCGACACCATCGCCTTCCCCATCGGCGTCGGCGCCGTCATCGGCGGCTGGGACAAGGGCCTCGTGGGCCAGAACGTCGGCTCCCGCGTGCTGCTCTCGATCCCGCCGGAGCACGGCTACGGCCAGCGCGGCGTGCCGCAGGCCGGCATCGGCGGCACGGACACGCTCGTCTTCGTCGTGGACGTCGTCGACGTCCAGTGACCTCGTGAGCGCGGGGTGCCCGTCGTCGCGGTGATCACCCACGACGGGCGCCCGCCGCTCAGCGCCGCACGGACCGCGTCACCGTGAAGCGCGGGTCGCGCGCGACCTGCGTCGTGGGCCCGACCGCGCGCTCGAGCGCGGGGCGGTACCGCAGGTGCGAGTTCCAGACGCACCACAGCTCGCCGCCCGGTCGCAGCACGCGCCCCGCGGTCGCGAACATGCGGTGCGCCGCGTCGGTGCGCACCGCCGCGCCGTCGTGGAACGGCGGGTTGAGCAGCACGACGTCGGCGCTCGCGTCCGCGAGGGTCGCGCCCGCGTCGTCGCGCACCGTGCGCACGCGGTCGGCCACGCCGTTCTCGCGCGCCGTGAGCGCCGTCGAGCGGACGGCGGCGTCCGAGCGGTCGGCGGCGACCACCCGCGCGTCGGGCCAGCGCCGGGCCGCCCACGCGGCGAGCAGGCCCGTCCCGCACCCGAGGTCGACGACGTCGCGCGGCGCCGCACCCTGCCCGCCGGGGGTCGGTCCGTCGTCGGCGCCGAGCCGGTCGAGCAGGAACCGCGTGCCGAGGTCCAGGCCCGCTCCCGCGAAGGCGGCGCCGAACGCCGCGACCCGCAGGCCGACGTCGGCCAGGTCGGTGACGACCGGGTAGGTGAGCGGGCGCGCCGGCCGGGGCGCCGACGCGACGAGCACGCGGGACTTGCCCCGGGCGAGGCTCGCGCGCACCTCGCCGAACGACTCGGCGAGGACGTCGTTCATAGCGCGCGTCATGTGCTTGACGCGCGCGCTCCCGAGGAGCACGACGTCCGGACCGGCCTCGCGCGCGGCGTGCTCTGCGACGTCGCGCAGCGCCGCGAGGCCGCGGGGGAGCCGCAGCAGCACGACCCGCGCCCCGGCCAGGAGCCCCGCGTCGAGGCCGTGGCGGTCGTACGCCGTCGCCATCCCCGCCGCGCGCGCGTTCGCGTCGAGCGCCGCCTCCGCGGTGCACGCGTCCTGGTGGACGCGCACGCGCCCCCCGGGGGCGGTCGCGCTCCCGGCTTCCCCGGCGGGTCCTGCCCCGGTGAGCAGCGCCGCACCCAGGGTGAGGGCGCCGTACCGGTCGTCGACGACGGCCACGGCCCCCGGCGCGACGCCGGCGAGCAGGGGCGACGCCTCGTCGAGCAGCAGGCGGTCGGCCGGGTCGACGGCGACCGGTGCGTCCTCCCGGTCCGGGCCGACGTCGTGGGTGCGCAGGCGCTCCAGGAGGGCGGCGAGGTCGGGCGAGGTCGTCACCGCCCCAGTCTCCCCGACGCCCGGTGGTCGCCGCGCCGCGCGCCCGGCGGAGCGCTACTGTGCGACTGCGGAGAGCGAGGAGGCACCCGTGGACGTCCCGCGAACCCTGGTCGAGTCCCGTGCCGTCGGGCGCGCGCTGCGCGACCGGGTGCCGCGCCGCACGCAGGGCGCGCTGCTGCTGCCGGAGCGCGACCCGGTGGCGATCGTCGAGGAGCAGAACCGCGACCGGCTCCAGGACCTCGTCCCGCTGCGGATCGGCCGGATGCTCGAGTCGCCCTTCGCGTTCTACCGCGGCACCGCCGCGACCATGGCCCACGACCTGCGCGACGGCCCCCGGACCGGCGTCCAGGTCGTCGCGTGCGGGGACGCGCACGTCTCCAACTTCGGGCTCTTCGCGTCGCCCGAGCGGCGGGTCCTGTTCGACCTCAACGACTTCGACGAGGCGTCGGACGCCCCGTGGGAGTGGGACGTCAAGCGCCTCGCGGCGAGCATGTACGTGGGCGGGCGGGACAAGGGCCTGGCCGAGCACGACTGCGCGGACGCCGCGCGCGGCGCGGTGCGCGGGTACCGCGAGACGCTCGCCGAGGCGTTCGCGCGCGACGCCCTCGCGCGCTACGCGTTCCTCGTCGACACCGCGGTCATCGAGCCCCTGCTGCTCGACGGCGGGCGCGAGGAGCTCGAGCGGACCGTGCGCAAGGCGCGGCGGCGCACGTCGGAGCAGGTGGTGCGGAAGATCACGAGCCGGACCGCCGACGGCCGCACCCGGATCGTCGACCAGCCACCGGTCACCCAGCACGTGGACACGGCGAGCGTCGACGAGCTCACGACGCTGTTCGAGGCGTACCGCGAGCCGCTGCGCGCCGACGCCCGGCTCCTGCTGAGCCAGTTCACGGTCGTGGACTTCGTGCTGCGCGTCGTGGGCGTCGGGAGCGTCGGGACGCGCTGCTACATCGTGCTCCTCGAGGGGCCCGCGGGGGAGCCGCTCGTGCTGCAGGTGAAGGAGGCGACGTCGTCGGTCCTCGCGACGTACGGCGGGATGGTCGACGCGCTGCCGTCCGGGCTCGTGCCCGCCGGGGCCCTGCCCGCGCAGGGCCGCCGGGTGGTCGCCGCCCAGCGCATCCTGCAGGCGCAGTCCGACCCGTTCCTGGGGTGGACGACCGTCGAGGCGCCCGACCGCACGGGCCGCCCGCGCGTCGACTTCTACTGGCGCCAGTTCCGCGACATGAAGGGGTCCGTCGAGCTCGGCCGGCTCTCGGCCTCGCAGTTCGTGCGGTACGGGGAGCTGTGCGGGCGCGTGCTCGCCCGCGCGCACAGCCAGTCGCCGGGCGCGCGCGTGGCGCACGGCTACCTCGGCCGCTCCGACGTGTTCGACGAGTCCCTCGCGCGGTGGTCGCGCGCGTACGCGGACGTCGTCGAGGGGGACTACGCCGCGCTCGAGGCCGCCGTGACGAGCGGCCGCCTCCCGGCCGAGCGGGGCGTCTGAGCCGGTCCGACGGCGGTGGACGGCCACCCGCGCGCCCCGCCGTCGCCCGTACGCTGGGCGCCATGACGGACGACGCCGCTCAGCCCGGCTCGCACGCCCCCGCGCCCGCCGAGGCGCCTGCGGAGTCCTCCGTGCGGGCAGAGGCTCCGACCGCGCCCGCCGAGGCGCGCGGGACCGCGCGCGTGGCGGTCGAGTACTGCACGCAGTGCCGCTGGCTGCTGCGCGCGGCGTGGGTCGCGCAGGAGCTCCTGCAGACGTTCCGCACGCGCCTGGGCGAGGTGGCCCTCGTGCCCGGCACGGACGGCGTCTTCCGGGTCACGCTCGACGCCGGGGACGGGCCGGTGCTGCTGTGGGACCGCCGCGTCGACGGCGGGTTCCCCGAGATCCCGGACCTCAAGCGCCGGGTGCGCGACGCCGTCGCGCCCGACCTGTCGCTCGGCCACACCGACCGCGCGGCCACCGCGACGGACGCTGCGACGGACGCCGCGACGGACGCGCCGCGCACGGACTGAGGCCGGTCGGGCCGCCCGGCAGACGCGGTCCCGCAGGACGCGGCTCAGCCCTTCTTCGCGCGCGCGGCGGCGAGCCGCTCCTCCTCGGCGCGGACCTTCTTCTGCACCTCGCGCTCGGCCGTCAGCCACTCCGGCGGGTCCTGGCGCAGCGCGTCGATCTCGTCGGTGGTCAGCGGCTCGGTGAGGCCGCCGCGCGTGAGGCCAGAGATGGAGACGCCGAGCCGGCCCGCGACGACGGGCCGCGGGTGGGGGCCGTTTCGGCGCAGGTCCGCGAGCCACTGGGGCGGGTTCTTCTCCATCTCCTCGAGCTGCGCCCGGGTGATGGTGCCCTCCTGGAACTCCTGCGGCGTGGCGGGCAGGTACACCCCGAGCTTCTTCGCCGCGGTGGCGGGCTTCATGGTCTGCGCGGACTGCTTGGGGGTCATGGGCTCCAGGGTAGTCGGCCGGTCGGGTGCCGGCGGCCCGCGGTCGGGCGCGCCGCGGGCGTCCGGCGGGCCTGCGACGGACCGGAGCCGGGCCCGGTGCACGTCGCGCGGGAGCGCGCGGGACCGCGCGCCTAGGCTGTCCGGGTGGACGACGACGCGGGCACGGCTCCCGAGGCAACGACCGACGGCGGCGGGGACGACGGGGCCGGCCGCCGGTTCCGGCTCGCGTACGTCCCCGGCGCGACCCCGGCCAAGTGGGTGCGCACGTGGCGCGAGCGCCTCCCCGACGTGCCGCTCGAGCTCGTCGCCGTCGAGCCCGGCGACGCGGAGCGGGCGCTGCGCGACGACGAGGCCGACGCCGCGATCCTGCGCCTGCCCGTCGACCGCGACGTGCTGAGCGCGATCCGCCTCTACGAGGAGGCGCCCGTCGTCCTCGTGTCGCGCGACCACCTGCTCGCCGCCCTGGAGCCCGAGGAGCCGGTCGCGCTCGACGACCTCGCCGACGACGTGCTGCTGCGGCCGCTCGACGACGTCGTGCCGTGGGCGGGCGAGGCCGGGGCCGCGGACGACGCGCCGCGGCCACCGGGGCGGCCGGCCGACGAGCGGCCCGCGACGACCGGCGACGCGGTCGTGCTGGTCGCCGCGAACGTCGGGGTGGCCGTCGTGCCGCAGTCGCTTGCGCGCCTGCACCACCGCAAGGACGTCACCTACCGCCGCCTGGAGGGGGCGCCGTCGGCCCCCGTCGCGCTCGCGTGGGTCGCGGACCGCGACGACGACCTCGTCGAGGAGATGGTCGGGATCGTCCGCGGCCGCACGGCCAACAGCTCGCGCGGGCGTCGGGCGACGGCGCCCGCGGAGGATGTCGCGCCCGCCCGCGAGCGCCGCGACCGCGACGCGCGCGGTGGCGCGGGCCGCGGCGGAGCGGGCGCCGGTCGTGGGGGAGCGGGCGGCGGGCGCGGCGGGGGCGGCGCGCAGGGCCGCGGCACGCCGAAGGGCCGGGGCGCCCGCGGTCGGGGCGGGAAGCGGCGGTGACGGCCCCGCCGCCCGCGCCGCAGGCTCCGGGTGGCCCGGTCGAGCTCGTGCTGCTCGACGCGGTGCCCCCGGACGAGCGGGGCCGGCTGCTCGCCGCCGCGCTCCGGCTCCGGCTGGGACCCGGGCAGGAGGAGTTCGTGCCGCCCGCGGCCGACGTCGTCGCCGCGGCCCACGCCGACCCGGGCCGGCACCTGCTGGTCGCCCGGCCGCCGGGCGGCGACCCCGTCGCGCTCGGCGTGCTGCACCCCGGCGGTGCCCCGGTCGAGGTCGCGGCGCTGCTCGACGGCGTCGCCCCGGACGGCGTCGTGCTGTTCCGCGGCTTCCTCGTCGACGTCGCGGCGCAGGGCGGCGGCGTCGGGTCGCGCGTCGTGCGGGACCTTCCCGGCGCGGTCGCGGCGCTCGCGGCGCTGCGCGGGCGGACGGCGCCGTACGAGGCGCTCGTCCTCACGGTCAACGACCGCAACGCGGCGGCGCGGCGCGCGTACGCGCGCGCGGGGCTGCGCGACCGCGGCGCGTACCTCGGGGGGAGCGCCGGGCCGCAGCGGGTCATGGCACGCGCGCTCGCAACATAGGCATTGACTTATATAAGCGCAGTCTGAAAGATGGGGGTCATGGAAGCGTTCGACGTCCTCGGCGACCCGGTGCGTCGTCGGATCCTCGAGCACCTCGCGCACGGCGAGCAGCCCGCCGGCGAGATCGCGGCGCGCGTGGGGGAGGAGTTCGGCATCAGCCAGCCCGCGGTGTCGCAGCACCTGCGCGTGCTGCGGACCAGCGGGTTCGCGTCGGTCCGCCCGGACGGGACCCGGCGCCTCTACGCGCTCGACCCGGCGGCCCTCGACGAGGTCGAGGACTGGACCGCGGGCCTGCGCCGGTTCTGGGAGCAGTGGCTGGACGCGCTCGGGACCGAGCTCGCCCGGGGTGCCCGCGAGCGCCGTCGAGCGACGGCACCCGGCGCCGACGAGGACGACGAGCGCCCCACCGACACCACGAGGAGGACAGCATGAAGGACTTCATCGCCGAGCTCGAGGCCGCGCGGCGCACCGTCGGGACGGGAGACCTGCCCGCCGGTGCCGCACGGGTCGTCACCCTCGAGCGCACCTACCCGGCCGACGTCGAGGACGTGTGGGACGCCGTCACCGACCCCGAGCGCATCCCGCGCTGGTTCCTGCCCGTGACGGGCGACCTCCGGGTCGGCGGCACCTACCAGGTCGAGGGCAACGCCGGCGGGGAGATCCGCGCGTGCGAGGCCCCGCGGCTCCTGCGGCTCACGTGGGTCATGAGTCCGCCGACGCCGGAGGACTCGTCCGTCGTCGAGGTCCGGCTCGCGCCCGCGCCGGACGGCGGCACGACCCTCACGCTCGAGCACACCGCCGTCGTGCCGCCGGAGATGTGGGACCAGTTCGGCCCGGGGGCGGTCGGCGTCGGGTGGGACGGCGCGCTGCTGGGCCTCGGGCTGCACCTCGACGGCGGGGCGACGCTCGACCCCGAGGCCGTCCTCGCGAGCCCCGAGCTGCGCGCGTTCAACGTCGCGAGCAGCGAGGCGTGGGGAGCGGCGCTCGCCGCGGCCGACGGACTCGACGCGGACGACGTCGCCGCCCGCGTCGCCGCCACGACGGCGTTCTACGTCCCTGCGGACGAGGACTCCTCCGGCACCCGGTAGGGCCGCCCCCGCGGTCGCCGGTCGCGGGTCGCGCCGCCGGTCCCGCGAGGTACCGCCCTGGGTGGACGCCCCGCGGCGGACGTCCGCCGCGGGGCGGATGTTCACCCGTGGTTCACCCGGCATACCCTCGTCCGATGACTTCGCCCGATTCGTCCCGCACCACGACCCTGCCCGGCCCCGGCCCGACACGTGACGAGGGCGAGGGCACGCTCGTCCGACCCCCGGCGTCTGAGCCGTCGTCCGGGCTCGCGGGGCAGGCGCTCGTGGCGGTGTCGTGGCTCGTCGGGGCGGCGCTCGTCGTCCTCGTCGCCCGGATGCTGCGCGGCCCGAGCGAGTCCCTCTACCTCGCCGTCACGGCGCGCACGGCCGACCTCCCCGGGACGGAGCTCGTCGCCGAGGGCGGCGTGCTCGTGCTCGTGGCCTGGTGCGCGCTCGTGGCCTGGCGCTCGCGTCGGGGGGGGCCGCCCGCGGTCGCGACGACGCTCGTCGCCGGCGTGGGCGCCGTCGCCGCCTACGCCGCGAGCGAGGCCGTGAAGTCGCTCGTGCGGCAGCCGCGCGGCTGCTGGGAGCTGGTCGAGGTCGCGCACTGCCCCGCGGCGGGCGACTGGTCGTTCCCGAGCAACCACACCGCGATCGCGTTCGCCCTCGCGACCGCCGTCGTCCTCGCCGGCGCGCCGGCCGTGCGGGTCCCCGGCGCCGTGCCGGCGCGGCACGCGACCCGCTCCCGTACGCGCGACCTCGCGGTGTGGGTCGTCGTGCCGGCCCTGCTGGCCGTGGCGGTCGCGGCGGCCCGCGTCGCCCAGGGCGTGCACTTCCCGCACGACGTCGTGGCCGGCGCGGCCGTGGGCGTCGCCGTGGTCGTGGCGGCGGTGACGGTGCTCGCCGGTCCCGCCACGACGGCCGTCGCGGCGGCGTGCCGCGTCGACGGGGTGCGCCGCGTGCTGCTCGCCCGACCGTCCTGACCCCGCCCGCGGGCGGCGCCGTCAGCGCGGCGCGGTGACGAAGACGTCGAACAGCTCCGGGTGGTGGGCGTGCACCAGCACGGCGAACACCACGACGTCGAACAGCAGGTGGACGGCCACGACGTACGTGAGCGACTTGCTCCAGGAGAAGATCCAGCCCTGGACGAGCGCGAACGGCACGGTGAGCAGCGGGCCCCACTCGCGGTAGCCGAGCTCCCAGAGGAACGACACGAAGACCGTCGCCTGCAGCAGGTTCGCCGTCCACACCCCGAAGTGCTCGCGGTACAGCGCGAAGACCACGCACACGAAGAACAGCTCGTCCCAGATGCCCACCGCGTTGACGCCGACGAACAGGCGCGCGATCTCCGCGCCGCCCGTGATCGGCGGCCAGTTGAGGTACGCGCCCGACCCGATGAAGTAGAACGGCAGGATCAGGTAGCCCGCCACGACGACCACGACCAGGTACACGACCTGCCCCCGCGTCCAGCGGCGCCCCGTCGCGACGGGGAACGTGACGGCGTCCTCGCGGAAGACGAAGCGGGACAGCGCCCACGGGACGAGCACCGCGAGGGAGAGCACGACGGCGAAGCGCACCATGCCGGCGTCGGACAGGTCGGCCTTCAGCGAGATGGTCGAGATGATCCCCATCCCGACGCCGACCAGCGCGAGGTCGCGGCCGAGGCGCCGGTCCACGAGCAGCCCGAGCGCGACCCCGAGGACGAGCGGGACGTACCCGAGCGGGCGCGCGTGGACCGCGAAGAGCAGCACCGCGGAGCCGGACACGAGGACCGCGGCGAGCAGACGCAGGGGCGACCCGACCGCCCAGGGCGGGCGGGCGGCGTCGGGCAGCGGGCTGAGCGCGGGGGAGGTCACGCGCACACGGTGCCACGACCCGGGCGCCCGGGCGCGCGCCGCCGCGCCGGGACCGGGCCCCGACCATGCCGAGACCGGGCCGAGACCGGGCCGCTGCCGGGCCGCGCGGGTCCCCGGCGCTACAGCTCCTCGTGCACCGCCGGGTCCTGGCCGTTCGTGCGCCCGTCCGGCCGGGCGAGCCCCGTCAGGGCGTTCATCTCGTGCGTGGTCAGCTCGAACGAGAACACGTCGAGGTTCTCGCGCTGACGCTCCGGCGACGACGCCTTCGGCAGCGGCACGACGCCGAGCTGCACGTGCCAGCGCAGGATCGCCTGCACCGGGGAGACGCCGTGCGCGGCCGCGACCTGCGTGACGACCGGGTCACGGAGCAGGTCGTTCGCGCGACCGATCGGGCTCCACGCCTCCGTGACGACGCCGCGCTCCGCGTCCGCCGCGCGCTGGAGCGGCTGCGGGAAGTACGGGTGCAGCTCGACCTGGTTCACGACGGGCGTCACGCCCGTCGCCGCGATCACCGCGTCCAGGTGCTCAGGCAGGAAGTTCGAGACCCCGACGTGCCGGACCAGGCCCCGGTCGCGGCACTCCACGAGCGCCTCGTACGCCTCGACGTACCGGCCCACGCGCGGGTTGGGCCAGTGCACGAGGTACAGGTCGAGGTAGTCCAGGCCCGTGCGCAGCACCGACTCCTCGACCGTCCGGACGGCGTCGTCGTGCGCGTGGTGGCGCCCGGGGAGCTTCGACGTCACGAGCACGTCCTCGCGCGCGACGCCCGAGCGGCGCACCGCCGCACCCACGGCGCCCTCGTTCTCGTAGCTGAACGCGGAGTCGACGAGCCGGTACCCCGCGTCGATCGCGCGCGCGACGGCGTCCGCACCCTCCTCGCCCCGGAGCCGGTAGGTGCCGAGGCCGATCGCGGGGATCGTCGTGCCGTCCTGCGCCGCGAGGGTGGGGATCGTCATGGGCCCATCGTGCGGGCGACCCCGGCGGCCCCGCACCTCGGCGGGACGCGGCAGCGGGACGTCGCGCGGGCGAGATGCGAGAAGTGGCCCCTGGTCCGGCGGGACCAGGGGCCACTTCTCACCTCTCGGCGGGTGCTACGCGGCGCTCGGGAACGGGACCCCCGTGGTCGCGTGGCAGCGGTAGCCGTTCGGGTTCTTGTCGAGGTACTGCTGGTGGTAGTCCTCGGCGTAGTAGAACGGCCCGGCCTCTGCCGCGGGGCGCATCTCGGTCGTCACCGGGTCGTACCCCTTGGCCTCGAGCACCGCGGAGTAGCGCGCCGCCGTCTCACGGACGGCTCGCTCCTGCTCGGGCGTCGTCCAGTACACGGCGGACCGGTACTGGGTGCCGACGTCGTTGCCCTGGCGGTAGCCCTGCGTCGGGTCGTGGCGCTCCCAGAAGATCTTGAGCAGCTCCTCCTCGGAGACCTTCGTCGGGTCGTACGCGACGAGCGCCGTCTCGGTGTGGCCGGTGCGCGCGGTGCACGCCTCCTCGTAGGTGGGGTTCGGCGTCGTGCCGCCCATGTAGCCGACGGCGGTGCTCACCACTCCGGGGACCTGCCAGAAGATCTCCTCGGCGCCCCAGAAGCAGCCCATCGCCAGGTAGAGCACGCGCGTGCCCTCAGGCCACGGGCCGGTGATCGAGGTGCCGAGCACGGTGTGGGGACGCGGCGTCTGCAGCACGGGCGACTGGCGCCCGGGCAGCGCGTCCTCCGGGGCGATCATCGTCGTCTTGCCGGACGAGCCGAAGATCGCGTCGAAGATCGAGTTCATCGCTTACCTCCTGAGGTGCCCGGACGACCGGGGCGCTGGCCCACGACGCATCGTCCTGGCACGGGGTAGAACGCGGCGGGGGCGGTCGGTGTTCCGCGGACGTGCCGCGACCAAGGGGGTCGAGGGAGGCGTCCGGCCCGAGCCTCTCACGGGACGATCGAGTCGATGTACCCGCCGTCGACGCGCACCGCGGCGCCGGTCGTCGCCGACGCGAGCGGTGACGCGAGGTAGGCGACCATGTGCGCGATCTCCTCCGGCTCGATGAGGCGCTGGAGCAGCGACTGCGGGCGGTGCTCGCGCATGAACACGCGCTGCGCCTCGTCCCACGGCAGGTCGTCGCCGACGAGCTCGCGCGCGAACGCCTCCACCCCGCCCGTGTGCGTGGGCCCGGCGAGCACGCTGTTCACCGTGACGCCCGTGCCCGCCGCCTTGGCGAACCCGCGCGACACGCCGAGCAGCGCCGTCTTCGTCACGCCGTAGTGGATCATCTCGGCCGGGATCGCGACCGCCGAGTCGCTCCCGACGAACTGCACCCGGCCCCAGCCGCGCTCCGTCATCCCCGGCAGGTACGCGCGCGTGAGCCGCACGCCCGCGAGGACGTTCACCTCGAAGTAGCGGCGCCACGTGGCGTCGTCGATCGCGAGCGGGTCCGCGCTCGAGAAGATGCCGAGGTTGTTCACCAGCACGTCGACGTGCGGCACGGCGTCGAGCACGGCCGCCGTCCCCTCGTCGGTCGCGAGGTCCGCGGCCACGCCCAGCACGTCCGCCCCGGGCACGTGCTCGCGCACGTCGGCGGCGGCCCGCTGCGCCGTCTCCTCGGAGCGCCCGTTGACGACGACCGCCGCGCCGCACGCCGCGAGCGTGCGCGCGATCGCGAGCCCGATGCCCTGCGCCGAGCCGGTGACGAGCGCCCTCCTGCCGTCCAGGTCGATCCTCATGCGCGGGCTCCTTCCGGGTCGTCGGACGACGGTCGCCGCCCGCCTCCCTACCGTGCCCCGCGGCGGTCGCGGCCGCCACCGCCCCGCCGCCACCGCCCCGCCGCCGTCGCCATGGCCGCCCCCGCCATGGCCGCCGTCGAGCAGGTGGTCCTGGCTCGTCCGGGTAGCGGGACGGACCAGGACCGCCTGCTCGGCGCAGGGGGTGCGCCTAGGCTGGTCGGGTGACCACCTCGAGCGAGCACCCCGACTGGACCACCACCGGCTTCTCCACGCGTGCGATCCACGCGGGCCAGGACCCGGACGCGACGACCGGCGCCGTCGTGCCGCCGATCCACCAGGTCTCGACGTACAAGCAGGACGGCGTCGGCGGGCTGCGCGGCGGCTACGAGTACTCGCGCTCCGCGAACCCGACGCGCACCGCCCTGGAGGAGGCGCTCGCGGCCGCGGAGTCCGGCGGCCTGCGCCCCGACGGCGGCTCGCCCGCCGCGCGCGGGTTCGCCTTCGCGTCCGGCCTCGCCGCCGAGGACACGCTGCTGCGGGCCGTCGTGCGCCCCGGGGACCACGTGATCGTGCCCGACGACGCGTACGGCGGCACCTACCGCCTCATCGCCCGCGTGTTCGGGCCGTGGGGCGTCGAGCACACGCCCGTCGACCTCACGGACGTCGAGGCCGTGCGCGCCGCCGTGCGCCCCGAGACGCGCGTCGTCTGGGTCGAGACCCCGACGAACCCGCTGCTCGGAGTGAGCGACGTCGCGGCGCTCGCGGGCGTCGCGCACGACGCCGGGGCGCTGCTCGTCGTCGACAACACCTTCGCGACCCCCTACCTCCAGCAGCCGCTCGCGCTGGGGGCGGACGTCGTCGTGCACTCGACCACGAAGTACGTCGGGGGCCACAGCGACGTCGTCGGGGGAGCGCTCGTCGTGGCGACGGGCGCGCAGCTCCCCGGCGGGCTCTCGTCGCCCGCGGGCGGCACGGACGTCGCGGGGGCGGTGGGCTTCCACCAGAACGCGTCGGGCGCCGTCGCCGGACCGTTCGACGCGTGGCTCACGCTGCGCGGGCTCAAGACGCTCGCGGTGCGCATGGACCGCCACCAGGCGAACGCGGCCGCGGTCGCGGAGTTCCTCGACGCGCACCCGGCCGTGACCGAGGTGATCTACCCGGGCCTCGCGTCGCACCCGGGCCACGAGCTCGCGGCGCGCCAGATGTCCGGGTTCGGCGGCATGGTCTCGTTCCGCGTGGGCAGCGAGGCCAAGGCGCTCGACGTGTGCGCGCGCACGCGGGTCTTCACGCTCGCGGAGTCGCTGGGCGGGGTCGAGTCGCTCGTCGAGCACCCCGGCCGCATGACGCACGGCTCCGTCGCGGGCACGGCGCTCGAGGTCCCCGACGACCTCGTCCGGCTGTCCGTCGGCATCGAGGACGTCGAGGACCTCCTCGCCGACCTCGGGCAGGCGCTCGCCTGACGGGGAGATCCTGCGCACACCGCGCGGGCTCGCCGTGCGCAGGGGCGCGCGGCGGGGGCCGCTCCCCTAGGGTTGCGCTGTGAGCGCGCAGACGGACCAGCACCGCACCCCCGACCCGCTTCCTCCCGCGCGTCCCGGCGCAGCGGCCGTGCCCGACGCCGTGCGCTCGGCCGCCGCGTGGTCGTGGCGCCTGCTGCTCATCGGCGCGGCGATCGCGGCCGGGCTGTGGGTCGTGACGCAGCTCAAGGTGATCGTCGTGCCGATCGCGGTGGCGCTGCTGCTCACCGTGCTCCTCACGCCGGTCCAGCGGTTCTTCCGGCGGCACCTGCGCATGTCGCGCGGCCTCGCGTCGGGCGCCGCGCTCATCGCGCTCATCGTCGTGGTCGCGGGGCTCATCGCCATCGCGGGGCAGCAGATCGTCAGCGGCTTCCAGGACCTGCGCGACCAGGCCGTCGAGGGCTTCGAGCAGTTCACGAACTGGCTCGCCGACGGCCCCCTCGGCCTCGACTCCACCACGCTCTCGCACTGGCTCGACCAGGCGGGGACCGCGGTGTCCGAGAACCAGGACTCGATCGTCTCGGGCGCGCTGGGCGCGGCGACGACCATCGGCCACGTGCTCGCCGGGGCCCTCATCGCCCTGTTCTGCACGTTCTTCTTCCTGCTCGACGGCCGCTCGATCTGGTCGTGGGTCGTGGGGCTGCTCCCGCTGCGCGCCCGCGACCGCGTGCACCAGGCAGGCCGTCGCGGCATCGTGACGCTCGCCGCGTACACGCGCACCCAGATCCTCGTGGCGGCCGTCGACGCGGTCGGCATCGGCGTCGGCGCCGCGTTCTTCGTGCCGTCGCTCGCGCTGCCGCTCGGCATCCTCGTCTTCGTCGGGTCGTTCATCCCGATCGTCGGTGCCATCGTCACCGGGTCCATCGCGGTGCTCGTGGTGCTCGTCGCGCAGGGCTGGGTGCAGGCGCTCGTCATGCTCGGCATCGTGCTGCTCGTGCAGCAGATCGAGGGCCACATCCTCCAGCCCTTCCTCATGGGGCACGCGGTCTCGCTGCACCCCGTCGCCGTGCTGCTCGTCGTCGCGGCGGGCAGCTTCGCCGCAGGCATCGTCGGCGCGCTGTTCGCGGTCCCGATCGCCGCGGTGCTCAACACGGTGGTGCTCTACCTGCACGGCCACGACAAGTTCCCCGAGCTCGGCACCGACGACCGCGTCGTCGTGCGCGGCAGCCCGCAGCCGCCCGTCGTCGCGCGCGCCGAGTCCGACCTCGACGACACGGGCGCCCGCCGCCCCGGTCGCCGGGCGCACGACGCCGGCGGCTCGGCGGTCGTCGAGACGCAGGACGCCGGCGTCGCCGACGCACCGGGCGAGGGCACGCCGGGAGAGGCGCGGTGACCTCGGGTCCCGTGCCCGTCCCGCTCGACGACGTCCGCGACGCCGCCCGCCTGCTCGACGGCGTCGCGTACCGCACGCCGGTCCACACCACCCGGGCCATCAGCGAGGCGGCGGGCGTCCGCGTCCTGCTCAAGTGCGAGAACCTCCAGCGCGCGGGGTCGTTCAAGGTCCGCGGCGCCTACGTGCGCATGGCGCGCCTGAGCGCCGACGAGAAGGCGCGCGGCGTCGTCGCGGCGAGCGCGGGCAACCACGCGCAGGGCGTCGCGTTCGCCGCGGGACTGCTCGGCATCCGGGCCGTCGTGTACATGCCGGTCGACGCCGCGCTCCCCAAGGTCGCGGCGACGCGCCAGTACGGTGCCGAGGTCCGGCTCGTCGGCGCCGACGTGGACGAGACGCTCGCCGCCGCGCGCGCCGAGGCCGACCGCACGGGCGCCGTCTTCATCCACCCGTTCGACCACCCCGATGTCGTCGCGGGCCAGGCGACCATCGCGCTCGAGATCCTCGAGCAGGTGCCCGACGTCCGGACCGTCGTCGCCCCGCTCGGCGGCGGCGGGCTCGTCGCCGGGCTCGCCGCGGCGTTCGCGCAGGCCGCGCCGCACGTGCGCGTCATCGGGGTGCAGGCGGAGCGCGCCGCCGCCTACCCGGGCTCGCTCGCCGCAGGAGAGCCGACGACGGCCCGGCTCGCCGGGACGATGGCCGACGGCATCGCGGTCGGTACCCCGGGAGCGGTGCCGTTCGGGATCGTCGCGCACCACGGCGTCGAGGTGCGCACCGTGACCGAGGAGGAGATCTCCCGGTCGCTGCTCATGGTCGCCGAGCGCGCGAAGCTGCTCGTGGAACCCGCCGCCGCGACCGGCGTCGCGGCCCTCCTGTCGGGGACGGCCGCGGTCGACGCGGGCGCGGCGGACCCGGTCGAGGGACCGGTCGTCGTCGTGCTCTCCGGGGGCAACGTCGACCCGCTCGTGCTGCTGCGGGTCGTGCGGCACGGCCTCGCCGCCGCGGGCCGGTACATCCAGCTCCAGGTCCTGCTCGACGACCGCCCGGGCGCCCTCGCGCGCATGCTCGAGGCGATCGCGGCGAGGCGGGGAAACATCATGCACATCGACCACGACCGCACCGACGTGGGCCTCGCGATCGGCGAGGCGTGGGTGCGCATGCAGGTCGAGACCAAGGGCCCCGAGCACTGTGACGAGCTCGTCGCCCACCTGCGCTCCGCGGGCTACCGCGTCGAGCGCAGCGACGGCGGGTCGCCGCGGGTCTGACGAGACCCGAGAAGCGAGAAGTGGCCCCTCCGACACGTGTCGGAGGGGCCACTTCTCACGTCTCGCCCGGCGGCGTGCGGCCGCCGGGGGCGCGTCAGCCCTCGAAGGGCTTCGCGGCGGTGATCTTCACGGCGATCTCGTTGCCGTTCGGAGCGGTGTAGCTGGTCTCGTCGCCGACGGTCTTGCCGTCGATCGCGGCACCGAGCGGGGACGTCGGCGAGTACACGTCGAGGTCCGTCGTGCCGGCGATCTCGCGCGAGCCGAGGAGGAACGTCATCTCGTCGCCCGCGACGACGGCCGTGACGACCATGCCGGCCTCGACCTTGCCGTCGTCCGGCGGCGTGCCGATGCGCACGTTGCGCAGCTTCTCGGTGAGCTCGCGGATGCGGGCCTCGTTCTTGGCCTGCTCCTCGCGGGCGGCGTGGTAACCGCCGTTCTCCTTGAGGTCGCCCTCGTCACGGGCGGCGGCGATGCGCTCCGCGATCTCGGTGCGGCCCTCGCCGGACAGGTGGGCGAGCTCGGCCTGCAGCCTGTCGTGCGCCTCCTGGGTCAGCCAGGTGACGGTGGTGTCGGTCACGGTTCGCTCCTTCCTTTCCATGGTTCGACGGTCGCGCCGGGCACGGCCGTGCAGAGACGGGCAGCCGGGGCGCGTGCTCACGCGAGCGCCTGCCTGCCCGGGTCGGTGACGCTGCCCGGGTGGCAGCGCGGAGGACTGGTTCCCGCCGGACCGCCGGGTCGCCCGGTGGTCGGTCGCCTGTCACGAGCACCGGCCGCGGGCCGCACGCGGTCGGGTGCGGGAATCCCTCAGGATAGCAAAGCACGAGGTGCCGACGGCGCGGGGCGGGGCGGCCACGGCGCGGCTCGGGGCCGCGGCACGCCGCGTCGCGAGGGCCGGAGCCCCGACGGTGGAGTCCGGGAGCCGGGCGTCACGACGGTCCGGGGACTCGACGACCCGGCGGCAGGTTCGCGCGACGGTCGCGCGGCCGGGCGGCACGACGGCCGGGCCGCACGACGGCCGGGCGGCTCAGGGAGCCGGGCGGCAGGACTGGACGATCCCCGTCGTGGCGAGCTCCGACGTCGCGACGCTCACGGTGTAGCGAGACTCCGTGACCTCGACGGGACCGACCGTGACGTCGACCGTGCCGACCTGCGCGTAGCTCTCGGCGAGCGCGTCGAGGGTGCACGTCGCCGTCGTGCCGGGATCCATGTACACCTCGAACGTGACGTCCACGCGCTCCGGGCTGACGACGGTGTACCCGAAGTCCTTGAAGCGCACCGGCTCGTTCGCGTAGCGCAGCCCGATGACGAACGTGACGGCGAGCCCGACGACCGCGACGAGCACGATCCCGACGACCGCCAGGCGCCGACGCCGCTCGGTGGGCTCGGGCCCGTACCGGCCCGCCGGAGGGCGCAGGGGCGTGCTCGGGCTCGGCTGCGGGGCGGTGGTCTCGTTCGTCATGGTGCGGTCCCGTGGTCGGTGCCGCCGCGCCCGGTCGCTGGCCCGGCGGGTGCCGGCGGTGGTCGGCGGTTCGTCAGGTGTGGGCGCGGTGGTGGATCATGTCCTCGACCCATCTTCGCAGAGCCCCGGCCCTCGTCGTGCACCCACGGCGTCCTGTGCCGCGTCCCGGGCCGCGCGAGGAGACGTACGACGCACCCGGGAGGACCAGTGGCCGAACCCGCGGCCGGATCGACCACCCAGCGCGAGCAGCCGGAGACGCTCCGTCTCCTGGCCGTGCACGCGCATCCCGACGACGAGTCGAGCAAGGGCGCCGCGACGACGGCGCGCTACGCGGCCGAGGGCGTGGACGTGCTCGTCGCCACGTGCACCGGGGGCGAGCGCGGCGACATCCTCAACCCGAGCTTCGGCGAGGGCCCGGCGGACATCGAGGGCATGCGCGCCCTCCGCCGCGTCGAGATGGCCGCCGCGGCGCGCGCGCTCGGCGTCCGGCAGCAGTGGCTCGGGTTCGTCGACTCGGGGCTGCCCGAGGGGGACCCGCTGCCGCCGCTGCCCGAGGGCTCGTTCGGTCTCGTGCCGCTCGAGGAGGCGGCCGCGCCGCTGGTCGAGCTCGTGCGCGAGTTCCGTCCGCACGTCGTCACGACGTACGACCCGTCGGGCGGCTACCCGCACCCGGACCACGTCATGTGCCACCGCGTCGCGTTCGAGGCGTTCCACGCCGCGGGCGACCCGGAGCGCTACCGCCGGGAGGGCGGCGCGGCGCCCTGGTCGCCGCTCAAGCTGTACTACAACCACGACTTCTCGATGAACCGCATCCGCACGCTCCACGAGGCGATGCAGGGCGCGGGCCTGGAGTCGCCGTTCGGCGACTGGGTCGAGTCGCGGTCCGCGCGGGAGATCCCCGAGCGCGAGGTCACGACGCGCGTCCACGTGGCGCGCTACTACGCCCAGCGTGACGCGGCGCTCATCGCGCACGCGTCGCAGATCGACCCGGAAGGCTTCTTCTTCGCGATCCCGCGCGACCTCGAGGTCGACGTGTGGCCGTTCGAGGAGTTCGAGCTCGCGGAGTCGCGCGTCCCGACGGACCTGCCGGAGGACGACCTGTTCGCCGGCGTGCGGGAGCTCGTCGCGGGCGAGGAGGTGGCCTCGTGAGCGCGGCACCCTTCCTCGACGTGCCGACGCTCGCGGGCGGCCCGGGCTGGGCGGCGGACGTCGTCGCGGAGACCGCGACGCCGAGCCCGTCGGACGACCCGCTGCGCGAGGACCTGGACCCGAACGACGTGTCGCCCGGTCTCGCCGGGTTCCTCGCGATCTTCGCGGTGGCGCTCGCGACCGTGGCACTGTTCTTCGGGCTCTCGCGCCAGCTCCGCCGCATGCGGCACAACGCCGAGACCCAGGGGATCGGCCCGGACGGCCCGGTCGACGCGACCGCCCCGGAGACCCCCGCCGGCTCCGCGACCGCCGGCTCCGCGCCGGACGGCTCCGCGGCCGGCAGCGCCGCGCCCGACAGCTCCACGTCCGGCGGCACCCGCGACGGGCGCGGCCCGGACGAGAGCGGCCCGGAGCGGCAGGGCTGACCGTGGCGCCCGGCGCTCGCGTCACGATCGGGCAGCTCGAGGTCTCGGCCGACCACGCCGCGAACCTCGTGACCGTCGGCGCGGCGTTCCGGGAGGCGGCGCGCGTGCGCGCCGACCTGCTGGTGCTGCCGGAGTACGCCGCGGCGTTCGACCCGCGCGGCACCGGCGCGGAGCACGCGGAGCCGCTGGACGGGCCGTTCGTCGGCACGTTGCGCCGGCTCGCGCGCGAGCACGGTGTCGCGGTCGTGGCGGGGACCCTCGTGCCGGGCAGCGCGCCCGGCCGGGCGGTGAACGTCGTCGTGGCGGTGGATGCCGCGGGCGACCTCGTGGGCACGTACCGCAAGGTGCACCTCTACGACGCCTTCGGTCACCGCGAGTCGGACCGGCTCGACGCGGGGGACCCGGCCGCGCCCCCGCTCGTGCTGCGCGTCGGCGACCTGACGTTCGGCGTGATGACCTGCTACGACCTGCGCTTCCCGGAGAGCGCGCGGCGCCTCGTGGACGCGGGCGCCGACGTGCTGGTGGTGCCGGCCGCGTGGGCGGCGGGCGAGCTCAAGGCGGACCAGTGGCGCACCCTCGCGCGGGCCCGCGCGATCGAGAACACCGCCGTCGTGCTCGCCGTCGGCCAGGCGGGCCGGGGCGTGACCGGGCGCTCCCTGCTCGTCGGCCCCGACGGCCAGGTGGGGCTGGAGCTCGGCGAGCGCGCGGAGCTGCGCAGCGCGGACCTCGACCCGGCCGCGCTGGCCGCGGTGCGCGAGCGCAACCCGTCGCTCGCGAACCGGCGCTACGTCGTCGTCCCGAAGGACTGAGCCGGCGCGGGGCGCCCGGGTGGGCGCTCCTCGCGACGGGCGCTCAGCGCGCGGCGAGCGCCGCGATGAGGATCGCCGCGTAGTGGCACCCGTAGCCGACGACGGTGAGCACGTGGAAGATCTCGTGGAAGCCGAACCAGCGCGGGCTGGGGTTGGGCTTCTTGATGCCGTAGACGACGGCGCCCAGCGTGTAGGCGAGGCCGCCGACGGCGACGAGCCAGACGATCGCCGGGCCGTTCGTCGTCGTCCAGAACTGGGGCATGTAGCCCACCGCGACCCACCCGAGCGCGACGTAGATGGGCACGTACACCCACCGCGGGGCGTCGAGCCACAGGATCCGGGCGAGGAGGCCGAGCAGGGCCCCGCTCCACACGATCGCGAGCAGGATCGTCGCGGTCCGCTGGGGGAGCAGGAGCACGGCGAGGGGCGTGTAGGTGCCCGCGATGATGAGGAAGATGTTCGAGTGGTCGGCGCGGCGGAGCACGCCCGCGACGCGGGGCGACCACGTGCCGCGGTGGTAGACCGCGCTCGTGCCGAACAGCAGGCACGCGCTGAGGCCGAAGACGGCGCACGCGACCTTGCCCGCGACGGGTGGCGCGACGAGCACGAGGACGATGCTCGCGACGAGCGCGAGGGGGAACGTCCCCGCGTGGATCCAGCCGCGCAGGCGCGGCTTGACGACCTCGGCGACCTTCGCGACCGCGTCGCCCACGTTCTCGCGGACGGAGTCGAGCGCGTCGGTGCCGGGTGCGTGCGCCGGGCCCGGGTCGGCGGGCGGCGCGCTCGGGGTGCGGTCGCGGTCGGTCGGTCGGTCCACGACGTCTCCTCGGTGGTGTGTCCGTGCACGGAAGAGGCCGGCGCGGGGCTCCCACGCCAACCTACGCCATCGTAAGTTACGCCAACGTAGGTTCGCGACCGGTCCCCGCCTCGCGGTGTGAAGATCCTGGGCAGGGGCGCGCGGAGCGGTCCGGGCCCGCCGGACCGGGCACGGACGAGCGGTAGCGTGTGCGGGTTCGGCCCGAGCGCCCCGCACCGGGGCGCGCCCGCCGGGCGTCCCCGTCCGCCCATCGCCGAGGAACCAGCGTGCGCCTGCCCCGCCCCGTCTACGGACTCTACGAGCGTCGCCTCGCGGCGACCCTCTCGCGCGAGAGCGTCCCGCGCCACGTGGGGGTCATCCTCGACGGCAACCGGCGGTGGGCGCGCTCGTTCGGGGAGTCCACGGCGACCGGCCACCGCCGGGGTGCCGACAAGATCACGGAGTTCCTGGGCTGGAGCGAGGACCTCGGCGTCGAGGTCGTCACGCTGTGGATGCTCTCGACCGACAACCTGTCGCGGTCGCAGGAGGAGCTGTCGGCGCTGCTCGACATCATCGAGGACGCCGTGCGCGACCTCGCCGAGACGGGCCGCTGGCGCCTGCGGGTCATGGGTCGGCTCGACCTGCTGCCCGAGCGGCTCACGGCGGCGCTGCGCGACGCCCAGCAGCGCACGGCCGCCGTCGACGGCCTCCAGGTCAACGTCGCGATCGGCTACGGGGGGCGCCACGAGATCGCCGACGCCGTGCGGTCGTACCTGCGCGAGCAGGCCGCCGCGGGCGCGCGCCTGCAGGACCTCGCGGAGAACCTCGACGTCGAGCACATCGAGGAGCACCTCTACACCAAGGGCCAGCCGGACCCGGAGCTCGTCATCCGCACGTCGGGCGAGCAGCGCCTCGGCGGCTTCCTGCTGTGGCAGAGCGCGCACTCGGAGTTCTACTTCTGCGAGGCGTACTGGCCCGACTTCCGTCGCGTCGACTACCTGCGCGCGCTGCGCGCGTACTCGCAGCGCGAACGCCGGCTGGGCCGCTGATCGGTCACCCGGCGGGTAGGGTCGATGCGAATGCATCGACCGATCCGTCTGGGGGCGACATGACGCAGCAGCACGCCGACGACGCGGGCCCCGAGCCGGGCCCCGGGAGCGCGCGCCTCGCCGTCGAGACGTGGGAGTCCCTCTTCCGTGCCCAGGTCGCGATCATGCGGCGGCTGCAGTCCGACCCGGTGTGGGACGGCCTGACCCTGCGCGAGTACGACGTGCTGTTCTCGCTGACGAAGGGCCCCGAGGACGGGATGCGGCTGCGCGACCTCAACGCGTACATCCTGCTCAGCCAGCCCTCGCTGAGCCGCATGGTGGACCGGCTCGCGGCGCGCGGTCTCGTCGAGCGGGCGACCCCGCCGGACGACGCGCGGGGCACGCTCGTCCGGCTCACCCCGGCGGGTCGCGACCTCCAGCGCACGACCGGCCGCGCGCACGCCCGGGCCATCGCGACGTACGTGGGCGGCGCGCTCGACGACGCCGACCTCGCGACGCTCGGCGAGCTGCTCGAGCGGCTGCGCGCCGCGCAGCCGGACATCCCGGACGCCGCGCCGGGACGCGCGGCGGGCACCCCGGGCGCCTGAGCACTCGCTCACGGACGACGCGGGCTCCTCCCCGGGTGCCTCAGCACCGGCCCCGCACGCCCGGCGCTGTGGCGCGGAACACGTCCGGTCCGACCCTTCCGCTGCGGGCCGTCGCGCGTCGGCCTGCCTAGGATGCGAGCGTGTCCTCAACGCCGAGCACCACCCCGAACCCCGTCCCCGGGCCCCGCGCCGACGGCCCGCTGCGCGTCGTCGTCGCCCCCGACTCGTTCAAGGGCAGCCTGAGCGCCGCCGACGTCGCGCGCGCCGTCGCGACGGGCGTGCGCAGCGTCGTCCCCGACGCGGAGGTCGTCGAGCTCCCCATGGCCGACGGCGGCGAGGGCACGCTCGAGGCCCTGCTCGCCGTGTGGGGCGTCCCGGCCCGGGAGGTCTCCACGGTCGACGCGATCGGCCGTCCCCGCACCGCGCGCTACGGGGTCTCGGCCGACGGCCGCCTCGGCGTGGTCGAGCTCGCCGAGGCGAGCGGGCTGCCCCAGGTGAGCGACGTCGCGCTCCAGCCCCTGCACGCGCACACCCGCGGCACGGGCGCCGCGGCGGCCGCCGTGCTCGACGCGGGGGTCGACGAGGTGATCGTGTGCCTCGGCGGGTCGGCGTCCACCGACGGCGGCGCGGGCATCCTCACGGGTCTCGGCGCGCGGCTCCTCGACGCCGACGGCGCGCCCGTGCCCGACGGCGGGGAGGGCCTCGCGCGCGTCGCGCGGCTCGACCTGTCCGGCCTTCACCCACGGGCGCGCGAGGTCCGCTGGCGCCTCGCGGTCGACGTCACCAACCCCCTGCACGGCGAGCGGGGCGCGGCACACGTGTTCGGACCGCAGAAGGGCGCCCAGCCGGCGGACGTGGCGTTCCTCGACGACGCGCTGCGGCGCTGGGCGGGAGTCCTCGCGCAGGAGACCGGCGTCGAGGTGGCTGAGCTCGCGGGTGCGGGCGCCGCGGGCGGCGTGCCCTCGGGCATGGTCGGCGTCCTCGGCGCCGAGCTCGAGCCGGGCGCGCGCCTCGTCGCCGAGGCGGTCGGGCTGCCCGCTGCCATCCGCGCCGCCGACCTCGTCGTCACGGGCGAGGGGTCGTTCGACTCGCAGTCCGTCAACGGGAAGGTCGCGGACGCGATGGGCGCCCTCGCGGCGGAGGCACCGCACCGGCCTCCGGTCGTCGTGCTCGCGGGCCGGGTGCTGCTGCCCGCCCACCAGGCGCGCGAGGCCGGGATCGCCGCGGCGTTCAGCATCGCGCCCGGGCCCATCGCGCTCGACGAGCTGCTCGACCGCACGGCGTCCCGCCTCGTCGACCTCGCGGCGACCGTCACGAGCCTGCACGTCGCGTCGCGGCGCTGACCGGCGCGTCCCTCGCCGCTGCCCTCGGCCGGCTCCCGGGGGACGGTGCCGCCGTCAGCGCTTCGGCCAGGCCCACGCGGGCTGGTCGAGGAGCCCCTCGCGCCCGGCGACCGTCGTCTCGCCGAACGGTGACCGCACGAGCTCGACCTCCACGAGCTCGTCCGCGCCGGACAGGTCCGCCGGGCCCGACGCGGCCGCGTCGCGCAGCGCCTCGACGAGCGGCGGCGCGTGCGTGACGACCACGACCTGCGTCTCGCGGCCCGCCGCGTGCACGAGCGCGCCGAGCGCGGGCAGGAGGTCGGGGTGCAGGCTCGTCTCCGGCTCGTTGAGCACGAGGAGCTCGGGCGGTCGCGGCGAGAGCAGCGCGGCGACGAGGAACAGGTAGCGCAGCGTCCCGTCGCTGAGCTCGGCGCCGGTGAGCGGCCGGAGCAGCCCGTCCTGGTGGAAGGCGACCTCGAACCGGCCGTCGTCGGCGTGCACCGCGAGCCGGCTGCCGGGGAAGGCGCGGGCGACGGCGTCGTCCAGCTCGTCGCCGCGCCCCAGGTCGCGCACGGTCTCCAGCGCCGCGGCGAGGTCCGCGCCGTCGTGCGCAAGGACGGGCGTGCGGGTGCCGAGCTGCGGCGAGCGCGCCGGGGCGTCGGCGTCGGTGCGCAGCTGGTCGTAGAAGCGCCACGACCGCAGGCGCTCGCGCACCGCGACGACCTCCGGCGCGCCCACCGGGTCGACGAGCTCGGTGAGCACGCTGTCGAAGGGCCGCAGGCGTGCGGGCGAGGACTGCCAGCGGCCCGCGTCGTCGCGCACGCGGACGGCCGGTCCGCGCCGCTCGACCTGGAGCGTCGCGGGCCGCGGGACGGGCCCCGACCAGACGGTCTCGACCTTGATCTCCGGGTCGAGGGCGAACGCCGACCCCGGGTGCTGCGGCAGTCCGAGGTCCACCGCGTAGCCCAGGTCGTCCGGCGTGGCCCCCGCGAACCCGAGGCGCAGCGCGACGGGCGCCGTCCGGCGCATGCCCTGGACCGGGCCGCCCGCGCGCGCGGCCCGACCGCCCTGCTCGGGCCCGGCCCAGAGCGTCGACCGCAGGCCGCCCTCCCGGGCCACCGCGCCGACGGCGCCGCCGAGCGCGCACCCGGACAGCAGACGCAGCGCGCGGTACAGGCTCGACTTGCCCGTCCCGTTCGCCCCGGTCACGACCGTGAGCCGCCCGAGCGGCAGCACGAGGCTCCGCAGCGAGCGGTAGCCCTCCACCGCGATCGTCGCGAGCATCGGTCACCTCCCGCCCGGCACGCTACGCGCCGGGACCCACGCGGCGGCGTGGGCCCCGGCGCGGTGCGGGGCGAGGCGGCGTCGGGCCGCGTGGCGCGTCAGTCGGTGATCGCGAACGCGTCGATCTCGACGAGCATCTCCTCGCGCGGCAGACCCGTGAACACCGTGGTGCGGCTGGGGAGCACGCCCTTCGTGGTGTGCTGCGCGACGAACGCGCCGTACGCGTCGTTCATGATCGGGAAGTCCTCGCGCTTCGTGAGGTACACGCGGAGCATGACGACGTCGTCGAACGTGGCGCCGGACGCCTCGACGACGGCGCGCACGTTCTCGAGCGTGCGCGTGGTCTGCGCCGCGACGTCGCCGGGGTAGAGGTACTCGTTCGTCGCCGGGTCGACGGGCCCCTGGCCCGAGACCTGGACGAAAGGTCCCTTGCGCACGCCCTGGTGGAACGTGTGCGCGGGGGCCGGGGCGTCGGGGGTGGAGATCGCGGTCTTCTCGGTGGTCATGCGGGGTCCTCTCGGAGCGTCTGGGTGTCCGGGTCTCGTGCGGGGTCGTCGGGGTGGGTCAGAGGTCGATCGTCGCGAGGTCCACGACCTCGTCGCCCCGCACGACGGCGGCGACGCGCCACCGGTCGAACGTCGTGCAGGGGTGGGAGATGCCGAAGCCGACGACGTCGCCCGGGCGGACCTGGGCGGTGGCGGGACCGCCGACCTGCCCGCCGCCGACCTCGTCCGCGTCCAGCGCGAGGTAGAGGTGCTGGTCGTTGAGCGCGGTGACACGGGTGCCGGCGAGCTCGCGCGGGGCGAGCCAGCCGTCGTCGGACTGCGAGCGCAGCCAGAGCGCGACGGGCAGGTCGATGTCGAACGAGACGTCGCGCCGGCCGATGCCGCAGACCGCGAGCCCGGGCTCCGGGACGGAGAGCACCTGGCCCCAGACGGTCGCGGCGGCGCGCAGCGGCTCCGCGCCGGGGATGCGGCTCCACGGGTCGGTGCGCGAGTAGAAGCCGTGGTCGTGCGTCACGTACGCGCCCGAGCGCACGACGACGCGGACCTCGACCTCGCGCCCGTCCGGGCCGGGGACCGGGCCGGGCAGCCCGGCGAGCACGACGTCGAGGAACGAGCTGCCGCCCGCCGACAGCACGAGCGGCTCCTCGACGCCCGCGAGACCCTCGCGCACGAACGCGGCGCCGAGCGCGCGCAGCCCGTCGCACCAGGCGCCGACGGCGGCGAGCTCGTCGGCGGTCGTGCCGCCCGCGACCGAGCCCTCGTACCCCGTCGCGCCGAGCAGGCGCAGGCCCGACGCGCGGAGCGCGCGCGCGAGGTCGAGCGCCGCGGCGGTGCTGCGGACGCCGGTGCGCCCGCCGGGGACACCAAGCTCGACGAGCACGCCGAGGCGCGCGCGGACGGCCGTCGGGGCGTCGGCGAACCCGCGGGCGAGCAGGTCGACCCCGTGCGGCGAGTCGACGCACAGCCACACCTCGTCGTCGCCTCCCGCGGCCTCGGCGCGCGCCAGGTCGTCGCGCAGCGACGCGATCTCGCGCGGGTCGAGCAGCTCGTTGGCGAGCAGCACGCGCGGCACGCCCCAGTCGCGCACCGTGCGCAGCTGGGACGGCGTCGCGACCGTCGCGCCCCACGCCCCGGCCGCGGCCTGGCGCGCGTAGAGCGCGCGCGACATCGTCGTCTTCACGTGCGGCGCGTGCTCGACCCCGCGCTCGGCGCACACGCGCGCGACGGTGCCGACGTTGTGGTCGAGCGCCGCGTCGTCGAGCGTGAGCAGCGGCCAGGAGAACGCGTCGTCGGTGACGCGCGGCGAGCCCGCGAGCACGTCCGCGACGGTGGTCCCGGCCGGGAGCCGCAGCCCCTTGGTCCGGGGCCCGACGACGTCGCGCGCCCAGGGGCGGTCGGGTGCGGGCCGCGCGGCGTCGTGCGTCGTGCCGGTCATGGGGTCCTCCTCGGGGACGGGGCTCTCGTGGACGGGGGCAGGGCGCGGGTCACGCCGCCGGTGCGCCCGGACGCAGCGGGCGGCCCGGGAGCGCGTCGGTGAGCGCGCCGTCGCGCAGGACGCGCACGCCCGCGACCAGCACGTCGTCCACGCCCGACGCCGGGCGGCGCGGGTCCTCGTACGTCGCCTCGTCGCGTACGCGGTCGGGGTCGACGAGCGCGAGGTCCGCGACCGCCCCCGGGACGACCGTGCCGCGCCCGGCGAGCCCGAAGCGCGCGGCAGGCCGCGCGGACAGGTGCGTGACGGCGTCGTGCCACGTCCAGTCCCCGAGCGTACGCACGTGCTCGGCGAGGAAGCGCGCGAACGCGCCCCAGCCGCGCGGGTGCGGGCGGCCGCCGCCCCCGACCGGCGCGTAGATCGCGTCGGACCCGCCCACGTGCGCCCGGTGGCGCAGCAGGGCGCGGACGGACTCGGGGGAGTTCGTGGGCGGCTGGGCGAACACGCACGACGCGCGCAGCCGCGTCGCGACGAGCAGCCGCACCGCGGTCTCGGCGGGGGACAGCCCCAGGCGCGCGGCGACGTCGGGCAACGTCATGCCCTCGGTCCACGACAGGTCCTCGGCCGGGCCCGCCGCGGCCCCGGCGGCGGGGCCGGTCGGGACCGCGGCCATCGTCACGCGCGGCCACAGGTCGGCCAGGTGCGGGAAGTGCTCGCGGTGCAGGCGCTCGAGCACCGCCGGGTCGGCGAGCGCCGCGACGGTCGCGTCGACGTCCGCGATGGGGAGCCACGTCGGCAGCGACACCATGGACAGGATCGAGCAGCCGCGCAGGTACGGGTACGAGTCGAACGTGACGTCCAGGCCCGCGGCGTGCGCGTCGTCGACGTACCCCAGCAGCTCCGCGGCCGGGCCGTGGTAGTGCGAGACGTGGGTCGCGACCCCGGACGTGCGTGCGACGCGCACGAGCTCCGCGAAGGCCGGCCCGGCCCGGTCCTCGTAGCCGCGCATGTGCGACACGTGAGGAAGTCCTCGCGCCGCGAGCACGCGCGCGAGCGCGACGAGCTCGGTCTCGTCGGCGTACGTCGCGGGGACGTACTCCAGGCCGGTCGACAGGCCGAGCGCGCCGTCGTCGAGCGCAGACGCGAGCAGCGCGAGCATGCGGTCGGTCTCGGCGGGCGTCGCGGGGCGCGCGGCGGCGCCGAGCACCGCGTAGCGGAGCGTGCCGTGCGGGGCGAGGTAGCCCACGTTGACGCGCGTCGTGCCGTCGTACGTGGCGAGGAGGTCGGCGACGGACCCGCCGCGGAACGTCGGGTGCTCGCCGTTGATCGCCGCGAAGTACCCGCTCGCCCAGGCGGCGGCGTCGTGCAGGCCCGACGTCGCGGGCCCGCCGTCGGCGTCCGGGCGCGGCGAGGGTGCGTAGGACACCCCGTCCTGCCCGACGACGACGCTCGTCACGCCCTGGCGCAGCATCGCGAGCTGCACGTCGTCGTCGAGCACGGCGGCCTCTCCGTGCACGTGCGCGTCGACGAACCCGGGCAGCAGGAGGCGGCCGTCCGCGTCCAGCACGTCGGCGCCCGCCGGAGCGGTCGCGGCCGCGGGCGCGACGCCCTCGACCCGGCCCGCGCGCACGGTGACGTCGACGGGGGCGGAGGGGCCGCCGTCGGGCTCGACGAGGCGCGCCCCGCGCACCACGAGGGCGCTCATGCCGGGCCGCCCGCGTCCTCGTCGCGACCCTCGACCCAGCCGCCGACGCCGCGCAGGCCGCCCGCGGCGAGCTCCTCGGCGCGATCGCGCGGCCAGCCCGCGACCCCGGGCCGGGTCTGCCACGGGTGCGGCCCGTCGAGCGGCCGATACTCCACGCCGGCCGCGTCGAGGCGCGGCAGGTGGTGCGCGACGAGGCGCTCGTGGAACGCGCGGGCCGCGGGGGACCCGGGGGAGCGGTCGGCCTCGGGCGACCACATGACCTCGGCGAACGCTGCGAGGCGCGGGAACGCGGCGTAGTCGACGCGGCGCGCGGAGTCGAGGTGCTCGGACCAGAGCTCCGCCTGCCCGCCGAGCAGCGCGCCCGGCGCGGGAGCGGTGGCGGGACCGGCCGCCGTGCGGTCCGCGGCACCCGCGAGCTCGGCCGGCAGGGGCTCGAACGCGTACACGTCGTCGAGCGTGGTGAGGAACCCGACCGGCACGGGCTCGTCCGGGGTGTCGCCGCCGCGGTGGTCGAGGTACACGACCTGCTCGGGCGCCATGACGACGTCGTGGCCCGCCGCGAGCGCGTCCGCGCCCACGGCCCAGCCGCGCCACGACGTCACGACGACGTCGCGCGGGAGCGCGGGGCCGAACGCCTCGTCCCACACGACCGCCCGCCGACCGCGGGACGCGACGTGCTCGGCGAGCCGCGCGAGGAACCAGCCGTGCAGCCCGCCGACGTCGTCGAGCCCGAGCGCCTGCGCGCGCGCGACGATCGCGGGGTTCTCGCGCCACAGCGTCGTGGGCACCTCGTCACCGCCGATCGCGACGAACGGCGCGTCGAAGATCTCCAGCACCTCGTCGAGCACGTGCCGGAAGAACGTCAGCGACTCCTCCGACGGGTCGAGCACCTCGGTGCTCACGCCCCACGTCGTGCGGACCTCGTGCGGTCGCTTGCGCGTGCCGAGCTCCGGGTATGCGGCGACGGCGGCCTCCACGTGCCCCGGCGCGTCGATCTCCGGGACCACGGTGACGCCGCGCTCGCGCGCGTACGCGACGATCTCGCGCAGGTCGTCCTGCGTGTAGAAGCCGCCGTGCGGACGGCCGTCGGCGACGCCGGCGCGCCAGGTGCCGAGCCCGGACTCGCTCCGCCACGCACCCACCTCGGTGAGCCGGGGGTAGCGCGCGATCTCGACGCGCCACCCCTGGTCGTCCGTGAGGTGGAGCTGGAGCACGTTGAGCCGGTGCGCCGCGGCGAGGTCCACGAACCGCAGGACGTCGGCCTTCGGCAGGAAGTGGCGCGCGACGTCGAGCAGCACGCCGCGCCACGCGAACCGCGGGTGGTCGGTGATCGCGACGTGGGGGAGCGCGAGCGTGGAGCGACCGCCCGCGCCCGTCACGGCGGGAGCACGACGGAACGCGGCGGGGCCGGCGAGCTGGCGCAGGGTCTGGGCCGCGGCGTGCGCGCCGTCGAGGTCGGACGCACCGACCCGGACGCCGTCGTCGCCGACGACGAGGCGGTAGCCCGACGGCGGGAGGTCGTCGTCGACCGCGAAGACCACGGACGGGGTGCCGTCGGCGGGCGCGGCGCCCGCCGGGGCGGGCACGAGGTCGAGGCCGAACGCGTCCTCGGTGACGCGCCGCCACCAGCGCGCCGCGGGGCGCAGGGCGGGGTCCGCGACGACGGACGTCCCGTCCGCGACGACGGTCGTCCCGGCGCCGGGCTCGAGCGTCACCGGGGTGGGGAGGATCCCGGCGGGGTCCGCCGTGGACGAGGTGGGCACCTTTTGGAAGGACACCGAACGAGCCTATCGGGCCCGCGCCGTGTGGTCCTACCCGGCTGTGGACGGACGGACAGCGCTGCCGCAAACGTGCGTTGACCGCAGGGAGGATCGCGCAAGCCGCTTGCAGCCGGACGTATAGTCGACGGCATGTCGAGACGTCTGGCGGAGGTCGCCACCAAGGTCGGTGTCAGCGAGGCCACCGTGAGCCGCGTGCTCAACGGGAAGCCCGGCGTCTCGCAGGCCACGCGAGACGCGGTGCTCACGGCGCTCGACGTGCTCGGCTACGAGCGGCCGACCAAGCTGCGCGGGGAGCGCGGCCGCCTCGTGGGGCTCGTGCTCCCGGAGCTCGTCAACCCCATCTTCCCGGCGTTCGCCGAGGTCATCGGGGGCGCGCTCGCGCAGCAGGGGTTCACCCCGGTGCTGTGCACCCGCACGGCGGGCGGCGTGACGGAGGCCGAGTACATCGACCTGCTCCTGGGGCAGCACGTGTCGGGCGTGATCTTCGCGGGCGGCTTCTACGCCGAGCGCCAGGCCGACCACGCGCACTTCCGCCGGCTCGAGAAGCTCGGCCTGCCCGTCGTGCTGATGAACGCGTCCGTCGAGGACCTCGACTTCCCCCGCGTCTCGTGCGACGACCTCGTCGCCATGAACCAGGCGCTCGGCCACGTGCTGTCCCTCGGCCACGAGCGGGTCGGCCTGCTCCTCGGCCCGGCCGACCATGTGCCCTCCGAGCGCAAGCTCGCCGCCGCGCAGGCCTTCGCCGAGCGGCACGGCCACGCGCTGGACCCGGCGCTCGTCGTGCACAGCCAGTACTCGCTCGAGAGCGGTCAGGCCGCCGCGAACCGGCTCCTCGAGGCCGGCGCGACGGCGATCGTGTGCGCGAGCGACCCCCTCGCGCTCGGCGCGGTCCGCGCCGTCCGCCGCGCGGGGCTCGACGTGCCCGCCGACGTCTCCGTCGTCGGCTACGACGACTCGAACCTCATGAACTCGACGGACCCCGCGCTGACGACCGTGCGCCAGCCGATCGAGCCGATGGGCCGCGCGGCCGTCGACCTGCTCGCCGGCATGATCGCGGGCGCCGACGTCTCCCGCGACGAGCTGCTCTTCGAGCCGGAGCTCGTCGTGCGCGGCTCGACGGCCGCCGCGCGCCCGACGGGTCGTGACGCGACGGTCGCCTGACCGCACCCTCTTCCTCCTGGGCCCCGGCCCGGCCGCCTCGTGCGCGCCGGGCCGGGGCCCTCGTCGTCTGCCCTGCAGCGGGGCCGGTCTCGCCTCTGGCTGACCCCCGTCGCGGTCTGGACACGTCGAGATAGCTTTTCGATAACGCTGCTGTCAGGTTCTTGCGCGGATGATGTCGACTAGTTACTGTCATGCCCGACGGCGCGGTCGGCACCCGGTGCACGACGGCCGTCCCGGGACCATCCCGGGACCATCCCGGGACCAACCCGGACTGCATCGAACGTCGTGCGCCGACCTGACGGGGCGACCACCCCGACCACCCGGCCACGCACTCACGGAAGAGGACGCGGTGAGCAACGACCACCCCCGAGCCGCCGACGGCGCGCCCACCCCCGACGCGGCCCCCGCGGCGGCGGCACGGCCGGCGGCCTCGTCGCCCGACTGGTGGCGCAGCGCCGTGATCTACCAGGTGTACGTGCGCAGCTTCGCGGACGGCAACGGCGACGGGACGGGCGACCTCGCGGGCGTGCGCCAGCGCCTCGGCTACCTGCGCGACCTCGGCGTCGACGCGATCTGGTTCACCCCCTGGTACGTGTCCCCGCTCGCGGACGGCGGCTACGACGTCGCCGACTACCGCGCGATCGACCCGCAGTTCGGCACGCTCGCCGAGGCCGAGCAGCTCATCGCGGAGGCCCGCGCGCTCGGCATCCGCACGATCGTCGACGTCGTCCCGAACCACGTCTCGTCCGAGCACGAGTGGTTCCGCGCGGCCCTCGCGGCCGGCCCCGGCTCGCCCGAGCGCGAGCGCTTCTGGTTCCACCCGGGCCGGGGCGAGGACGGGTCGCAGGTCCCGACGCACTGGGTCTCGGAGTTCCAGGGCGGCACGTGGACGCGCACGACGAACCCCGACGGCACGCCCGGCGAGTGGTACCTCCACGTGTTCGCGCCCGAGCAGCCCGACCTCAACTGGGACCACCCCGACGTGCGCCGCGAGCACGAGGACATCCTGCGGTTCTGGTTCGACCGCGGCGCCGCGGGCATCCGCATCGACTCGGCGGCGCAGCTGGTCAAGGACCCGGCCCTGCCCGAGGTCCCGGACCACCCCGGCCCCGGCGAGCACCCGCACGTCGACCGCGACGAGCTCCACGACATCTATCGCGGCTGGCGCGCCGTCGCCGACGCGTACGACGAGCCGCGCGTGCTCGTGGGCGAGGTCTGGCTCGCGGACCGGGAGCGGTTCGCCCGGTACCTGCGCCCGGACGAGATGCACACGGCGTTCAACTTCGACTTCATGGCCCGCCCGTGGGACGCGAAGGCGCTGCGCGAGTCGGTCCAGACCACGCTCGACGCGCACGCGCCGGTCGCCGCCCCCGCGACCTGGGTCCTGTCCAACCACGACGTGACCCGACCCGTGACGCGCTACGGGCGCGAGGACAGCTCGTTCGCATTCGCCACCAAGCGGTTCGGCACGCCGACGGACCTGGCGACAGGGCGGCGTCGGGCCCGCGCGGCCGCGCTGCTCTCCGCCGCGCTGCCGGGCTCGCTGTACCTCTACCAGGGGGACGAGCTCGGGCTGCCCGAGGTGGAGGACCTCCCGCTCGACGCGATCCAGGACCCGATGCACGCGCGGTCCGGCGGCGTCGACCCGGGCCGCGACGGCTGCCGCGTCCCGCTCCCGTGGACGCGCGGCGGCACGAGCCACGGCTTCGGGCCCGACGGCGGGGCGGCGCCCTGGCTGCCCCAGCCGCACGGCTGGGGCGAGCTCTCCGTCGAGGCGCAGACCGGCGACGAGACCTCGGTGCTCACGCTCTACCGGCGCGTCCTCGCGACCCGCCGGGCCGAGCCCGCGCTCCGGGCCGGCGGGTTCCGCTGGCTCGACTCCCTCGGCGGGGTCGTGCTCGGCGACGACGTGCTCGCCTTCGCCCGCGAGGCTCCCGGCGACGGTGACGGCGACGGACGCGCGGTCGCGTGCGTCGTCAACCTCGGGCCCGACGACGTCCCGCTCCCCGCGGACGCCGAGGTCCTCCTGCGCAGCGACGCGCCCGGGAGCGTGTCCCGCGCGAGCGACGCGCCGGGCGCGGCGCGCCTGCCCACCGACACCGCCGTCTGGCTCCGGGCCTGACCGCGGCGACCGCCACGAGAACCCGGGCCGCGGGGCCCCGGCCCCCCGACCCGCACCCGCTACCCAGCACCCCGTAACCCACCCAGCACCACCGGAACCCAGGAGCGACGATGAAGTCCACACGTCAGGCGACCGCCCTCACCCTCGCGGGGGCGCTCGCGTTCAGCACGCTCGCCGCGTGCTCGAGCGGCGGCTCGGGCAGCGACGACGAGAGCAGCGGCTCGGGCGGCGACGGGAAGGTCACCCTCAAGGTGGTGTCCCTCCTGCCGGGCTCCGAGCAGGAGGCGATCGACGCCTTCAACGCGCAGGTCGAGGAGTTCGAGGCCGCGAACCCGGACATCGACGTGCAGCCGGAGGAGTACGAGTGGAAGGCGACGACGTTCGCCCCACAGCTCGCCGGCGGCACGCTGCCCGACGTCTTCGAGATCCCCTTCACCGACGCCAAGACGCTCGTCGAGAACGGTCAGCTCGCCGACCTCGACGAGCAGTTCCGGACCCTGCCGTACGCCGACAAGTTCAACCCGGCGATCCTCGAGGCCGGGACGGGCTCCGACGGCCACGTCTACGCGATCCCCGCGAAGAACGTGTACGGCGTGGGCCTGCACTACAACCGGGAGCTGTTCGAGTCCGCCGGCCTCGACCCCGACCAGCCGCCGACCACGTGGGACGAGGTCCGTGAGGACGCGAAGAAGATCGCGGACGCCAACCCGGGCGTGGCGGGCTACATGCAGATGTCGCAGAACAACACGGGCGGCTGGCAGCTCACGGTCAACACGTTCGCGCGCGGCGGCCGGACGCAGGAGGTCGCCGACGACGGCACCGCCACGTCGACGCTCACGAACGACGGCACCAAGGAAGCGCTCGAGTGGCTCCAGGCCATGCGCTGGGAGGACAACTCCCTCGGGAGCAACTTCCTCCTCGACTGGGGGACCATGAACCAGGCGTTCGCCGCGGGCCAGGTCGCCATGTACACGTCGGGCTCGGACGTCTTCACGTCGCTCGTCCAGACGAACGCGATCGACCCCGCCACCTACGGCCTCGCGGCGCTGCCGCTCGAGGGCGACGACGCGGGCGTCCTCACCGGCGGCACTCTCGCCGCGATGCCGGCGGACGTGGACGAGGCGAAGAAGGAGGCCGCGATCAAGTGGATCGACTTCTTCTACCTCGGCAAGCTCGTCGACGAGAAGCGCGCCGTCGCCGACGCCGAGACGCTCGTCGCGAACGACCAGCCCGTCGGCACCCCGGTCCTGCCGATGTTCTCCCCGGAGCAGTACCAGCAGAACCAGGAGTGGATCAAGGACTACATCAACGTCCCGCTCGACCAGATGACGAGCTACACGGACACGATGTTCGACCTGCCGCTCGTGGGTGAGCCGTCGCAGAAGACGCAGGAGATCTACGCCCTGCTCGACCCCGTCGTCCAGGCCGTCCTCACCGACGAGAACGCCGACGTGGACGCGCTGCTGGAGCAGGCGAACACCGAGGCGCAG
>NZ_JBMVFX010000032.1:0-42651 GCF_049538415.1 Cellulosimicrobium sp. AB352 | reverse complement strand
GCCGATCGAGACGGTCGACCTCGAGATCTCCCCGGCGCCGAAGGGCGGCGCCGTCCAGGTCACGGCGCTCTCGGGCACCCAGTACGTGTGGAACGGGCTCGAGAACGGCACCGCGTACAGCGTCCGGGTCCGGGCGAACAACCTCGCCCCCGACCCCTCGGACTGGGGCGAGTACTCGGCCGAGGAGATCCCGGCGGGCCTGCCGGACGTCCCGGAGACGCCGAGCGCGGTCCGCGCCGCGGACTCGCCGCTCAACGGCGGCTCGATCGACGTGTCGTGGAAGGCGCCGTTCGAGAACGGCGACGCGATCAAGGGCTACACCCTGCAGCGGTACAAGAACGGCTCCCGCGACGGCGCCGCGCTCTCCCTCACCGCGACGAGCCACCAGGCGACGGGCCTCGACAACGAGTCGTCGTACACGTTCACGGTGACGGCCGAGAACAAGGCGGGCCGGACGGCGGAGAGCGCGGCGTCCGCAGCCGTGGTCCCCTACGGGCGCCCCGAGGCTCCGCCCCGGCCGAGCGTGCAGAACGTGGGCGGCGGCGGGCAGGACAGCGGCATCCCGCGCGTGTCGTGGGGCGCCGCCGACGCGAACGGCAGCCCGATCACGAAGTACACCGTCACGGCGTCGCCCGGGGGCGCGAAGAGGGACGTCGACGGTACGTCCGTCGACTTCACGGGCCTCCCCGCCGGGAACTACACGTTCACCGTCACCGCGACGAACAAGGGCGGCACGTCCACGTCGAGCCCGGCGTCGGGGCAGATCAGCGCGTACGGCAAGCCCAGCGAACCGGGCGTGTCCGTGTCCCGACTGAGCGCGACCTCGGGCCGCTTCTCGATCTCCGCGCCCTCGTCGAACGGCGGCAACGGCGTCTCGCGCTACAACTGGCAGATCGAGGGCGGGTCCAGCGGCTCGGGGCAGACGGTCGACGTCGGGAACGACTACGACCAGACGTTCCGCCTCCGGGCGCAGGCGTGCAACGCCGCCGGGTGCGGGCCGTGGAGCGGCTGGGCGACGCACCGCACCGACCCTCGCCCGGTCCCGCCGACCATCTGGGTGACGCGTGGGCCAGGGAAGGCCACCGGCTCGTGGGGCGACTGCCAGAACACCAGCGTCTGCACGGTCTTCCGCGTCAACGCGAACGCGACGTTCCCCTCCGGCACCTACACCTTCGCGTGCTACTACGACGGGAACCGCATCGGCAGCTTCACGTGGACCGAGCACCTCAGCGCGGGCGGCTACGTCGACCTCGGGTGCATCCTGGGCAACCCGTACGGCACGCGGGCCACGGCCAAGGTCTACGTGACGATCAGCCCTGCACCGAGCGGCATCGTGGTCGAGCACCGGGACTGGCCCATCAGATAGCCCGGCGACGGCCGATCTGCCGTCGGCGAATGTGCCGACGGCAGATCGGCCTCCTCACGGGGCCCGGCCGGGCGCAGGGTGGTCGCATGACCACGCACCTGACCGGCCGACCCGCCGTCGGCGACCACCACCGGACCCCGCGCGCGGAGGCCGCCGCCCCGGCGGCCTCGTCGTTCGACGACCAGCTCACGACGCGCCTGCTCCACCAGCGCATCGTCGTCCTCGGCACGGCCGTGGACGACGCCGTCGCGAACCGCCTGTGCGCCCAGCTCCTCCTGCTCTCGGCGGAGGACCCGCGCGCGGACGTCGCGCTCTACGTCAACTCCCCCGGCGGCTCGGTGAGCGCCGGCCTCGCGATCTACGACACGATGCGGCTCATCCCCAACGACGTGTCGACCGTCGCGATGGGCTTCGCCGCGAGCATGGGCCAGTTCCTCCTGTGCGCGGGGACGCCGGGCAAGCGGTTCGCGCTGCCGCACGCGCGGATCATGATGCACCAGCCGTCGGCCGGGATCGGGGGCACCGCCGTCGACATCGCGATCCAGGCGGAGAACCTCGTGTACACCAAGGGGCTCATGCACCGGCTGCTCGCGGAGAGCACCGGGCAGTCCGTCGAGACCATCGCCGACGACTCCGACCGCGACCGTTGGTTCACGGCGCAGCAGGCGCTCGAGTACGGGATGGTCGACCGGATCGTCGAGAGCGTCGACGACGTCCGCCCCGCCCGCGCGGCCCGGAAGGTGGGTCTGTGATGGCGAGCTACACGATCCCGACCGTGGTCGAGCGCACGCCGCTGGGCGAGCGCGCGTTCGACGTCTTCTCCCGCCTGCTGTCCGAGCGCATCGTGTTCCTGGGCACCGAGATCGACGACGGCGTCGCGAACGTCGTCATGGCGCAGCTCCTGCACCTGGAGTCGGACGCCCCGGACCAGGAGATCGGGCTGTACATCAACTCCCCGGGCGGTTCCGCGACGGCGCTCATGGCGATCTACGACACGATGCAGTTCGTCCGCTGCGACGTCTCGACCATCTGCATGGGCCAGGCGGCCTCGGCCGCGGCGGTCCTGCTCGCGGCGGGGACGCCGGGCAAGCGGTTCGTGCTGGAGCACTCGCGCGTCCTGCTGCACCAGCCGTCGGGCGGCGGGGAGGGCACGATCTCGGACCTGTCGATCCAGGCAGAGGAGATCCTCCGGATCCGGTCCGAGACGGAGGAGGTGCTGGCGCGGCACACGGGCCAGACCGTCGAGCGCCTGCGCGCCGACACCGACCGCGACCTGGTGCTCACCGCGCGCCGGGCCGTGGAGTACGGCGTCGCGGACGCCGTCGTCACCTCGCGCAAGCTCGCCGCGGCGGCGTGACGCCCGACCGCGGGGGTGACCCGGGCGTCGTCAGCCGCGTCGTCGGAACCACGACCGGCGGCGCGGCTCGGGTGCCGCCTCGGCGGGCGTCGGCTCGGGCGCGGCGGGCTCGTGCTCCGCGGGCGCAGGCTCCGGCACGGCCGGCTCGCCCGCCGGCGGCTCCGGGACGGTGAGCGCGGGCGCCGTCGGCGTGGAGGCCGCAGGGTCTGCCGCGGCGGGCTCCGGCACCGCGGGCTCCGCCGCCGCGGGCTCCGCCGCCGCGGCCTCGGGCTCCGCCGCTGCGGCCTCCGGCTCGGTGGCCAGGGGCTCGGCGCCCAGGGGCGCGGCGGCCTCGGGCGCGGCGATCCGTCGGGACGACGCGGAGATGCCCGCGATCCGTCCGCGCTCGTCGAACCGCACGGTCACGGTGCCGTCGGGCACGTCCAGCACGACGGCGCCGGTCCCGTCCTCGACGGCCGGCAGGCCACGTGCGCTCGCGTAGGACGCGACGGCGCGCCGGTGGTCGACGACCGTGACGGACAGCAGCCCTTCGCTCAGCGTGCGCACGACGCGCGGCACGCTCGGGGCGGGCAGGGCGAGGTCGGCGTCGTCCAGGAGGAACCACGCCCGCGTGCCGCCGCCGACGGGGGCGCTGTAGTGGGGGAACGAGCCCGTCACGGCCTTGGCCGCGAGCGCGAGCCGGTGGGCGAGGTCGTCGGCGAGCGGGAGCTCCGGCTCGGCGGCCTCGCGCAGCCCGGTCCCGCGCGTGCTCTCGGCGGCGGTGAGCACGGCATCGGGGAAGCCGTTGACGTTCTGCCACGCCCACATCCACGTGCCCGGCCCGGGCGCGGCCGTGCCGAGGAACTGGAGGTGGCACGTCGCGGTCCCGCCGTCGGGCGCGGTGAAGGTGAAGACCCCGGTGGTCAGGTCGGCGGCCCAGGCGTCGTCGCCGTGGAGGTCCGTCAGGTGGAGCTGGTGCTCGTGGGAGAGGAACGCGGCGTCGTCGACGAGGTCCTGGAGGGCCGGGACGTCCTGGGCTGCCGTGCCGTGCGCGGTCTGCGGCTCCGTCATGGACCGACGGTAGCGGCGCGCACGGCGCCCGGCCCCCGCACGACACGCGGTGCGACGGGACCGCCGCTCAGGCCGCGAGGAGCAGGACGTCGCCGGCGCGCGCCGTCGGACGTCGGAGCGTCTCGGCGACGGGGAGGTCCCGCACGGGCTCGCCCACCGGGGCGACCTGCCGTGGCGCGGAGAGGGCACCGCGCTCTCGCGCGGAGGACAGCACGCGGACGGGCGCGAGCGGCCGGAGCTCCTCGCCCGTGCGGGCGACGAGGTCGACGAGCCGCAGGCCGAGGGCGCCGCACACGGCGGCGAGGACCTCGGACGACGCCTCCTTGCGCCCGCGCTCCACCTCGGACAGGTAGGCGGTGGAGACGCGCGCGGCGGCCGCGACGTCGACGAGCGTGCGCCCTTGAGCGAGCCGCGCCCGCCGCAGGATCCCCCCGATGACGTGGCGCAGGAGGGGCTCCGCCCGTCCGCCCGCCCGGGAGCGGGGGCTCGGCGTCACCCCGTCCGGCACCACGTCCGGCAGCGTGCCCGGCACCGCGCTCGTCGCGTCCATGCGTTCACGCTACCCGCGGCCCACCCGGGTGCCGAGGCGCCCGGGTGGGTATCTGCTGCTGGCGTAAGGCCGGGCGCACGACGCGACGCCGGCCGCGCGCCCGGCCGGACGGGTCACCAGCGCTCGAGCGACCAGGCCATCTGCCAGAAGCGGATCTCGTGGCGGCAGCTCAGCTCGAACGCGCGCTCCATGCGCGCGCGCTCCGCCTCGCCCGCGTCCGCAGCGAGCGCGTCGAGGCGTGCGCGCAGGTCCGTGAGGACGTCCTCGGTGCGCTCGGCCGCGTAGAACTGCCACCAGCCCGCGAGCGGGTGGTCGTCGCCGAGGGCGCCGGGCGTCGTCTCGCGCTCGCCGAGCCAGAAGCGCCGCGCGGACCAGATGTAGGTCCACGGGCACGGCAGCAGCGCGGCGAGCAGCACGCCGAGCGAGTCGCGGCCGGCCGCCGTCATGTGGTCGACGTAGGCCTGCGCGCTCGGCGCGAGGCGGTGCGTCTGCGCCTCCTCGTACGTCACGCCGAGGAAGTCGCACATCGCGTGGTGCGCGTGCGACTCGTCGTCGAGGAGGAAGCCGGCCTTGTCGTGGAAGTAGGCCGCCCAGGACCGGTCGGGCGCGAGGGCCATGCCGAGGCCGTAACAGCGCAGGTAGGCCGTGAGGTACTGGTGGTCCTGGCCCACGTAGTGGCGGACCGCGGCGGGCTCGACGGAGCCGTCGCGCAGCCCGGCCAGGAAGGGGTGGTCGTAGAACGTCTCGAAGAGGTCCGCGTACCGGCGGGCGAGGTCGGCGGTGAAGCCGGTCTCCTCCTGCCGGACGAGCGCGGTCGGGTCGTCCGCGAGGACAGGGTTCAGGGTGATGGCAGCAGGCGTCGTCATGCCCACGTTCCTCCGCTCGTGCTAGCGAGATCAGGTTCGACGGGTCCGGGCGGCCGTACCGCTCGTCTCAGTCCCTCGGCCCGGGCCGTGGCCCGGGCAGGACGCCCCGCGTGGTTCGCGCCGACCCTAGCAAGGACGGCGCCGGTGCGGGAGCCCTCGCCACGGTGTGGGAATATAGTTGTAGCGACAACAAGTTGGAGCAGACATGACCACGAGCACGCCGGGCACGCCGACCGACCGCCTCCTGTCCCCGTCCACGAGCATGGACGCCGTCACGCTGCGCGTGGGCGACCTCGAGCTCATGACCTCGTACTACACGGGCGCGTTCGCCCTCGCCCCGCTCGAGGAGCGGTCGCGCGGCGCGGAGGTGCATCGTGTGCTGGGCCGCGGCCGCACACCCATGCTGCGCCTCGTGCACACGCCCGGGCTGCCGCCCGTCGACCCGCGCCAGGCCGGCCTGTTCCACACGGCCTTCCTGTTCGACGACGGCCCGAGCCTCGCCGCGACCGTCTACCGCGCCGCGCAGGACCGCCGCGGCACCTTCGTCGGGTCGAGCGACCACCTCGTCAGCGAGGCGTTCTACTTCACCGACCCCGAGGGCAACGGCGTCGAGCTCTACACCGACCGCCCCCGCGAGACGTGGGTGCGCGAGCACGGTCAGATCCTCATGACGACGACGTTCCTCGACCCGAACGCCTACCTGCGCACGCACCTCGACCAGGAGACGTTCGACGCCGGCCCCTCGCTCGCGGGCCGCGTCGGTCACGTGCACCTGCAGGTGGGCGACGTCGCGACCGCCCACGCCTTCTACGTCGACGCCGTCGGCTTCGAGGCGACGCTCACCGGGTACAGCGGGGCGCTCTTCGCGTCCGCGGGCGGGTACCACCACCACGTCGCGATGAACGTGTGGAACAGCGCGGGCGCCGGGCCCCGCGCCGCGAGCCTCGGTCTCGGCGACGTCGCCGTCACGGTGCCGGGCCGCGAGGACCTCGACGCGCTCGTCGCGCGCCTCCGCGCCCGCGGGCTGGAGCACGCGGACGACGGCCGCTCCGTCGTCGTGCACGACCCGTGGGGCACGCGCGTGACGCTGTCCGTCCCGGGCACCACGACCGAGGAGCTGCTCGCGCGCTGAGGCACGGCGGCCCGGGCACGGAGCGCGCGCCCGGAGCACGAGGCGCACGATGGGAGGACCCGCCGAGCGCACCGAGGAGCGACCGTGTTCCGCAGCCTCTTCCCCGTCCTCACCGTGGCCGACCTCGACCGGTCCCTCGGCTTCTACCGCGACCTGCTGCGCGGGACGGTCGAGTACGCGTTCCCCGACGACGGCCCGCCCGTCTACGTGAGCCTGCGCGTGGGCGGGTCACCGCTCGGGCTCGGGCAGGGCGACCCGCCTCCGGCGGACACCCGCGTCGTGCTGTGGGTGTACGTCGACGACTGCGACCGCGCCGTCGAGCACCTCGCGGCCGCGGGCGTGCCCGTCCTGGAGCCGCCCGCGGACCAGCCGTGGGGCGAGCGCGTCGCGCGCGTGCAGGACCCGGACGGCACCGTCGTGATCCTCGGCCAGGAGGCCGCTCCCCCGGCCGAGCCGGAGGGCCCGACGGGGCTGTCCTAGCCCGGGGAGCCCTGGCGCCTCGGAGCCGACCGCCCGTCGGCATGGTGCCCCCACCGGGACTCGAACCCGGAACACGCCGGGTTTAAGCCGGCCGCCTCTGCCAGTTGGGCCATGGGGGCGCGGGCCGAATCTACCGCGCGCGCGGGGCTCCCCGGGCCCGTCGGCACGACGGGCGCCCGCTCGGGACCCGGACGCGACGAGGGGCGAGCCGCACGCGCGGCTCGCCCCTCGGCGTCGGGCACGACGGCCGGGCCGGGGCCCGGCCGCGACCTCAGGAGGCCTTCGCCGCCGGCGTCCGGTCGTCGGCGTCGACGGTGCCCGCACCGGACTCCGCCGCGGCCGCCGAGCCCTGCGCGGTCTGCTTGACCGGGTCGCCGTCCTTCTTGGGCGGGACGGACGCGGCGCGGAACTCCGCGCGCGGGTCGTGCAGCGAGCCGAGCGACACGAGCTCGCGGCCCATGAGGAACTGGCCGATCCAGCCGATGAAGATGCGGATCTTGCGGTTCCCCGTCGGCATCGCCATGACGTGGTAGCTGCGGTGCATGAGCCACGCGAGCGTCCCGCGGAGCTTGAACACGCCGAACAGCTCCGCGACGCCCTTGTACAGGCCCAGCGACGCGACCGTACCGACGCTCTTGTGGCGGTACTCGACCGGCGGCTCGCCGTGCAGCTCGAGCGCGAGGTTGTCGGCGAGGCGCGTGGCCTCGCGGATGGCGTGCTGCGCGTTCGGCGGGCAGAACTTGCCCGGGTTCAGCACGTCCGGGACGGCGGCGCAGTCGCCCGCGGCCCACGCGTTCGGCACGACGTTGCCGTCGGCGTCCGCGACCTGGAGCGTCGGCAGCACGGTGATGCGGCCCAGCTTGTCGACCGGGAGGTCGGACGACTCCTTGAGGACCGGGTTCGCCTTGACGCCCGCGGTCCAGACGATCGTGTCGGAGTCGAACTCGACCCCGGTCGACGTGACGACGTGGCCGTCCACGCACGACGACAGGAACGTGCTGAGGTGGAACTCGATGCCCCGCTTCTTCAGCTCGTCGAGCGCGTACTGCGCCATGGGCTCGCTGAGCTCGGGCAGGATGCGGCCCGCGCCCTCGATCATGACGAAGCGGAGGTCCTTCTCCTCGATCGTCGCGTAGTTGCGCGTCGCGTAGCGGGCCATGTCCTCGATCTCGGCGAGCGCCTCGATGCCCGCGAACCCGCCGCCGACGAACGTGAACGTGAGCATGCGGCGACGCAGCTTCTCGTCCCACGTGGACGACGCGACGTCCATGCGGTTGAGCACGTGGTTGCGGACCGCGATGGCCTCCTCCACGTTCTTGAAGCCGATCGCGTTCTCCGCCAGGCCCGGGATGGGCAGCGTGCGCGACACCGAGCCGAGGCCGACGATCAGGTGGTCGTACGTGACCGAGTAGTCGTCGCCCTCCTCCGGGTGGATCGTCACACGGCGGTCGGTGTGGTCGATCGCGACGACCTTGCCCTGGAGCACGTCGACGCCCTTGAGCGCACGGCGGTGCGGCGCGACGACGTCGCGGCCGTCGATCGAGCCCGCGGCCGCCTCGGGGAGGAACGGCGCGTACGTCATGTACGGGCGCGGGTCGACGACGACGATCGCCGCCTCGCGGCGACCGAGCTTCTTGCGCAGCCGGCGGGCGGCGTACAGACCCACGGAGCCGCCGCCGAGGACGACGACGCGGGGCACCTTGCGGGGCCGCGGCGAAGCGGTCTGGGCACGGCTGACCGAGGTCAGGTCATTCTGAGGCATGGTTCCAGAGTATTACCGGTTGCGGCACAGGCGAGCCGGAGCGTCCGCCTGACGGGCGTGACGCGCCCCACGCCGCGCGGCCGGACGGGGGCAGAGGCGGGCACACGCGGGCAGAGGCGACATTCCGCAGGGCCCGGGACCGGGGTGGTGCGCCGACGTCCGCCGTCGGCGCACCACCCCGCGCCTGCCGGTCAGCCGATCGCGCCGACGACGGGCGTCGGGCCGGTCGGTGCGGGCGGCACCCCGCCCGCGGGCGGGGTCGCGGGGGCCTCCTGCGACGGCGCCGGGTCACCCTCGGCCGGCTCGTCGGCCGGCGCGTCGCTGGCCCCGCCCGTGCCCGACGACGTCTCCCCCGTCCCCACGCTCGACGGCACCGCGGTCGGTGCCTGGAGGAACGGCCACGGCATGTCGCGCGTGCGCGTCCCCGTCGCCGGGACGGGGCGGCCGTCGCCCTCGGGGTACTCGACGTCCTCCTCGGCGACCGCGCGCAGCGGGTAGACGTTCCATCGCTCGCGCCCGTCCGTCGCCAGGGCGGGCTGGAAGTACCACGTGCCCTCGACGTCGGGCACCGCCCACGCCCCGGAGGCACCCTCCTCGGTGATCGTGCGGACCTGGCGGCCGCGGTCGTCGAAGACCTGGACGTCGCGGAGCGGCTCGCCCGCCGCGTCGTAGACGAAGAGGTTGGACACCTGCGCGCCGTCGACCCACACGCCCGCCGTGCCCGGGGAGTCCCCGCTCCCGAACGACACGCTGCTCACGAGGCCGCTGCTCGCGTCGCTGCGGCCCTGCTCGTAGCCGCGGTCCCACGCGTACGGGCTCGACGCGCTCGCCGAGGCGGCGACGAGGACGGCGGGCACGGCCGCGACGGCCGCGGCGACCGACAGCGGACGGCCGACCTTCCGCAGCCCGCGGGTGGGCAGCCACCGGCCCCGGCCCCACTGCACGCTCACGACGACCGCGATCAGCACGACGACGCGCGCGGACAGGTCCGGCGGGAGCACGGCCACCTGGTATCCCGCGACCAGGGCGAGCAGGAGCGTCGCCACGACCCAGCCGCGCAGGACCCACCACGCGGGCGTGAGGGCGCGCAGGAACTCGGCCGTCGAGGCCCACTGCGGCGACGAGGTGACGGGCTGCCACCCCGCGCGCCAGTCCGCCGCGAGCATCTCGCCGAGCCCGGCCAGCCGACGGCGCAGCCCGGGGCGCGGGCCCCGCGCGGCGCCCGGGGCGACGGGAGGCAGGCCGGCCGCGGTGCGCAGCTCGGCGGCGTACTCGGCGGGCGGACCGAAGAACGCGACGAGGTCGAGGCCGGTGTCGTCGAGCGCCCCCGCGCCATCCGTGCCGTCCGTGCCGGCCGGAGCGCCGTCGGACGACGCCGAAGCGGGGGCTCGGCGCGGGAGCGCGCCGGGCGCGTCGACGACCGCCTCGGCGAGGTCGGCCTCGAGCCCGTCGGCGAGCTCCTCGACCTGGTCGGGGCGCAGGTCGGCGAGGTGCGCGCGCACCTGCTGGGCGTAGGCGTGGACGTGCCCGTAGAAGGCCCGTCCGACGGGCGCGCCGGCGGGCGGCTGCGCGGGGGTCGTCGTGCTCATCAGGCGGCCACCTCTCCGGTCCGCAGCAGCGCGGACACGGTGCCCGCGAACGTCTGCCACTCCTTGCGGTGCAGGTCGAGCATGGCCCGGCCCTGCGGGTTGATCCCGTAGTACTTGCGGTGCGGCCCGGCGTCGGACGGCACGACGTAGGTGGTCAGCGCCCCGCCCGCGTACAGGCGCCGCAGCGTCCCGTACACGGACGCGTCCCCCACGTCCTCGAGCCCCGCCGCGCGCAGGCGCCGCACGACGTCGTACCCGTACCCGTCCTCGGCCTCGACCGCGGCGAGCACCGCCGCGTCGAGCACCCCCTTGAGCAGCTGCGTGGTGTCCATCCGTCCCTCCGTCGGGCGTGGCCCCGGTCCGTCCCGGTGCTCGGCCACCGGGATCACGGGATGCACACTACCGCGCGATGCGCAGTACCGTGCACACGACACGCCCCTCGCGCGGACACGCCGGAGCCCGGGCCGCGGGCACCGGCGTGTCCGGTGCCGCGACGCCGGGCTCGGCGGTCGGGCAGGAAGGGCCGTCGGGGCGGCCCCGGGTCAGGCGAGCGACCAGGCGATGCCGTCGAGGATGTCGTGCTCACTCGTCACGACCTCGGTGAGCGACCCGCCCGCGGCGGCGACGTCGTCGCGCACGCGGCGCACGACCTCCGACCACACGAGCGCGCCCGCGCCGATGACGTCGACCCGCCCGGGGTGCATGAACCCCAGGGCGGTGCGCTCGGCGCGCGTGCGGTGCAGCAGGTCGTCGCAGGCCGCGAGCACGGTGTCGACCGGCAGCACGGACCCGTTGATCCGGTCGCGGTCGTACCGGGCGAGGCCGAGCGCGTGGGCCGTGACCGTCGTGACGGACCCGGCGAGCCCGACGAGCGTCGCCGCCTGCCCGAGCGGCACCACGCGGGCCGCGTCGTCGAGCGCGGCCCGCACGTCCGCACGGGCCGCCTCCTCCTCCGCAGGGGTCGGCGGGTCGGAGCGCAGGTGCCGCTCCGTCATGCGCACGCACCCCACGTCCATCGAGTACGCGGCGTCGGGCGTCGTCGTGCCGAGCACGAGCTCCGTCGAGCCGCCGCCGAGGTCCACCACGACGTAGGGGCCGGGGCGCACGGCCGCGACGGTCGACGTCGCCCCGCGGAACGACAGCGCCGCCTCCTCCTCGCCCGAGACGACCTCGGGCTCGACGCCGAGCGCGTCGAGGACGCCCGCGACGAACTCGTCGCGGTTCTCGGCGTCCCGCGTGGCCGACGTCGCGACGAAGCGCGTCCGCGTCGCGCCCAGGTCGGCGATCACCTGCGCGTAGCGACGCGCGGCGTCGAGCGTGCGCGCGAGCGCCTCGGGGGCGAGGCGGCCCGTGCGGTCGACGCCCTGGCCGAGCCGGACGACCTCCATGCGGCGGTCCAGGTCGACGAGCGTCCCGGCCTGCGGGTCGACGTCGGCGACGAGGAGGCGGATCGAGTTGGTGCCGCAGTCGATCGCCGCCACGCGCGAGGCGCCGGGCGGGACGGGGGCGGGCGAGGTGGCCGGCGCGGTGGTCGCGCCCGGGTCCCGGGTGAGCGGAGAGGTGGAGCCAGAGGTCATGCGTCCAAGCGTGCCACGCGGTCAGCAGGTGCAGCGGTCGGGGCGCCACACGTCGCGCACGCGCTCGAGCGCCTCGTCGCCCAGCGGGTTGACGCCCGGGCCGGCCGCGAGCGCGTGGCCCACGAGGACGTGCAGGCACTTCACGCGCGTGGGCATCCCGCCCGCCGAGATGCCGTCGATCTCCTCGACGTGGCCGAGCGCCTCGCGCTGCGCGAGGTAGTGCTCGTGCGCGCGCCGGTAGGCGGCGGCGAGCTCCTCGTCCTCGGTGAGCCGCTCCGACATCTCCTTCATGACGCCGTTCGCCTCGAGCGTCGACGCGGCCGCGACCGCGCCCGGGCTCGTGAGGTAGAAGGTCGTGGGGAACGGCGTGCCGTTCTCGAGCCGCGGCGCCGTGCGGACGACGAGCGGACGCCCGCACACGCACCGCGCGGCGATGCCGACGACACCGCGCGGCGTGCGCCCGAGCTGTTCCGCGAGCGTCTCGAGGTCGCGCTCGGAGACGACGGCGTCCGGGTCGTCGGCAGGGATGGCCAGGCGGGCGTCGGGCACGGGACTTCCTTCGGGTCGGTCGGCGGCGTCGGGACGACGCCTCACCCATTCTCCCCGCTCGGCGGAGCGTCCTCGTCGCCGGCCGGTTCCTCGCCCGCGGGCGCGGTCCCGTCGGGCGTTCCCGCGTCGTCGCCCGCGGACGCGCGCGGACCGCCCGCGACCTGCACCGACTCCCAGATGGCCTCGTACCAGGGCGTGCCCTCCTCGTACCCCCGGACGGGTCCGTCCGTGATCGTCCGCCCGGTCTGCGGGTCGGTGTCGTCGACCACCGTCTCCGGGTCGAGCACGCGCCACGGCCGCTCCCCCGGCATGACGAAGTTGAGCCGGTCCCGCGCCTCGCGCTCGACGTACGCCTGGTCGTCCCAGCGGGCGAGCTCGGCCTCGAGCTCGGTGTGCTCCGCCTGCGCCTGCTCGAGGCCGGCGCGCAGCTCGCGCAGCTCCCCCGTCTGGTTGACGTACGCGCGCAGCGTCGGCAGCAGGAGCACCGCGGCGAGGAGCACGACGACGGACAGGACCAGGGTCCGGACGGTCACCACCTCGGGCAGGAGGAAGCCGTAGCGGCTCCGACGCCGGTCCTCGGGCGCCGGGCCGGCCGCACGTCGTGTCGACGTCGCGCTGCTCGGTCGGGCGGCGGGGCGGCGCGCGCCGGACGACGACGGGGTCCGGGCGGTCGAGCCGCCGCCCGGGGACTTCGCCGAGGAGCCCGTCCGCGGGGCGCCCGTGGACGCCGGGCGCGGGCTCGCGGTCCCCGAGGACGCGGAGCGCTTCGTGGGCTTCGTCCCGGACGTGCCGCGCGCGGGCCCGGAGCCCGGCCGCGCGGGGGCACCGGGGCGCGGGGGACGACGCGAGGACGGCATGCCCCGATTGTGCTGCCGCGAGACGCGGCGCGCGGGGAGCACGCGCGGTGCGCCCGCGAACGTGAGGCGATCGACACGACTTCTTCACCCGCCCGGACGCGCCGGAGCCCGGCGGGCCGACGAGCGGCCCTCCGGGCTCCGGGTGCCGGGTCGCCCCGGCGGGGTCGTGCGCGACCGACGGTCAGCCGCAGGTCAGCCCTGCACCGTCCAGCGCGGGAACGCGCCACGGCCGGCGTAGCGGGCGGCGTCGTCCAGCGCCTCCTCGATGCGCAGGAGCTGGTTGTACTTGTTGATGCGCTCCCCGCGGGCGGGGGCGCCCGTCTTGATCTGGCCGGCGTTCGTCGCGACGGACAGGTCCGCGATCGTCGTGTCCTCGGTCTCGCCCGAGCGGTGCGACACCATCGCGGTGAAGCCGTTGCGCTGCGCGAGCTCGACGGCGTCGAGCGTCTCGGTGAGCGTGCCGATCTGGTTGAGCTTCACGAGGAGCGAGTTCGCCGCCTTGAGCTCGATGCCCTTCGCGAGACGCTCCGGGTTGGTGACGAACAGGTCGTCGCCGACGATCTGCACCTTGTCGCCGACCTCGGCGACGAGCTGCGACCAGCTGTCCCACTCGTCCTCGGACAGCGGGTCCTCGATGGAGACCAGCGGGTAGTCGCGCACGAGCTGCTCGTAGTAGGCGATCATCTCGGCCGGCGTCTTCGCGCCGCCCTCGAACTGGTACGCGCCGTCCTTGAAGAACTCGGTCGACGCGACGTCGAGCGCGAGCGTCACGTCGGTGCCCGGCGCGAAGCCGGCCTTCTCGATCGCGACGAGGATGAGGTCGAGCGCCTCGCGGTTGCTCGCGAGGTTCGGCGCGAAGCCGCCCTCGTCGCCCAGGCCGGTGGCCAGGCCCTTCTCCTTGAGCACGGACTTCAGCGCGTGGTAGACCTCGGCGCCGGTGCGCAGCGCCTCGCGGAACGAGGACGCGCCGATCGGGGCGACCATGAACTCCTGGATGTCCACGTTCGAGTCCGCGTGCGACCCGCCGTTGAGGATGTTCATCATCGGCACGGGCAGGACGTGCGCGTTCGGGCCGCCGACGTAGCGGTACAGGTCGAGGCCCGCGCTCTTCGCGGCGGCCTTCGCGACGGCGAGCGAGACGCCGAGGATGGCGTTCGCGCCGAGCTTGCCCTTGTTCGGGGTGCCGTCGAGGTCGATGAGGGCGGCGTCGATGAGGCGCTGGTCCTCGGCCTCGAAGCCGATGAGCTCCGGGGCGATGTCGTCGATCACGGAGTTCACCGCGCCCTCGACACCCTTGCCCAGGTAGCGGGACTTGTCGCCGTCACGACGCTCGACGGCCTCGAACGCACCGGTCGACGCGCCCGAGGGCACTCCGGCGCGGGCGAACGTCCCGTCGTCCAGGACGACCTCGACCTCGACGGTCGGGTTTCCGCGGGAGTCGAGGATCTCGCGCGCTCCAACGGCTTCGATGCTGGCCACAGGTGCTCCTTCGGGGCAGGGCTGCGGGCGCTTCGAACGGTGGTGGCGGACCCGGGCAGGGAAACCCGGGACGCCGCGTGCGCGCCCGCGACGATGGTGGGTTTACGACCACAGCCTAGTGCCCGGTTGTGACCTGCGCCGCTGCGTCCGGTCCGTGGGCCTCGGGTCGGGGACCTGCGCGTCGACGATCGGGACGAACGTCCCGCCTCAGCCCTGCGCCGCCGGGCCGGGCTCCGCAGGCGTCCCTGCCGACGTCTCGGCCGCGACGATCCGCGCCTCGACGCGCCGCAGCTCGCCCCGCAGCGCGGCCTCCGCGTCGAGCCCGTCGGCCTCCGCGCGGGCCACGAGCGCGAGCAGCTCGTGCCCGAGCCGCTCGTCCGGCGTCGGGCCGGCGCCGTCCTCGCCGACCGCACCCGGCCCGGTGCCCGACGGCGCCGCGAGCGCCGCGCCGACGACGTCGCCGAGGCCGCCGCGCCCGGCCCGGGACAGGACCTTCTGCGCGCGGGCGAGCGCCCCCTGCGTGTGCGAGATGCCCTCGAGCACCGACGAGCGCTGCTTCTCGGCCTTCTTGATCGCGTCCCACTGCCCGTGCAGGTCGGTCGCGTCGGCGTCCGCGAACACGTGCGGGTGGCGCCGCACGAGCTTCGCCGCGAGGTCGGCGGCGACGTCGTCGACGGTGAACGGGTCCGGCTCCTCGCTCGCGATGCGCGCGTGGAACAGCACCTGCAGGAGCAGGTCGCCGAGCTCCTCGCGCATCCCGGCGCGGTCGCCGGTCTCAATGGCGTCCGCGAGCTCGTGCGCCTCCTCGAGGAGGTACCGCACGAGCGAGACGTGCGTCTGCTCGCGGTCCCACGGGCACCCGCCCGGGGAGTAGAGGCGGTCCATGACGGCGACGACGTCGCGCAGCGGGTCGGTCGCGGTGCCGGGCGCGCGGTCGTGCGTGGGCTCGTGCGGGTCCGGGGCGGCCGAGGGCTCGGGGGCGGTCACCGCCTCATCGTAGGTTCGCCGGGCGGCGCGCGGTCGACGCCGGTCGAGCGTGCCGTCGCTGCCGGTCGAGCACGCGGCCGTGACCCGGGCCGGGCCACGACCGCGTGGTGGGGATGGCGGAAGCGCTACGACCGCCAGGTGTCCGACAGCGTCACGGAGCCGTCGGCGCCGACCGTCGCCGTGCGGTTGCCGCCGCTCTCCCAGACGACGTTCCCGCCGCCGTCGCGCTTGACGTACTTGTACTGGAAGGTCGTGCCGGCCGGGAGGTCGACGCGCGCGGTCCACACCGGGTAGGCCGACGACGACAGCGGGACGCCGTTCGCGGGCGCCCAGGAGCCGAGCGCCGCGATGCTGCCCACGACGTGGACCGTCTGGCCCCACGTGGTGGTCGCGGTGACGGAGAACGACGCGTCGCCCTGCCCTTCGACCGGCCCGCCCGGCGACCCGCCGCCGTCGCACGGGTTGCCCGCCGTGACCGTCCCGCCGGAGACGGCGACCGCAGCGCCGGACAGGGAGTAGTCCTTGCCGCCGTTGCTGTCCCAGGCGCCCGAGCCGTTCGTGAAGGCGGCGGTGACGGTCGCGGCCGCGCCCGTCGCCCCGCTGGGAAGGCTGATCTGCCGCGAGACCCAGCCCGTGCAGGCCGCCGTCATCGGGACCCCGGGGACGGCGGTCCAGGCGCCGGTGCCGACCTTGTAGTGGACGTTGTACGCGTTCCAGCCCTTGTCGGTCGCGTAGTAGACGGTCGTCGTGCCGGCCGGGTCGACGGGCCCGGGGCCACCGGTGCCGCCGTCGCCGCGCGCCCCGACGTGGAGCGCGAGCGCCCCGTACGCGGGCACCGTCGCCGTGAAGGTGCCCGAGCCGGAGACGGAGACGGTCTTCGAGCAGTCCTTCGACGCCACGACGTCGCAGTACGTCCCGGCGGGGAGCGAGGTCTGGTAGGTGCGCGTCACGGCGTTCGCGGAGTTGTTGATCGTCACGTAGCCCTTGGCGCCCCGCCCGTAGGCGATGTGGTTGTTCCCGTCGTCCCACCAGCCCGTCACCGGGGTCCCGGCGACCGCGTTGTGGAAGCCGACCATGCCCGCGATCTCGGTCCAGCGCTGCGTGCAGACCCAGGCGCTGTCGGCACAGCTCGCGTCGGGCACGGAGGCGGCCGAGGCGCCGGGCGCACCCGCGTCCTTGTCGCTCCACGTGTAGCCCGAGTAGACGCTCGGTGCGCCGTAGGGCCACGAGAGCATGAACGCGTTGGCGAGCCGGTACTTGGCGCCCCACTTGTAGTTCATCGTCTCGCCGTTGCGCTCGGTGTCGTGGTTGTCGACGAAGACGCCCGCGCGGTCGGAGGGGAGCTTGTTGTCGCCGATGGTGCGCAGGTCCTTGATCTGGCCGTCGAACCGGGACTTGAGCTCGCGCGCGTAGAAGAACTCGTGCGAGTCGCCGGAACCGAGGTACTCCGAGGGCTGGATCGGCTCGCCGCTCGCGCCGATGACCTCGTGCACCCAGAAGACGTTCGGGTTCGTGAGCCGCGCCTTGATCGCCGCGAGGTCAGCGGCCGGGATGTGCTTCGCGGCGTCGATGCGGAAGCCCGAGACGCCGAGCGACAGGAGGTCGTTGAGGTAGCCCGCGATCTTGCCGCGCACGTAGTCGGAGCCCGTCCGCAGGTCCTGGAGCGAGACGAGGCGGCAGTTCTGGACGTTGTACCGGTCGCCGTAGTTGCTGATGTTCGACCGGCAGTCGTTGAAGTCGTTCGGCCCGTACGGGACGCCGGGGAAGCTGTCCACGGAGTAGCTCGTCCCGCCGGTCCCGGTGCCGGACCCGGTGTCGGCGCCCGCCGTGTGGTTGACGACCGCGTCGACGATCACGCCCACGCCCGCCGCCTTGCACGTGCTCACCATGCGCTGGAACTCGGCGCGGGTGCCGAGCTTGGACTCGAGCTTGTAGCTGACGGGCTGGTAGGAGGTCCACCAGGCCGTGCCCTGGATGTGCTCCTGCGGCGGCGAGACCTGGACGTAGCCGAACCCGGCCGGGCCGATGGTGCTCGTGCACTCGGCGGCCACGGAGTCCCACGTCCACTGGAAGAGGTTGAGGATCACGTCGCCCCGGCCGTTCGGGGAGTCGACGACGGGCGTCGGCACGGGCGGCGCGGCCGCGGCGGGTGCGGCGACCGGGACCGCGGCCAGCGCGGCGGTCAGCGCGAGGGCCGCCGAGGCGCCCGCCGCGAGGACGCGGCGCAGGCGGCCGCCGCGCGGGCGGGCGGGGCGTCCTGCGGGGACGGGGATGGGCGCCGGGGGTCCGGCGAGGTCGGTGGTGCGCGTCATTGCAGCTCCTTCGAGGATGCGGCCGCCCCTCGCTCGGCGTCGAGCACGGACGGGCCACGCGGTGATGACGAGCGCCCCGGGGTGGCGGGCGCGACCGGCACCTGCGGCGTTGCAGGATGTTTCCGGATGTTGCTGCAACCTTACAGAGACAGGCGCAGGCTGTCACGACCTGTGTCGGCGGGTCGTGCGGACGGGTCGTGCCGGTGCGGCGGCGGCCCGGACGGCATAGCGTCGGAGGACGAACCGAGAGGAGACGCCATGGGAACCAAGCGCCGGTGGAAGGACCTGACGAAGGGTCAGCGGATCGCCGTCGGGGTCGTGGGAGCCGCCCAGGTCACGCTCACCGCCGCGGCGTACCGGGACCTCGTGCGTCGGCCGGCCGAGCAGGTGAACGGGACCAAGCTCGCGTGGGGCCTCGCGCTCCTCGTCAACTGGGTCGGGCCCATCGCCTACTTCCTCGACGGCCGCAAGAGCTGACCGCGGGAGGGCTCAGCCCTCGACCGTGAGCCCGGCCGTCGGCTCCAGCAGCGTCAGCGCGCGCCGCAGCGCCGTGCTCGACGTGTGCACCGTGTAGGGGAAGTAGACGACCTCGACGCCCACCTCGGCGAAGCGACGCTCCAGCTCCGCGCCCTTCGGGGTGCCGCGCCAGTCGTCGCCCTTGAAGAACACGTCGAACGGGCGCTGCCGCCAGGTCTCGAGCTTGTCGGGCTGGGTCTCGACGAACACCTCGTCGACGAACCGGACGTGGCGGACGATCTCCGCGCGCTCCGTGACGGGGACGACCGGGCGTCGGCCCTTGGCGAGCTCGAGCATGTCGTCGTCCACGACGCCCGCGACGAGGTAGTCGCACTCGCTGCGGGCGTGCCGGAGGACGTTGAGGTGCCCGACGTGGAACAGGTCCCACGCACCGGGGGCGTACCCGACCTTCATGCCCGTCCTCCCGTCCTCGGCCGCGCGCCCCGCACGGCGAGGGGGCCGCGTCCAGGCTAGGACCGGGAGGAGGGCCGGAACCACGCCCTCCGAGGGTGAAGAAGGCGGCCCACCGGGTGAATTGTGGGCCCGACGAGCGCGTGGGAGCGCACCCGCCCGCCCGCCCGGCAGGGGCCGGATCGCTGCGTGCTACCTTCGGTCGGTCGCCTTTCCGGACGACGTCCCCGCGCACCGGAGGGAGTGCCGACCTCAGTCATGCCGTCCCAGGTCCTCACCGTGTGCACCGGGAACGTCTGCCGCTCCCCCACCGCCGAGAGGCTGCTGAGCATCCGCAGCGACACGAGCGTCACGGTGTCGAGCGCCGGGACGCACGCGCTCGAGGGAGCACCGCTCGACGAGCCGATGGCGCGGCTGCTGACGGTACGCGGCCTGGAGGCGTCGACGCACACCGGGCGGCAGCTCACGGCGGCGATGATCGAGCAGGCGGACCTCGTCCTCACGATGTCCCGGGCCCAGCGGGCCGCCGTCGTCACCCTCGTCCCCCAGGCCGTACGACGCACCTACACGCTCCTGGAGCTCGCCGCGCTGCTCTCGGCGATCGACCTGCCCGTCGACCCGGACGAGAGCGACGCCGACCGCATCGCCCGCCTCCCGGAGATCGCGAGCGCCCAGCGCGTCCGGACGATCACCCCGCGCACGCCCCTCGACATCCCGGACCCGCACGGCCGCTCCGAGCGGGCCTACCGGCAGGCGTTCACGACGATCGACACCGCGGTCGCGGCGGTCGCCCGCGTCGTGCACCCGCCCGCCGCCCGGCGCCTCGAGTGGTCCCCCACCCTCACCGAGCGGGGCGCGCGCACGCCGCCGTTCCCCGGCGGCGGGGACGGCGCCGACCCCACCGGGCGCGGCGGCAGCAGCTCCCCCCGGCACGGCGGCCGGCGGAGCTGGCGCCTGCGCTGACCGCGCGTCAGCGGGCCGACGACGTCCCCACCGTCGCGGCCGCGCTCACCTCGCCGAGCACCACGGCGTCGATGAGCTGGCGCGCCCACCCGAGGACCTCCGCACCGCGCAGCGGGCGGCCGCCGATGCGCGCCGTCGTCGGGTACGGCACGAGGATCGCGCGGATCGCGGGCTTGAGCAGCGTGCCCGGGTAGAGGCGCTTGAGCCGCAGCTGCGCCGACTCGGGGAGGTCGACCGGCGCGAACCGGATGAACTTGCCCTGCGCGGTGACGTCCGTGAGCCCCGCCCGGCGGGCGTGGTTGCGGAAGTCCGCGACGTCGAACAGCGCGGACGCGACGTCCGGGAGCGCCCCGTAGCGGTCGACGAGCTCGGCCCGCACCTCGGCGAGCTCCGGCGCGTCGGCCGCGGCGGCGATCTTCTTGTACGCCTCGAGCCGCAGGCGCTCGGTCGCGATGTAGGACTCCGGCAGGTGCGCGTCGACCGGGAGCTCGATCGAGACCTCCGGCTGCTCCTCGGGCCCGTCGCCGCGGTAGTTGGCGACGGCCTCCCCCACCATGCGCACGTACAGGTCGAACCCGACGCCCGCGATGTGGCCGGACTGCTCCCCGCCGAGCAGGTTGCCCGCGCCGCGGATCTCGAGGTCCTTCATCGCGACCTGCATGCCCGCGCCGAGGTCGGTGTGGGCCGCGATCGTGGCCAGGCGGTCGTGCGCGGTCTCGGTGAGGGGTCGCTCGGGCGGGTACAGGAAGTACGCGTACGCGCGCTCGCGCCCGCGGCCCACGCGGCCGCGGAGCTGGTGGAGCTGGGACAGGCCGAGCATGTCCGCGCGCTCGAGGATGAGCGTGTTGGCGTTGGAGATGTCGAGGCCCGTCTCGATGATCGTCGTGCAGACGAGGACGTCGAGCTCCTTCTCCCAGAACGCCCGGATCACCTGGTCGAGCTGGTGCTCGTTCATCTTGCCGTGCGCGACGCCCACGCGGGCCTCGGGGACGAGCTCGCGCAGCCGCGACGCGGTGCGCTCGATCGTCTCGACCTTGTTGTGCACGTAGAACACCTGGCCCTCGCGCAGCAGCTCGCGGCGCAGCGCCGCGGCGATCTGCTTCTCCTCGTACGCCCCGACGTACGTGAGGACGGGGTGGCGCTCCTCCGGCGGGGTCGCGAGCGTCGACATCTCGCGGATGCCCGTGACGGCCATCTCGAGCGTGCGCGGGATCGGGGTCGCGGACATGGCGAGCACGTCCACGTTGGTCCGCAGCTGCTTGAGCGTCTCCTTGTGCTCGACGCCGAACCGCTGCTCCTCGTCGATGATGACGAGGCCCAGGTCCTTGAACCGCACGCTCCCCGTGATGAGGCGGTGGGTGCCGATGACGACGTCCACCGTCCCCTGGGCCAGCCCGTCCACGACCTCCTCGGACTCCTTGGGGGTCTGGAAGCGCGACAGCGCCTTGACCGTCACGGGGAAGCCCGCGTACCGCTCGGAGAACGTCTCGAGGTGCTGCTGCACGAGCAGCGTCGTGGGCACGAGCACCGCGACCTGCTTGCCGTCCTGGACCGCCTTGAACGCCGCGCGGATCGCGATCTCCGTCTTGCCGTAGCCGACGTCGCCGCACACGAGCCGGTCCATGGGGACCGTCTTCTCCATGTCGGCCTTGACCTCGTCGATCGTCGCGAGCTGGTCGGGCGTCTCGACGTACGCGAACGCGTCCTCCAGCTCGCGCTGCCACGGGGTGTCCGGGCCGAACGCGTGACCCTGCGTGGCCATGCGCGCCGAGTACAGGCGGATGAGCTCGCCCGCGATCTCCTTGACGTGCTTGCGCGCGCGGGACTTCGTCTTGGCCCAGTCCGACCCGCCCATCTTGTTGAGGCTCGGCGCCTCGCCGCCCGTGTACTTCGTGACCTGGTCGAGCTGGTCCATGGGCACGAAGAGGCGGTCGCCCGGCTGGCCGCGCTTGCTCGACGCGTACTCGATCACGAGGTACTCGCGCGTCGCGGCGTTGCCGCCCGTGCCGAGCGTGCGCTGCACGAGCTCGACGAAGCGGCCCACGCCGTGCTGCTCGTGCACCACGAAGTCGCCCGCCTTGAGCTGGAGCGGGTCGACGACGTTGCGACGCCGGCTGGGCATCTTGCGCATGTCGCGCGTGCTCGTGCCGACGCGGCCCGTGAGGTCGGCCTCGGAGAAGACGGCGAGCCGCAGCCCCGGCGCGACGAAGCCCTTGCCGACCATCGCCGGCGTGACGAGGACGATGCCGCCCTCGGGCTCGTCGTCGAGCCGCGGCACGAGCCGCGCGGGCGTGTCCGCCGCGCCGAGCTGCTCGACCATGCGCTTGGCCGGCCCGTGGCCCTCCGTCGTGAGCACGAGCCGCCAGCCCGCGTGCTGCAGCCCGCGCACGTCGTCGAGCGCGCGCGCCACGTCGCCGCGGTAGGACTCGACGTCGCGCGCGCCGAGCGTGAAGGTCGGCACGCCGTCGGCGCTCTCGCCGACGTGGGCCGCCGTCGTGCCCGCGCCGCCGCTCGACGTGGCGGCGTCCGCAGCGGCGCTCCCGTCGGCGTCCGGCGGGACGTCGAGGTCGGGGTTGTCGAGCGCGAACGACGACAGCGTCCACCAGCCGAGGCCGCGGCGCTGCGCGACCGCGCGCACCTCGGAGAACGTCTCGAACGACGCCGCGGACAGGTCGACCGGCGCCTTGCCGCCCGCCACCGCGCCCGTCCAGGCCGCGGCGAGGAACTCCTCGGTGGTCGCCACCAGGTCGTGCGCGCGACGGCGCACGCGCTCGGCGTCGTCGACGACGAGGAGCGCGTCGTCGGGCACGAGCTCGAGCACCGGGACCATGCGGTCCACGAGCACCGGCGCGAGGGACTCCATGCCCTCGACCGCGACGCCCGCCACGAGCCGGTCGAGCATCTCCGTCGCGCCCGGCAGGTCCTCCACCAGCGCGGCGGCGCGCGCCCGCACCGAGTCCGTGAGCAGGATCTCGCGGCACGGCGGCGCCCACAGCCCGTGCTCGGCGATCTCCAGGCTGCGCTGGTCGGCGACCGCGAACCAGCGGATCTCCGACACCTCGTCGCCCCAGAACTCCACGCGCAGCGGGTGGTCCTCCGTGGGCGGGAAGATGTCGAGGATGCCGCCGCGGACCGCGAACTCGCCGCGCCGCTCGACCATGTCCACGCGCGTGTACGCCGCCGCGACGAGCCGCTCCGCGACGTCGGTGAGGTCCGCCGTCGTGCCCGCGTGCAGCTCGACCGGCTCGAGGTCCCCCAGCCCGTCCACGACGGGCTGCAGGAGCGCCCGGACCGGCATGACGAGCACCCGGACGGGACCGGACGGGCCGACCTCCGGGTCCGGGTGCGCGAGGCGGCGGAACACCGCGATGCGCTTGGCGACCGTGTCCGCGCGCGGGCTCAGGCGCTCGTGCGGCAGCGTCTCCCAGCTCGGCAGCACCGCGACGACGTCGCCCAGCTCGTCCGGCAGGTAGGCGCGCACGCTCGCGGCCAGCTCGTCCGCGTCGCGCCCCGTCGCGGTCACCACGACGAGCGGGCGCGAGCCCGCGGCCCACGCCGGGCCGCCCCCGCCGCCCGACGCCGGGGCCTCGCCGTCCGGCACCGGCCCCGTCGCGCGCGCCCCCGCCATCGCCGCGAGGAGCGGCGGGCGGACGCCGGCCGGGCCGACGACGTCGGCCTCGCCGCGGGCGCGCACGTGCTCGACCGCGGCCGCCGCGGCCTGGTCGGCGAGCAGCGCGGGCAGGATGCCGGTGAGGTTCATGGGGGTCCTTCGAGGAGAGGGCACGACGACGGTCCCGACCGGGGCGGGCGATCGGGTCCGGCGTCCACACTACGCGCGTGGACCCACATCGTTCCGCGCGCGGGCGCGCGTCAGGCCCCCGCCACCGGGGCCTCCTCCGAGCGCCCCGCCGCCGCGGCCCGCCGTCGGGCGCGCAGGTCCCGGGCGACCCAGATCGAGTTCGGCACCACCTGGAAGACGAGGATCGCGACCGCCGACCCGACGACCGGCCCGGCCGCGCCCAGCGGCTCGATGAGCACCCAGGAGAGCGCCACGTTGCTCACGGTCATGAGCAGGACGGGGACGACCTGGAACCGCAGGCCGCGCTCGTCGGTCATGTACATGCCCGGCGGGTAGTTGAGCGCCTGGACCGCGACGAGCGCGCAGTAGCCCAGGACCAGCGCGAGCGGCACGGTGATCTTGCCGTCGGCGACCACGTCCTGGAGGAACGGCAGGCACAGCGCGAGCACCGTCGACAGCAGCACGCCCCCGGCGAGGAACGCGAGCGAGATTTGGAACGGGCTCATCACCTCGTCGCGCGCCCGCGCCTGCGCGAAGTAGGGCCACATGCTGACGCCCGCCGCGATGATCGCCTGCATGACGAGCCCGAAGAGCTGGGTCGCGAACGTGTACTGCGCGAGCGCCTGCGTCGTGGACAGGTGGGACAGGAGCAGCCGGTCGCTCTGCATCGCGACCGGCATCGCGACGGACTGCACGAGCATCGGCACCGCGACCGCGGCCACCGGCACCCCGGGCACCGCCCGGCGCCGCGGGACGTCGCGGAACGCCCGGCCGACCTGGGGCGCGAGCAGGCGCGCCGCGACGCTCACCGTGATCGCCGACGCGAGCCCGGCCGCGACGTAGGAGACGAGCGCGACGTAGTCGCCGCCCTGCCCCTTGCCGACGAGGACGAGCACGACGACGCCGACGAAGAAGAGCGGCGACACGATGCCCTGGAGGAACGTCTGGAGCACGTTCTGCTTGAGCCCGATGAGGACCCGGATGCCGATCCCCAGCGGGAGCGACAGCCCGAACACGACGAGGCACAGGGTCGCGACGACGTCCCCGCCCGCGACGAGGCCGTCGCCCAGCAGGAGGGGCCACCACCCGAGGAGCTGGATCGCCACGCACACGGCGGCGATGGTCAGGCCCGAGACGGTGAGGACGCGCAGCGCCGTCGTCAGCGTCCGGTGGACCCGCTCCGACTCGCGCGGGGACGACGCCTCCGCGATGGCGTTGATGACGACCGCGCCGATGCCCAGGTCGGCGAACGGCAGGAGGTTGCGCAGCCCGTTGAGCAGCCCGTACTGGGCGTAGGACGCGACGCCGAAGTGCTCGATGATCAGGCGGCTGGTGACGATCCCGAGGAGCCCCGCCAGGCCCATCACGGCGACCTTGGCGCCGGCCGTCCCGGTCACCGAACGCCAGAGGCCCACTCGTCCTCCTCGTGCTCCCGGTGCGTCGCCCGCAGGCCCGAGCGCCGGACCGCTGCCCGGAATTCACGATCTTAGGACCTTCTCCACGAGATCCGACCGTCGCGGGAGGGTGAATCCCGCCCGACCTGCGGCGACCGTCCGGTGCGCCCGACTACGGTGGACGCAGGGCCCGTCGCCGACGGTGCCGACCGGCCGCGGAGGGCGAGAGATGACGCTGCGCGAGTACGTGACCGCGGTGCTGCGCCACTGGGTCGTGGTCGCCGTGTGCGCCGTCCTGGGGGCGGTCGCCGGGTTCGGCTACGCGCGCTCGGAACCGAAGGTGTACCAGTCGTCGGCGTCCGTGATGGTCGTCCCCGAGCAGGGCGAGAACGCCGCCGAGCTCGTGCAGGGCTCGAACTACGTGCAGAACCTCGTGGCGTCGTACGCGGTGCTCGCGCAGTCGCCGTACGTGCTCGAGCCCGTGATCGAGGACCTGGGCCTCGACACCACGCCCGCCCGCCTGGCCCGCAGCGTCAGCGTGAACACGCCGCTCAACACGGTCGTCATCGAGATCGCGGTGAGCGACACCTCGCCGGACCGCGCGCGGGAGATCGCCGACGGGATCAGCGACCAGCTCGCGCTGGCCGTCCCCGAGCTGTCGCCGCAGCTGGCCGACCGCTCGTCGGCCGTGCGGATCACGACGATCGCCCCCGCGCGCCAGCCCGTGAACCCCATCGCGCCCAACACGCGCATGCTCATGATGGTCGGCCTCGCCGCGGGGCTCGCCGTCGGCGTGACGTACGCCGTCCTGCGCGAGCTGCTCGCGCGCCGCGTCGTCAGCTCGTCGTCGATCCAGTCGATGCTCGGGGTGCCGTTCCTCGGCGAGGTGGTCAAGGTGCCGTCGCGCACGTCGCTGCCCGCCGTCGTCGCCGCCGGTCCGGGGAGCCGCCCGTCCGAGAGCGTGCGCACGCTCGTCGCCAACGTGCGCTTCGCGGACGTCGACCACGGCCGCCGCGTGCTCATGGTCTCCTCCGGCGACGCGGGCGAGGGGAAGAGCTCGATCGCGATCAGCCTCGCGCTCTCGCTCGCCGAGGACGGGAGCAGCGTGCTCCTCGTCGACGCCGACCTGCGCCGGCCCTCGATCGCGCGCGTCACCGGGCTGGAGGGGTCGGTCGGCCTGACGAACCTGCTCGTCGGCGACGTGGCCCAGGAGGACATCGTGCTCCCCTGGACGCGCCCCAACCTCTTCGTGCTGCCGAGCGGCGTCCTGCCCGCGAACCCCGGCGTGCTGCTGTCCTCCGAGCGGCTCGTCGCCGTGATCGGCGACCTGCGGAAGCACTACGACTACGTCGTCATCGACACCGCGCCGATCCTCCCGCTGAGCGACCCGCTCTGGCTCTCGCGCGCCGTGGACGGCGTGCTCGTCGTCGCGCGGGCCCGCAAGACCCGCATCTCGCGGCTGCGCCAGACGGTCGACAAGTTCGAGCGGGGCGAGGCGGACGTCATCGGCATCGTGCTCAACGACGTCAAGCCGCGCGGGCGCAGCGCCTACTACGTCAACGACTCCCGGGTCGGCGTCCCCGGCGCGTTCTCGCGCGAGCCCGGCTCCCCGGACGTCCGCCCCGCCGCGACGGCCGACGACGCCGCGGCGCCGCGCGCCGTCGAGGACGCGGACCGCCGCACGACGCCGTGACGACCGGGTGACGACGCGATGACGGCGCGCGCCGGGGCCGAGCCCGGGACCGGGCCCCGGACGACAGTCCCGGCGGCCGAGCCGCTCCCCGGGGTGTCCGACGTCGCGACGCGCATCGCGGCCGGCGCGGCCGCCCTCGCGTGCGGCGCCTGGATCCCGATCGTCGCGGGGATCACCCCGGCGATCGTCGTCGGGCTCGTGCTGCTCCCCGTGTGGCTCCCCGTCGTGCGCCGGTCCCGGCCCGGCCGGTGGTTCGTGGGGCTCGGCGTCCTCGCCCTGCTGAGCGGTGTCCTGCTCACCGAGCTCTCCGCCCCGGACCGCGTGCTGTCGTCGCTGGCCCTGCGCGACGGCCTCATCACCCTCTCCGCGCTCGTCCTCGGCGCCGGCGTGCTCCTGTGGTGCCGCGCCGTCCTCGAGACGTCGACCGTCGCCGTCCTCTTCGGGGTCGGTGCGCTCGCCGCGGCCGTGCTCCGGACGGGGGGCGCCGACAACCCCTGGAAGTACACGTTCGGCATGCCCGTGACCGTGCTCGTGCTCGCGCTGTGCCTCAGCACGCGGTCGCGCGGGCTCCAGGCCGTCGCGGCCCTCGCGCTCGCCGGGGTCTCCGCCGTCAACGACTCGCGGTCGGCCGCGACCACGATGCTCATGGTCGCCCTCCTCGTCGCCTGGCAGGCGATGCGCACGGGCCTGCGCGTGCGGTCCGGCGGGGTGCGCGTCGCGACGCAGCTCGGCGTGCTCGCGCTCGTCGTCTTCCTCGGGATGCAGACCCTCGTGCTCGACGGCTACCTCGGCGCGGACGCGCAGCAGCGCACCGAGATGCAGATCCAGACGTCGGGCTCCGTCTTCACGGGCGGGCGGCCCGAGATGGGCGCCGCGACCGCGCTCGTGGCGGCGAGGCCCTGGGGGTACGGCGCGGGCGCCGTGCCCAACCTCGAGGACCTGCTCACCGCCAAGACCGGGATGGCGCGGCTCAACTACGACCCGAACAACGGCTACGTGGAGAAGTACCTCTTCGGGTCCGGCTTCGAGGTGCACTCCGTGCTCGGCGACCAGTGGATCCGGTTCGGGCTCGCCGGCATGCTGTTCGCCGTCGTGTGCGTCGTCGTCGTCTGGCGCGGCACGCTGGCCGACCTCGGCCGCAACGCGGCGTCCGCGCTCCTGCTCTACCTCGCGCTGTCGTGCGCGTGGGACCTGCTCTTCAGCCCGTTCTACTCGGTGTCCGCCACCGTCCTCATGCTCGGCGTGGCGATCGCGACCCCGTACACGCTGCCCGACCGCGGCAGCACCGTCCCGGTCGGCTCCCCCTGAGCACGCCGGTGCCCCCGGGTCGAGGACCCGGGGGCACCGGCGGACGTGCGGGGCGGCGGGCCTACGGCTCGCGCACCACCTTGACGTCGTCGAACGACACGCGCGTCGTCGGGTTGGTGGACGCCGAGCTCACGGCCACCTTGATGCTCACCGTGCCGGGCGACTGGAGCGCCGCCGTCGTGTCGGTCGCCTCGAGGTGCCACGCCTGCGCCGGGCCGGCCGCCGTGGGCCACACCTTGGCGGAGAGCGTCGTCGGGGACGTCCCGACCGCCGAGATCGACACGGTGTACCGCGTGCCGGGTGCGTACGTCGCGGGGAGCAGCTGGTTCCCGAGGAGCGTCTCGTCCCGGAGCAGGTACAGCCGCATGAGCCCGTTGGGCTCGAGGCGGACACGCGCGGAGTACGTGCTCGTCCCGACCTGCCGGCCGATGAGCGTGACCGACGTCGTCCCGCCCACCGACGCGACGTCCGACCAGAACGTCGTCTCGGTGCGGGCCCGCGACTCCGAGACCCCCGCCAGGCGCGCCTCGCGCGTCCAGGAGGGCGACATCGTCAACGTGCCGGCCGAGTCCGCGACCGAGAAGGCCGCGGCCCCGCCGAGCGCGGACCACGCCGCGCCCGACGTCGTCGTGCCCCAGCCGGAGGTCACCGCGCGGTCGAACGTGTCGCGCGCGACGACGTCCTCCGCCGGCGCGGTCGCCACGACGTCGTGCGACACGGAGGACGTGCCCCCGCGGTCGTCCGTCACCGTGAGCGTGACCGTGTACGTCCCGGCCTGCGCGTAGGTGTGCGAGGCCGTGGCGCCCTCCGCGGTCGCGTCGTCCCCGAAGCTCCACGCGTACGACGCGATCGTGCCGTCCGGGTCGCTCGACGACGAGCCGTCCACCGCGACGGTGAGGTCCGTCGTGGAGGCCGTGAACGCCGCCTGCGGCTTCACGTTCGGTGCGAGCACCTTCACCGAGGTCGTGGCGGTGGCCGTGGCGCCACGGTCGTCGGTCACGTCGAGCGTGATCGTGTACGTCCCCGGCGCGTCGTAGGTGTGGGTCGCCGTCGCCCCGGTGCCGGTCGCGCCGTCACCGAAGTCCCACGCGTACCCGGTCAGGGTGCCGTCCGGGTCGCTCGACCCCGAGCCGTCGACCGACACCGTGAGCCCGTCGGCCTGCGCCGTCACGACCGCCTGCGGCGGGACGTTCGGCGTGGTGCCGGAGCCCAGCTGGAAGTGCTGCTTCACCTGGGCCGGCGTGAGCGCCACCGGGTAGACGGCCGCCTCGTCGAGGTAGCCCTTCCAGTAGGTGTCGCCCTCCCAGCCGTTGTCGCCGCCGAGCCGCCAGTAGCCGGTGGTGTTCTCCGGCACCGCCTTGTCGTTCGACCCGACCAGCTCGCCGTCGAGGTAGAGCCGCATGCCCTCGCTCGACTGCGTCGCCACGACGTGGTGCCAGGCGTTGTCCCGGTACGAGCCCGTGGTGCTGAGCACCTGCTGCGCGCCGTCGTACGCGCCGAACTTCACCTTGCCGTCGGCCGACATGTACACGTGGCGGTCGTAGTTGGAGCTCGTGCCCGTCCGGCTGCTGCCGAACCCGATGAGCTTCCCGCCGGTCGTGGTGTCGGTCTTGAACCAGGTCTCGACCGAGTACACCGTCGGGTTGGCGTAGCTGCGCTGGCTCGCGACCAGCCCGCCGTTCCAGGTGCCGAAGATGTTCTTCGTCGGCTGGAAGCGCACCGCCGTGTCCGTCACGCCCGTGAGCGCGCCGGTCTGCGACTTCGTCACGGGGCCCGAGTACGAGCCGTCGGACGCGTCGGGGCCGGAGTCCTTCGCGACCGAGCCCGAGGACTCGCCGAGCCGCCAGTACAGCGTCGGCTCGAGCGAGTAGACCGCCTGGCCGTACGCGTCCTGCGGCGCGGTGGCCCCGGCCGCGGGACGGCCGCTCGCCGTCCAGTGGTCGGCGACCTCGCCGCGGGTGAGCGCACGGTCGTACACGGCGACGTCGGAGATGGTGCCGTTGAAGAAGTTCGAGCTCCCGCTGTTCGGCCAGCCCGACTGGCTGTCCCCACCGACGCGCCAGTAGCCCGAGTAGGACTGCGCCGACGTCGTGTCGCTGCGCTGACCCGCCTTGACGCCGTCGACCCAGAAGGTCATGCCGGAGCCGTCGAGCGTGCCGACCACGTGGTGCCACGCGCCGTCGTTGTACGAGCCGGCGGTCGTGATCTCGCGGACCATCCCCGGGTGGACGCCGAACGTCAGGCGCCCCGAGTTGTTCATGTAGATGTGCCGGTCGTAGCTCGACGACGTGCCGGTCTTGGCGTTGCCGAAGCCGACGATCTTGCCGCCCGACGTCGAGGTCGTGCGGAACCAGGCCTCGACGGAGAACCGCTGCGGACCGGTGGTCGCGGTCGGGGTGCTCCCGGAGACGCCGTTGGCGCCCGAGAAGCGCGTCGCCTTCGCCGTCGGCGGGACGTCCTTGCCGTCGACGCCGCGGGTCGTGCCGTTCGTGAGCGCGAGGTCGGACAGCGAGGCCCAGTCGGTCGCGCTGCTCCCGCTCGCCTCGTTCATCGGCCAGTAGCTCACCGGCGAGTCGCCGAGCACCGAGTCGTTGTAGGCCGTGCTCGACCCCTGCGCCGCGATCGTGACCGGCGTCCAGTTCGAGACCGTGGAGTTGCCGTCGCCGTCGATCACCTTGACGCGGTACTCGACCGTGCTGCCCGGCGCGAGGCCGGAGTCGGTGTAGCCCATGGTCGGGCGCACCCAGTACGTGGACGACGCTTTCTGCGTGGAGATCGGCGCGGTCGTGCCGCGGCGGTACAGCTCGTAGGTCAGCTCGGCGTTGTCCTGGTCGATGTTCGCCGGCCAGGAGACGCGGGCGCTCCCGCTGACGAGGGACCGCGTCGAGATGACGTACTGCCCACCCTGGATCGTCGGGCCGATCTTCGTCGGGGCGACGTCGCGCCGCGCGAACCGCACCAGCCCTTGCTGCCGGGCGCCGGCGACGCGCGTGAACTCGCCGCCGTACACGACGTACTTGTCGTTGGCCGTGATGTCCCACCCGGCCTGCGAGATCCCGGACGCGCTGCCCGTGCTCCACGTCGGGTACCAGTGCAGCAGCTTGCCCGCCGTCTGGCCCGTGAAGCTGCGGTAGCCCCAGATGTCCGGCGTGATCTTGCGGTCCGACGGCTCCTTGGCGAAGGCCAGCGAGTGGTTCACCGTCCAGGGGTCCGTCTGCGGGAACTCGCCGATGTTGCCGCAGTAGTGCGCGTGCGTCGCGACGTAGACGGAGTCGCCGGCCGGGTACACGGAGTACGTGTCGCCGTGGCAGTCCTCCATCCAGACGAGCGACCCGTCGGACCAGCTCGCGCGGAACGAGCCCTCGAAGTCGTCCTCCGTCTTGCTGCCGCCGTAGTCGTAGCCCGACCCGTAGACGCTGTCGCCGTCGGACGCGAGCGAGTAGATCGCGGCGTTGTCGCCGCCGTTGCGGATCACGGAGTTGACGGCCCACGGGAGCACGGTGCCCGTCGTCGCGTCGAGGGCCGCCATGCCGCGGCCGGGGTTGGTCGACCCGTTGGTGCTCGTGAAGGAGCCCGCGACGACCACCTTGGCGCCGTCGGGCGAGATCTCGATCGCGCGGCCGCCGTACCCGCCGGCGAGCTCCGGCGCGAAGCCGAGCAGCGCACCGGTGGACGCGTCCAGGGCGGCGATGCGGGCGCGCGCGGTGTTGTTGACGTTGGAGAACTCGCCGGTGATGTAGACCGTGGAGTTCGTCGCCTTGATGTCGTAGACCGTGGAGTTCGTGCCCGGGTTCCAGCTCGAGACGAGCGCGCCGGTCGCGGTGTCGAACGCCGCGAGGCGGTACCGCGTCTGGCCGGCGATCTCGGTGAACGCGCCCGCGACGTAGAGCCGCTTGCCGTCCGGCGACGACGAGATCGCGAGGACGCGGCCGTTCGTGCCCGGGTTCCAGGACGCGTCGAGCACGCCGGTCTCGACGTCGTACCGCAGGATGTTCGCGCGCGGGGTCTCCCCCGTCCCGGCCGCCGCACCCGCGGGGCGTGCCGAGGTGAACTGTCCGCCGGCGTACGCGCGGCCGCCGACGATGGTCTGCGCCCAGACGATCCCGTCGATCTGGGTCGTGGGCAGGGGGTCGGCCGTGACCGGGACGGTCGAGTCGGCCGGGGTGGCGGCCGCGGCGACCGGCGCGTCGGGCGCGACGGCGGCGGGGGCCGCGGCAGGCGCCGCGCTCTCGACCGCGCCGGCCGCCGGGGCGACGAGCGCCGTCGCGACGAGGGCGGCGACGGTCAGCCCGGCGACCCGGCCGACGACACGTCGCCGTCCCGGCGGCGCGCCACGAAGAGAGCCCTGGACGACCGTCCGACTCACATCATTGTTTTTCATGGGTCACTCTCTTCGTCGCGGACCCGCGGAAATGCCGGTCCATCAGCCGGACGTTGTGACTGTAGCGCCGGAGAACCGGCCGCAGAACGGCGCGAGCGGGCGAAATTTACCGCCCCTTCCCGCGCGGGTCAGGACAGATCGCCGCGAAATACCACGGTCGACGTGCCCGGCGCGTACTCCACCGCGACGGTGACGTCGTCGCGGTCGGCGTCGGGGATGGAGAACAGGACGACGCCCGTCCCGCTCTCGCCCGGGGCGAGCTCGCCCTCGAAGGGCCGGCCGCCGGGCTGCACGAGGCGCCCGGCCGGCGCGCGGTCCTCGCCCGTGTAGGCGTTGACCACGGCGTAGGAGAGGTCGAGCGGGGCGTCGGTCCCGTTCGTGACCTCGACGGTGAGGCGGACGGCCGGACCCGAGGTCTCGCCCGCGGCCACGGCCTCGCCCTCGACGTGCTCGACCTGCGCGAGCCGGACGGTGACGCCGTCGGGCGCCTGGACCGTCTGGTCGGGCTCGGCCGGCTCGAGCTCGGGGGCCACGGGCACGACGGCGGGGTCCGCCCCGTCGCCCTCGCCCGTCCCGGCGGTCGCGTCGCCGCCCGCCGCGGCGGCGCCGTCCCCGTCGCCTGCGTCGCCCGCGTCGTCCGCGGTCGCGTCCGCCGAGGCGTCGCCGCTCTCCTCCGGGGAGGCGACCGGCGCGGGCGTGACCGTCCCGCCCGGGGACTGGTCGCCGTCGGACCGCCACGGCTGCAGCACGACGAGGGTGACGGCGACCGCGAGCGCGACCGCCGCCCCGATCACGGCGACGGCACGGCGGGAGGGCCGCCGCGTCGGGGTGGCGCCCTCGGGGGCGCCGTCGTTCTCCGCGTTCATCGTCCGCCTCCGGTCGTGCTCCGTGCCGGCTCGCGCCGGTCCGCCGTCGCGGCGCCCTGCCGGGCCGCCCGCCGGCCGTCGCGCAGCCCGCGCCAGGCCGCCCGCAGCGGGACGACCGGCCGCAGGAACTGGCGTCGGCCGCCGCGCCGCAGGACCGCGCGGGCGTTGCCCGGCGCGCTGCGCCGCCAGCGCCGCACGGACACCTCGTCGAGGTGCAGCACGGCGAACAGCATCCGGTTGCGGATGTTGTAGTAGTAGTACGTCTCCGACTTGGCCTCCGGCCGCTGCCGGCCGTCGCGGTGGGTCCCGCCCTCGTCGTGGACCGCGACGGCGTCCTCGACGACGGCGACCCGGCCGCCCGCGCGCTGCAGGCGGTAGGACAGGTCGACGTCCTCCCAGTAGAGGAAGTAGGCGTCGTCGAACCCGCCCGTGCGCTCCCAGACCTCCCGGGTGACGAGCAGGCACGCGCCGCTGAGCCACTCCACGCGCGCGGCGCCGGGGTGCTCGTCGCGGCGCGACGGCGCGCGGAACGTGCCGTCGTCGAGGTAGACGTCGAGACCCCCGAACCAGCGGCGCCCGGCGGGCGTGAGGACGACCGGGGACACGAGGAGCAAGCGGTCGTCCTGGACGGCCGCTCGCAGGGTCCGGACGTCGGCCGCGGCGATCGTCGCGTCGGGGTTGAGCAGGAGCACCTCGGCGGCGCCGGCGTCGAACGCCGCGCGCATCCCCAGGTTGGCGCCGCCGCCGAAGCCCAGGTTCTCGGCCGGGGCGAGCAGGTCCCAGCCGCGCTCGCCCGCCAGGCGGGACGCCCGCTCGCGCTCCGCCGTCGTCGACCGGTTGTCGACGACGAGCACGCGCGCCTCCCCGACCGCGCCGCGCGCGCCGAGGTTGCGCTCGAGGAGCGCGGCGGAGCCGTAGCTCACGACCACGATCGCGAGGTCGCCGGAGGCGTCCGAGACGTCGTCCACAGTCGTCACCTCCAGGTCCTGGCACGTCGGCCGTCGCGGCGATCCTAAGCCCGCCGTCGGGCCGTGACGCCGGAATTCACCCGGGCGAGATACAACCTCACCCGCTGTTCACCCGCCCCCGCCTGGATACGATTCTCGGCACGGTCGGGGGCGGGCAGACAATCCGTCGCCGCCGCTTCCCAGAAGCTCCCCCCGTCTCTTTCGCGAGGTGCCCATGTCCGAGTTCGGCGCGGCGATGACGCGACTGCACGACGCGCAGAAGTCCTCGAGCGGCGCGGCCGCGTACTCGCGCTTCGTCAACCGCCCGCTCGGCCGCCCGCTCGCCGCAGGCGCGTACGTGCTCGGCCTGACGCCGGACGCGGTGACGCTCGTCAGCGCGGCCACCACGCTCGCCGGGATCGCGACCATCGCGCTCGCCGAGCCGACGCTCGGGTCGTCGCTCGCGGCCGTCGTGCTCCTCGTCCTCGGGTACGCCCTCGACTCCGCGGACGGCCAGCTCGCGCGGCTCTCGCGGTCGGGGAGCGCGGCGGGCGAGTGGCTCGACCACTTCTTCGACGCCCTCAAGACGGTGGCCCTGCACCTCGCGGTGCTCGTCTGCTGGTTCCGGTACTACGACGTCGACGCCGGCTGGCTCGTCGTGCCCCTCGCGTTCTGCGTCGTGAGCAGCACGTTCTTCTTCGGGATCGTCGCGGTCGACCTGGTGCGCCGCGCCAAGGGCTCGCCGGGCGGGGCCGCGCACGGGACCGGGGGCCGGCTCCGCGAGCACCCGCTCTACACGCTCGCGGTGCTCCCGACCGACTACGGCTTCCTGTGCCTCTCGTTCGCGCTGCTGTGGCTCCCCTCCGCGTTCCTCGTCGTGTACACCGCGCTGGCCGTCGTGAACGCGCTCGTCCTGCCCCTCGCGGCCGTGCGGTGGTACCGGTCGCTCCAGGCCCTGGAACGCGGCGCGGCGACCACGGCGGGAGTCCCCTCGTGAGGCCCGTGCGGGTGATGCAGTCGTTCCGCGCGCCGCGGCCGACCACGAACCCGTACATCACCCAGCTCGACGCGGCCCTCGCGGCGGAGCCGTCCGTGGAGCACCTGCGCTTCGACTGGCGCACGGCGATCGTGGGCCGCTACGACGTCTTCCACTGGCACTGGCCCGAGGGCAAGCTCGAGGGCACCACGTGGTGGAAGGCCGCCGCGAAGCACGTGCTCGTCGCCGCGATCCTCCTACGGCACCGCCTGAGCCGCGTGGTCGTCGTGCGGACGGTCCACAACGTCGAGCTGCCCGACGTCCCGCGCGTCTCGCGCTGGCTCCTGGTCCGCGTCGACCGCTCGACGGACCACCGCATCGTCCTCAACGAGACGACGGAGCTGCCCCCGGAGCAGCCGCGCACCACGATCCTCCACGGCCACTACCGCGACTGGTTCGCCCGGTACGCCCGGGACGAGCGGGTCCCGGGGCGTGCGGGCTACTTCGGCGGCGTGCGGCGCTACAAGAGCGTGGGCGACCTCGTGCGCGCCTACCGCGAGGCGCGCGCCGGGCGCGACGACCTGAGCCTGGAGATCGGCGGGCGCCCGTCGTCGGCCGAGCTCGAGACCTCGCTGCGCGCGGAGACCGCGGACCTGCCCGGCGTCGAGCTGACCCTGCGCTTCCTCCAGGACGACGAGCTCGTCGCCCTCGCCTCGCGGTCCCAGCTCGTGGTGCTGGCCTACCGGTTCATGCACAACTCCGGGAGCGTGCTCGCCGCCCTGTCGCTCGACCGTCCGGTCCTCGTGCCGCGCAACGCGGTGAACGAGGCCCTCGCGAAGGAGGTGGGCGACGAGTGGGTGCTCATGTTCGACGACCGGCTCACGGGCGAGCGCCTCGTCGGGGCGCTCGCCGAGGCGGCCGCGATCCCGGAGGGCGCGCGTCCGGACCTGTCGCGCCGCGAGTGGACGGACGCGGGGGCGGCGCACGCCCGCGCCTACCGCACCGCGCTCGCAGGCCGCCGGTCGCGCCGCCGCGCCGGGCGGGAGGGAGCCGCGTGATCGCCGAGGCGGCGTTCCGCGCCAAGGCGGCCGTCGTGGGCCGGGACAGCACGGCCCAGCTCGACGCGTTCGTGCGGCACGACGCCCTCCCCGCACCGGCGCTGGAGCAGCTCTCGCGCGAGCGCGCCCTGCGGCACGCCCGGTTCGCGTCCGAGCACAGCCCGTTCTACCGGGACCTCTACCGCGACGCCGGGATCACCGCGGCCGACCTCCACGACGACGCGGTGCTCGACGCGCTCCCCCTGGTCGACAAGCCCGCCCTGCGCGAGCACTTCGACACGATCCGCACCGACGAGGCGACGGACCGCACGTCGGCGACGTCGCGCACGGGCGGCAGCACGGGCCTCCCTCTGCACGTGCTGCGCGACCTGCGCTTCCCGGCGCGCGCGCTCGAGTGGCGGCTGTTCCGGTGGTGGGGCGTCGAGCCGTGGGAGGACCGCGGGATCATCACCCGGCACATGCTGGAGGGCCTCGCGCGCGTCCGCCACGACCTGCAGTGGCTCCCGAGCCGCCGCGTGCAGCTCGACGCGTTCCGCATCACCGACGAGACGGTCACCGAGTTCGCGCGCCGCTGGAACCGCCTGCGACCGCCCTTCCTGCTGGGCTACGGCGGGGGCGTGCTGGAGCTGGTCCGGCGCACCGGGCGGCTGGGCATCGAGCTCGCGCCGCCGCGCGCGGTCGCGGTCACGGCCGCGCCGCTCGCCCCGGGCGTCCGCGCGGAGATCGCGACGGCGCTCCGGGCGCCCGTCTACGACCACTACCGCAGCGCCGAGGTGCCGTGGATCGCCGGCGAGTGCGCCGAGCAGTCCGGGATGCACGTGTTCTGGGACGTGCGCCGCGTCGAGATCCTCGACGACGACGACCGCCCGGTCCCCGACGGGCAGGAGGGCAACGTCGTCGTCACCGACCTGACGAACCGCGTGTTCCCCGTGGTCCGGTACCGCCTCGGCGACGTGAGCAGCATCCACCGGGAGACGTGCGCGTGCGGGCGCTCCCTGCCCCGGCTCGGCGCGGTCTCGGGGCGGGCCTCCGACGCCGTCCGGCTCCCGGACGGGACGACCATCGCCGGGGCGCTCGGCCACATCTTCGACCACGCGCCGCTCTCGGTGCGGCAGTTCGAGATCGTGCAGGCCCACGACTACGCCGTGACGCTGCGCTGCATCCCGGCGAGCGACGAGCGCGCCGACATCGAGCGGGCCCTCGCGACGCTGCGCCGCGCGACGCGCGGGCTCGTGCCGGTGACGCTCGAGCTCGTCGACCACATCCCGCAGGTGGGCGGGAAGATGAGGTTCATCCGCAGTGACGCCCCCTCCTGAGCTCCGGCTGGTCGTCGCGGTCCCGACGTTCCGGCGCCCCGCCACGCTCGCCGGGCTGCTCGCGCGGCTGCCCGAGCGGGTGGCCGAGGTAGAGGGCGCCCGGGTGGAGGTGCTCGTCCTGGACAACGACCCCGCCGGGTCGGCGCGGGAGGTCGTGCGGGACGCCCCGCTGCCCGTGCGCTACGTCGTCGAGCCGCGCCCGGGCATCGCCGCCGTGCGCGACCGCGCGCTCGACGAGACGGCCGACGCCGACCTGCTCGCGTTCCTCGACGACGACGAGCGCCCGTGCGAGCGGTGGCTCGCGGCCCTCGTGGACACGTGGCGCGACACGGGCCGGCCGGCGGCCGTCATGGGCCGCGTGATCTCCGTGTTCGCGCACGAGCCCGACCCGTGGCTGCTCGCGACGGGCGTGTTCCGCCGTCGACCGCGCCCGACCGGGCTCGAGATCCCCGTCGCGGCGAGCGGGAACCTCCTGCTGGACCTGCGGCAGGTGCGGTCGCTCGGGACCCGGTTCGACGTCACGCTGGGCCTCGCCGGGGGCGAGGACACGCTCTTCTCGCGCGCGCTCGTCGCCGCGGGCGGCCGGATCGTGTGGTGCAACGAGTCCGAGGCGGAGGACCTCGTCCCGGCCGAGCGCATGACCCGGGCCTGGGCCATGCGGCGCGCTTTCAACGGCGGCAACGGCGCCGTGCAGGTCGACCTCCGCCTCGCCCGGGGCCCCGCGCGCCGGGCGCTCGTGCGGGCTCGCGCGCTCGTCGGGGGCACGGGCCGCACCGTCGCGGGCGCGGCCCGGCACGTCTGGGGCCGCTGGACGGGAGACCTGGAGAGCGACGCGCGCGGCCTGCGCACGAGCCACCGGGGCCGGGGCATGGTCGCCGGTGCGTTCGGGCACCTGCACCGGCAGTACGCCCGCGACGACGCGACGCCTCAGGGAGCGACGCCCGCCTCCTCGGCGACCGGCTCGAACGACGAGACCGCGGCGGGGATCTCCGCCTGAGCGACGAGCGCCCGCGTGAGCAGCACGTACCGCGCGACGTAGTCCTCCTGCCGCAGGCCCCGCGCCCGGACGTCCGCGGCGCTCGTCGCCTCCCCCGGGCCGAGCGCGTGCCGCACCGCCTCGGCGAGCGCGGCGGCGTCGTGCGGGGCGACGAGCCGGGCCCGCGTCCCCGCGACGTAGTCGCGTACCCCGCCCGCGTCGGTCACGACGAGCGCGCGGCCCGCCGCCATCGCCTCGACGCACGCCGTCGCGCCGGACGCGTGCCGGTTCTCGCGCAGCGGCACGACGACGACCCGGCAGCCCCCGTAGAGCCGCGCGAGCTCGGCGCGGCCCGTCGCGGGCGCGACGTCGACCCGGCCCGGGACCGCGACCCGGGCCGCGGCCGCCGACCGCGACGCGACGCGCGCGGTCACGCCGGGCAGCAGGTCGAGCGCGGCGCGCAGCACGGCCCAGTCCCGGTCACGGTCGTTGCCCACGGCCAGCACCTCGGGCGCGGACGCGGCGCCGTCGGCCCCGGCCGCACGCCCGTCCCCCGTGGCGGGCGCCGTCCCGAACGGGACGAGGACGACCCGACGACCGGGCACCCGGTCCAGCGCCACGCGACGGTTGACGTCGCTGTGCACCGCCTCGACCGCGTGCGCGCGCAGCACGGCCGCGAAGAGACGGCGGCGGGCGCGACCGAGGTCGTCCCACCGGTCCCAGAGCCACACGGACTGCGCGAGGACGGCGGGCCTGCGGCGCCGCGGCAGCGTCGCGCGCACGAGGCCGACCGCGAGGTGCTCGCGCTCGGTGTGCGTCCACACGACGTCGGCGCTCCCCAGGAGCGCGCGGTTGCGCCACGCGTGCACGACGTCGGTCCCGAGCCGCGCCGCGAGCGCGCGCCGCACGCGCGCCACGGACGGCCGCTCGCGGTGGGACACGCTCCACGCGAGGTCGACCGTGCCCGCGGCGAGGTCGTAGCCGTAGGGCGTGCGGTCCAGGGTCTCCCCCGCCGCGTACCGCACCCGCCACGCCACCGGGTCCTGCTCGTGCGCGAGGTGCACGACGACGCGCGGCCGCGTCACGGGACGAGCCTGCGCAGCCGCTCCACCACGCGGTCCCACTCGTACCGGGCGAGCAGCCGCTCGCGCAGCGCGGCGTCCGGGGTCGTCCCCCAGGCGGCGTCCAGCGCGGCCGCGACGTCGCGCGACGGCGCGTCGAGCGGGACGAAGCGCGCGAGGCCGTCGGCGAGCTCGCGGAAGACGGGGGTGTCGGCCAGCACGAGCGGCGAGCCGAAGTGCGTCGCCTCCAGCACGGGCAGCCCGAAGCCCTCGTCGCGCGACAGGAACGCCGTGACGGCGGCGCGGGAGTAGAGCCAGGCGAGCTCGGCGTCGTCGATCGCGCCGAGCAGCCGCACCGCACCGCTCGCGAGGAGCGCGTCCGTGCCGGGCGGGAGGTCCGGGGCGACGCCGGAGTGCTCGGCTCCCCCGACGACCAGGAGGGGCGCCTCGGGCCCCAGCCGCGCGGACAGCGGGACGGCGCGCAGCACGGCCTCGAGGTTCTTGCGGACGTTGAGGCGTCCCACGCACAGCGCGAACGGGAGCCCCGGGTCGATCCCCGCGGGCGGGCGCGGGACGGCGTCGGTCAGGGTGCGCGGCACGCCCAGCCCCACGGGCGTGACCGGGCGGCCGGAGCGGCCCTCGATGCGGTCCGCCTCCGTGCGCGACGACGTCGCGACCGCGTCCGCCGCACGCAGGAGCGGGATCATCGGCGCGAAGTACGCGCGCTCCGTCCGCGAGAACCACTCGGGGTGGTCGCGGAACATCACGTCGTGGACGAACGTCACCGTCGGGACCCGCCCGACCGGCGTGTAGTTGTGGGCGACGACGACGTCGGCGTGGACCGTCCGCGCGAGCCGGCCGAGCTCGACCGCGTTCGACAGCGCGTGCGGGTACAGACGCGTCCCGATCGTCCGCGCGCCGGGCGGCAGGTCCGACGGCGCAGCACTCTCCCCGCCGCGGACGGCGAGCACGAGCTCGTCCTGCGGGAACCGCTCGTGCCAGTGGTGGATGAGCGCGCGCTGGACCGACCGGTTCGAGAACGGCCCCCGGTCCCACCAGTAGGCGTCGAACAGGACCCGGCGGGGCGGGTCACCGAGGGCCGGGTCACCGAGGGCCGGGTCACCGGCGGCTGCGGCGGGGCCAGGCGCGTCCTGCCGGTCCGCGGCAGCGGCGCGACGGCGCGCGGTCCGCCACGGCCCGGGCGTGCGCCGGGCCGCGAGGTCGCGCGCGAGCTGCTCGTACCCGTCGGCGACGTCGTCCCACGAGTAGTCCTCGGCGCGCTTGCGGTTCGCGCGGCCGCGCTCGATCGTCCCGAGCTCGTCGCGCTCGGCGTCCTCGAGGATCCCGGCGAGGTCGCGCGGGCCGCGGAAGTAGAGGCCGGGGTCGCGCACGACCTCGCGGTTGAAGTCCACGTCGAACGCGACGACGGGCGCGCCGGCGCCGATCGCGCGCAGGAGCGACGGGTTGGTCCCCCCGACGGAGTGGCCGTGGACGTAGGTGAACGCGGACGCGTAGAGGTCGTCGAGCAGCTCCTGGTCCCACACCGCGCCGAGCAGCCGGACCCGCTCGTCCCCCTGCGCGAGCCGGTCGATCCGGTCGGTGTACTCCGCGGAGTACGGCGCCGAGCCGACGACCACGAGGGGCTTCGTCGCGGCGGACCGCACGTAGCCCTCGACGATCTCCTGCACGTGGTTCTCGGGCTCGAACCGCGCGACGACGAGGTGGTAGCCCTCGGGCTCGAGCCCGAGCTCGGCGACGCGCGCGCCGCGGTCGTCGTCGAGCAGCGGGGCGCCGTACGCGATGAGCGACGACGGGACGCCGTACTCGCGCGCGTAGTAGTCCTGGATCCCCCGGGCGTCGGCGATGATCGCGTCGGAGCACCGGACGGCCGTCGTCTCGGCCGCGCGGTAGTAACGGCGGCCCGTGGGCCCCCACTTCGCGCGCCGCCACTCGAGCCCGTCGACGTGGGTCGCGACGGGGATGCGCGCTGCGCGCAGCAGCGGCAGGAACGGGGCGTTGGCCGCGTTGAAGACGAAGGCCGCGTCCGTGCGGTGCGCGACGAGGTGGGCGACCGACACGGCCGTGTGGCTCAGCGTCTCGAGCGAGCGGCTGCGGAGCGCGCCCGCGGTGACGACCTCCATGCCGAGGTGCTCGCGGACGACGTCCTCGGTGTTCCCCGTGCGCGTGTAGACGCGGACGCGGTGCCCGCGCGCCGCGAGGCGCGAGCCGACCTCCTCGACCGCCGTCTCGAAGCCGCCGTACCGTGCCGGGACGCCGCGCGTGCCCACCATCGCGATGCTCAGCGTCGCCGCCACCGTCACTCCCGCCCTGCCGCCCTGTGCCTTCCTGCGAGGCTAGTGGTGCGCGGGGCCCGTGGGGCCGGGTTCCCGGAGCCTCACCCGGGTGATTTCCCAGGCGGCACGGGGTGGAGGGGCCGTGACGGGCGGGGCTGGTCAGGCGCGGGCGTGGTACTTGCCCTGCGCCGCGAGCAGCCCCTCGGTGAGCACCATCTCGACCGCGTCGGCCGCGTCGTCGAGGAGGAAGGGCAGCTCCTTCGCCTCGGTGCCCTTGAAGTCCTTGAGCACGTAGTCGGCGGTGTCCATGCGGCCGGGCGGACGCCCGACGCCGCCCCGGACCCGGACGTAGTCCTTCGTGCCGAGCGCCTTGGTGATGTCGCGCAGCCCGTTGTGGCCGCCCTCGCCGCCGCCGACCTTCAGCTTGACGGTGCCGAAGGGGATGTCCACCTCGTCGTGGACCACGACCACGTGCTCGGGAGCGATGCCGTAGTACTTCGCGAGCCCCGCCACGGGCCCGCCCGAGACGTTCATGTACGTCGTGGGCTTCGCGAGCACGACGCGCGGCCCGGGACGCCCGCCGGGCAGCGTGCCGAGGCGCGCCTCCGCGACGGCGGCCTGCGCCCGCGGGTGCCGCGCGAACCGGGCGCCCGCCCGGCCCGCCAGGACGTCCAGGACCATGTGGCCCAGGTTGTGGCGGTTGCCGGCGTAGCCGGGGCCCGGGTTCCCGAGCCCGACGACGAGCCACGGCTGGTCGCTCATGTGCACCGTTCCTTCGC
>NZ_JBMVFX010000031.1:0-43132 GCF_049538415.1 Cellulosimicrobium sp. AB352 | reverse complement strand
TCCCCGGCGGTGGACGCCGCCGCAGGGCGCGGCGCTGCCCGACTAGGATCGGGCACCATGACCCACATCCTCTCGGCCGTGGCGTGGCCGTATGCCAACGGGCCGCGCCACATCGGCCACGTCGCAGGTTTCGGTGTCCCGTCGGACGTCTTCAGCCGGCACATGCGGATGGCGGGTCACGACGTCCTCATGGTCTCGGGCACCGACGAGCACGGCACGCCGATCCTCGTCCAGGCCGACAAGGAGGGCGTGAGCCCGCAGGAGCTCGCGGACCGGTACAACCGCGTCATCGTCGAGGACCTGCACCAGCTCGGCCTGTCGTACGACCTCTTCACGCGGACCACGACGCGCAACCACTACGCCGTCGTGCAGGAGATGTTCCGCACGGTCCACAAGAACGGGTACATGGTCGAGAAGACGACCATGGGCGCGATCTCGCCGTCCACGGGCCGCACGCTGCCCGACCGCTACATCGAGGGCACGTGCCCCATCTGCGGCTACGACGGCGCGCGCGGCGACCAGTGCGACAACTGCGGCAACCAGCTCGACGCGATCGACCTCATCAACCCGCACAGCCGCATCAACGGCGAGACGCCGAAGTTCGTCGAGTCGAACCACTTCTTCCTCGACCTGCCCGCGTTCGTCGACGCGCTGGGGGACTGGCTGCGCACGCGCACCGCGTGGCGCCCGAACGTCCTGAAGTTCTCGCTCAACCTGCTCGACGACGTGCGCCCGCGCGCCATGACGCGCGACATCGACTGGGGCATCCCGGTCCCGCTGCCCGGGTGGGAGGAGAACTCGAGCAAGCGCCTCTACGTGTGGTTCGACGCGGTGATCGGGTACCTCTCGGCGTCGATCGAGTGGGCGCGGCGCAGCGGCGACCCGGACGCGTGGCGCGCGTTCTGGAACGACCCGGAGGCGCGGTCGTACTACTTCATGGGCAAGGACAACATCACGTTCCACTCCCAGATCTGGCCGGCCGAGCTGCTCGGCTACGACGGCCGGGGGAGCAAGGGCGGGGCGCCGGGCCCGTACGGGAACCTCCAGCTCCCGACGGAGGTCGTGTCGAGCGAGTTCCTCAACGTCGAGGGCCAGAAGTTCTCGTCGTCGCGCGGCGTCGTCATCTACGTGCGCGACATGCTGGCCCGCTACCAGCCCGACGCGTTCCGGTACTACGTGGCGTCCGCCGGTCCGGAGACGCAGGACGTCGACTTCACGTGGGCCGACTTCCAGCGCCGCACGAACGACGAGCTCGTGGCCGGCTGGGGCAACCTCGTGAACCGCACGGCGAACCTCGTGCACAAGAACTTCGGGGCGATCCCGGAGCCGGGGCAGCGCCAGCCGATCGACGAGGGCGTCCTCGCGACGACGACGACCGCGTTCGGGCGCGTGGGCGAGCTCATCGCGACGCACCGCCAGCGCGCCGCCGTCGCCGAGGCCATGAAGACGGTCGGCGAGGTGAACAAGTACGTGTCGGACACCGAGCCGTGGAAGCTCAAGACCGACCCGGACCGGCTCGCGACCGTGCTGCACACCGTGACCCAGGCGGTGAGCGACCTCAACACGATCCTGTCGCCGTTCCTGCCGCACTCGGCGCAGCAGGTGCACGAGGCGTTCGGCGGCACGGGCACGTTCGCGGCCCAGCCGCGCATCGACGAGGTGACCGACCTCGACGACGACTCGCGCCACTACCCGGTCATCACGGGCGACTACCGCGCCGAGGGCCTGGCGACGTGGGAGCCGAAGGCCGTGGTGCCGGGCACCCCGGTCGGCAAGCCGACGCCGGTGTTCACCAAGCTCGACGACTCGATCGTCGAGGAGGAGCTCGACCGCCTGCGCGAGGGCGCCTGACGGTGGCCAAGCAGCGCGAGCGCGGCTGGCCGCCGGACCCGGAGCCGCTGCCGGTCCCGGTGGTGGACAACCACACGCACCTCGACTCGATCGCGCACGTCCTCCCCGACGACACCCCTGCCCCGACCGTCGCGGACCACCTGGCCCGGGCGGCGGCCGTCGGGGTGGACCGGGTCGTGCAGGTGGGCTGCGACCTGCCGGCGGCCCGCTGGACGGACGCCCTCCTGCGCGGCGACCAGGCGGTCTGGGGTCGCGAGCAGGCGGATCCGGCGCGTGCTGAGGCGGGGACGAGCCAGGACCACCTGGTCGGCGGCGCGGGGGCGCCGGGGGTCGGGCGGCTGCTCGGGGCCGTGGCCATCCATCCGAACGAGGCCGTGCTGCACGGCGGGGTGCGGGAGGTCGGGCCGGACGGTCTCGAGCCCGACCCGCGGCCGCACCACGACGTGCCGCTCGACGACGCGGTCGCGGAGATCGCGGCGATCGCGCGTGCGAACGACCGCGTGCGCGCGATCGGCGAGACCGGGATGGACCTGTTCCGCACCGGCGCCCGGGGCGAGGCCGTCCAGCGCGAGGCGTTCCGCGCGCACGTCGCGCTCGCGAAGGAGCTCGGCCTCGCGCTCCAGATCCACGACCGCGACGCGCACGCGCAGGTGCTCGACGTCCTCGCGCGCGACGGCGCCCCCGAGCGGACGGTCTTCCACTGCTACTCGGGCGACGCCGCGATGGCGAAGTTCTGCGGGGATCAGGGCTGGTACCTGTCGTTCGCGGGCCCGGTGACGTTCCGCGCGAACGACGAGCTGCGGGCTGCGTTGCGCGCCGTCCCGCTCGGGCAGGTCCTCGTCGAGACGGACGCGCCGTACCTCACGCCGCACCCGTACCGCGGGCGTCCCAACGCGCCGTACGTCCTGCCGACGACGGTCCGTACGGTCGCCGAGGTCGTGGACCGACCGCTCGCGGACGTGTGCGAGCGCCTGGCCGCGACCTCCGTCGCGGTGTACGGCCCCTGGTGACGACCGCGCACCCGGGCGGGACGACCGCGTCCGGTGCGCGAGGGCTGCGAGGTTTCGCCCCAGGTCACGTTTCGGCTACGGTCGGGTCCGTGCGTCGTGCGCCCCGCGCCGACGACGTCCCGCACCTCGCCCCCGGCGCTCGCCGGCGGGCGTCCTCCCGCAGAAGGGACCGCCCGCGTGCTCGCACCTGACGGAACCGGCCGGCGGCGCGTGCAGCGCCTCGCGGCCCAGGGCCTCGTCGTCGCGAGCCTCGTCGGGGTCACCGGCGCGTTCGCCACGCTCCACAAGGACGTCACGCTCGACGTGGACGGCGAGCTGCACCAGGTCTCCGCGTACGGGCGCACGGTCGCCGCGGTGCTCGACTACCAGGGCGTCGCGGTCGGCGAGCAGGACCTCGTCGAGCCCGCGCTCGCCGACCCGGCGCGCGACGGCGGCACGATCGTCGTGCGCACGAGCCACGACGTCACCGTCGAGATCGACGGCCAGGTGCAGACGATCCCGACGACGGCCCGCACCGTGGGCGAGCTGCTCACCTACCTCGGCCCGCGCGCCGAGGGCGCCGTGACCGAGGTGTCGCGCACGCAGGCCCTCGGGCGCGAGCCGATCCGGGTCTCCACGCTCAAGACGGTCCACGTCGCGGTCGACGGCGCGGTCATGCCCATCACGACGGCCGAGCCCACGGTGCGCGGGGTCCTCGCGACCGCGGGCATCGTGCTGGCCGAGGGTGACGGCACGTCCGCGCCGCTCGACGCCGCGGCGGTGGACGGGATGCTCGTGCTCGTGAGCCGCGCGGCGGCCACGGCGGACACGGTCACGGAGGTCCTGCCGTTCGAGACGGAGGAGCGCGAGGACCCGACGCTCCCGCAGGGGCACCGCGTCGTCGTGCAGTCCGGTCGCGTCGGCGAGGCGGTCACGACCTACTCGGTGCAGACGCTCGGCGGGGCCGAGGTGTCGCGCACGGTCCTCACGCGCACGGTCACGACGGAGCCGCGGAACGAGGTCATCAAGGTCGGGACGATGGACGTCTCGGTCTCGGTGGACCCGGGCTCGGCGCGCGCCGTGGGCCGCTCGCTCGCCGCGCAGCGCGGCTGGGGCGACGACCAGTTCGTGTGCCTCGACAAGCTCTGGACCAAGGAGAGCAACTGGCGCGTCGACGCGGACAACCCGAGCTCGAGCGCGTACGGGATCCCGCAGGCGCTCCCCGGCTCCAAGATGGCGAGCGCGGGCTCCGACTGGCGCACCAACCCGGCGACGCAGATCACGTGGGGCCTCGGGTACATCGAGGGCCGCTACGGCACGCCGTGCTCCGCGTGGTCCCACTCCGTCGCCAAGGGCTGGTACTGACCGCTCCGCAGTCGCGCCGCTACCGCCCGAGCATCTTGAGGTAGTGCGGGTTCTGCATGATCCCGAGGACGTTGCCGAACGGGTCCACGACCGAGGCGGTGACGAAGCCCTCGCCCTGCCCGCGCTCGACGACGCCCTCGTACTCCGTCGCGCCCAGGGCGAGGAGGCGGGCGAACGCGGCCCGCACGTCGTCGACGTGCCAGTTCACGATCGCGCCGCCCGGCGTGCCCGGCTGAGGGCGCGGCGACCACGACCGGGCGATGATGCCCAGCTCGTCCTGCCGGTCGCCGACGCGGAACTCCACGTACCCGCCCGGCACCACGTAGTAGGGCTCGGTCCCGAGCACCTCCGCGTACCACGCGGCCGCGGCCTCGAGGTCGTCGGCCCACAGGTTCAGCGTCGCCATCCCACGCAGCATCGTCGTCTCCTCCGTCGTCGGGCGGTGCCCGGTCCCGTCCTCCCGTCGCCCCCGGCGGGGCCGACACGTCGACCGTAGACCCCGCTGCGGAACGTGCGGTTCCGCATCGTGCGGCACGATGGGGACGTGCTCGACACCTCGGTCCGGCTCCTGCGCCTCCTGGCGCTCCTGCCGGCGCGCGCGTCCTGGTCCGGGCCCGAGCTCGCCGAGCGCCTGGGCGTGACGACCCGCACGGTGCGCAACGACGTCGAGCGCCTGCGCCTGCTCGGCTACGAGGTGCGGTCGTCCCCGGGAGCCGCGGGCGGGTACCGGCTGGGCTCGGGAGCGGCGCTGCCGCCGTTGCTGCTGGACGACGAGGAGGCGACCGTCGTGGCGGTCGCGCTGCGCGCCGCGGCCACCGGGTCGATCGCCGGGGTCGAGGAGGTCGCGGCGCGCGCGCTCGTCAAGCTCGACACGGTCCTGCCCGCCCGCCTGCGCGTCCGGGCGGACGCCCTGCGCGCCGCCGTCGCGAGCGCGCCCGGCGGTGGGCCCGCCGTCGGGGCGCAGGTGCTGGCCGACGTCGCGGCGGCGATCGCCGCACGCACGGGGCTGCGCCTCGACTACCGCGCGCACGACGGCACGACGACGTCCCGCGCCGTCGAGCCACACCGCCTCGTCCACGTGGGGCGCCGCTGGTACCTGCTCGCGTTCGACCTCGACCGGGACGACTGGCGCACCTTCCGCGTGGACCGGCTGACGCTGCGCACGCCCGGCGGCCCGCGGTTCGTCCCGCGCCCCGTGCCGGGCGGCGACGCCGTCGCGCACGTCGTGCGGGGCGTCGGCTCCGCCGCGTGGGCGCGGCCCGTGCGGGTGCGGCTGCACGCCCCGGCGGGCGTCGTGGCGGAGCGGCTCTCCCCGGTCGCGGGCGCCCTCGCCGACGACGGCCCCGACGCGTGCGTGCTCGAGACCGGAGGCACGTCGCTCGCCCAGGTCGCGGGGTTCCTGCTCAGCCTGGACGTGGACGTCACCGTGCTGGACCCGCCCGAGCTCGCGACGGTCCTGGCGCGGCTCGGGGCGCGCGGCGCGCGCGCCGGGCGCGCGCACGGGCACGAGCACGGGGAGGGGGAGGGCGCGTGAGGCCGCGTGCGGGACTCGTGGAGAGTGCACGACATTCACGCCGAAATGCGGACAGAACTCGCCAGCGTATCCCCCCAGGGGTTGGACTTCGATAACAGATCGGTTACGGTCGATCGTCGCTCGCGCGTGAACGGCGTGCTCCGACGGTCCACCCGGACCGGCGGTACGTGCCCGGACCGACGCGAGCGGTGCGCCGTCGACGGGCCCTGGGGAAGGGGTGCCGAGGGTGGCGCCGGCAGCCGGATCGGCCGCTCGAGACCCGTGGTCGCACGTGTGCGCCCGCCGCGGAGGACGTCAGTCCGCCGTGGGCCACGGGTGGTGCCACGCGCCGTCGAGCCTCCGTGCCCGGGACGCACGACGACTGGACCCGAGTGAAGAACCCCTTCCACCGGACCGCTGACGCGGCCGGCGCCCCCGAGGGCGCCGACATCACCCCCGACACCACCGAGACCCTCGCGGAGAGCCCCCAGAGCCCCGCGACCACCACCGCGCACCGTCGCCGCCGCTGGCCGCTCGTCGCCGGCGCGACCACCGTCGTGCTCCTCGCGACCGGTGCCGTCGCCTACGGCCAGGCGCGCAAGACCGTCGAGCTCGACGTCGACGGCCAGATCACCACCGTCACGACCTTCGCCGGCTCGGTCGAGGGCCTGCTCGCCGAGCAGGACGTCGCCGTGGGCGACCGCGACCTCGTCGTCCCGGACGTCGACTCCGCCCTGCGCGGCGGCGGCGACGTCGTCGTGCGCTACGGGCGCGAGGTGCCCGTGCAGGTCGACGGCTCCCAGTCCTCCGTGTGGCTCACGTCGCTCGACGCGGACGAGGCGCTCACGACCCTCGCCTCGCGCGGCAGCGACGTGCGCCTCGTGGCGTCGCGCTCCGGCGAGCGCGCCTCCCTCCCGATCCGCCTCGACGCGGACGGCCCCGTGAACGTCGTCGTCGACGGCGAGACCAAGGTCGCCCCCGACGGCAGCATCGGCATCGACGCGATCCTCGACCAGCAGGGCGTCCAGCTCGGCGAGCTCGACCGCGTCCACGTCGAGAAGACCGAGCAGGTCGAGGCGGCCCAGGCCGCCGCGGCCCCGGCCGAGGAGGCGGCCGCCGCCGACGCGGCCGCCACCGAGGAGCCGGCCGCCGTCGCGACGTCCGAGGACACCGAGGCCGCGGCGGACGCCGCGCCCGTCTCGCTCGTCGTGCAGCGCGTCAAGGTCGAGGAGGTGGCCACCGACGCGGCCGTCCCGTTCGAGACGGTCACCGAGGAGGACGCCGACCGCTTCAAGGACCTCGACCCGGTCGTCAAGCAGGAGGGCGCCGAGGGCGTCCACACGACCGTGCACCGCGTCACGACGGTCGACGGCGTGGAGGAGTCCCGCGAGCTCGTCTCCGAGGGCGTCACGACGCCGCCGGTGAACAAGATCCTCGTGCAGGGCACCAAGGAGCGCCCCAAGCCGGAGCCCAAGCCGGCGGCGCCGCAGCGCTCGTCGTCCTCGTCGTCGGGCGGCTCCTCGTCGGGCGGTTCCTCCGCCCCGGCGCCCGCCCCGGCCGCCGACCTCGGGTCGGCCCCGGCAGGGGTCTGGTCCGCGCTCGCGCAGTGCGAGTCCGGCGGCAACCCCGCGACGAACACCGGTAACGGCTACTACGGCCTCTACCAGTTCTCGCTCCCCACGTGGCGGGCGATGGGCGGCTCCGGCCTCCCGTCGGAGGCCTCGGCGGCCGAGCAGACGCAGCGTGCCCAGGCGCTCCAGGCCCGTTCGGGCTGGGGCCAGTGGCCCGCGTGCGCGCGCAAGCTCGGGCTCCTCTGAGCCTGCACGGCACGCACCCGGCCGCCTGAGGGCGGACCGGTGGACGACGACGAAGGGCGGGGCGCACGGCGTCCCGCCCTTCGTCGTCCCCGGCGAGGGGCGGTCGGCGCCGGGTCGGTAGGCTTGCGTCCCATGAGCGATACCCGAGGCGCCCTGCTGGGTCCGGCCGAGATCCGTGACCTGGCAGGGCGTCTCGGCGTCCGCCCCACCAAGACCCTCGGCCAGAACTTCGTGCACGACGGCGGCACCGTCCGCAAGATCGTGCGCGCGGCGGACGTCCGCCCGGGCGAGCGCGTCGTCGAGGTCGGGCCCGGGCTCGGCTCGCTGACCCTCGGGCTGCTCGAGGCGGGCGCGAGCGTCGTCGCGGTCGAGATCGACCCCGTCCTCGCGCGGCAGCTCCCGGACACGGTCGCGACGCACGTTCCCGACGTCGGCGACCGGCTCGAGGTCGTGGGCGCCGACGCGCTCGAGGTCACGTCGCTGCCCGGCGAGCCGCCCACCGCGCTCGTCGCGAACCTCCCGTACAACGTCGCGGTGCCCGTGCTGCTCACGTTCCTCGAGCGCTTCGACTCGCTCGAGCGCGTGCTCGTGATGGTGCAGGCGGAGGTCGCGGACCGGCTCGCCGCGCCCCCCGGGTCGCGCACGTACGGCGTGCCGTCGGTCAAGGCCGCCTGGTACGCCGACGCGCGGCGCGCGGGCACGATCGGGCGCTCCGTGTTCTGGCCCGTCCCCAACGTCGACTCGGCCCTCGTCGCGCTCGACCGCCGCGAGCCGCCCACCACCGCCGCGACCCGCGAGCAGGTCTTCGCCGTCGTGGACGCCGCGTTCGCGCAGCGCCGGAAGATGCTGCGCTCGGCGCTGTCCGGTCTGGCGGGCTCCGCGAGCGTCGCGGCCGAGGTGCTGGAGGCCGCGGACGTCGACCCGCAGGCGCGCGGCGAGGTGCTCGACGTCGCGGCCTTCGCGCGCGTCGCCGAGCAGCTCGTCCGCCGCGTCGGCCTCGCCGACCGTCCCGCGCGCGGCGCCGCCCCCGCCGCGGAGCGACCCACCGGCCGACCTGGCACAGTGGACGCGTGACACCCCCGCGCCCGCCGAGCATCTCCCTCGCGCCGCCCCCGTCCGTCCGCGTGCGCGCGCCCGGCAAGGTCAACCTCTCGCTGCGCGTCGGGGCGGTGCAGGACGACGGCTACCACCCGCTCGTGACGATCTTCCAGGCCGTGGGGCTCAGCGAGGACGTCGTCGCGCACCAGGTGCCGCCCGGCTCCGGGGTCTCGCTCGGCGTCTCGGGCCTCCAGGCGGACGCCGTGCCGACCGACGAGACGAACCTCGCGTGGCGCGCCGCCGTCGCGCTCGCGGAGCACGTGGGGCTCGACCCGGACGTGCGGCTGGAGATCCACAAGGAGGTCCCCGTCGCGGGCGGCATGGCCGGCGGGTCGGCCGACGCCGCCGCCGCGCTCGTCGCGTGCGACGCGCTGTGGGACGCGGGCGTGCCGCGCGCCGAGCTCGTCCGCCTCGCCGCGGGGCTCGGGGCCGACGTCGCGTTCGGGCTCGTCGGGCACACCGCCGTCGGGACGGGGCGCGGCGACGTGCTCACCCCCGCGATGACGCGCGGGGAGTTCCACTGGGTGTTCGCGGTCCAGGCCGAGGGCCTGTCGACCGCGCAGGTCTACCGCACCTTCGACGAGACCGTGGGCGGGCCCGCCGAGCTGGACCTCGCGGAGGACACCGCGCTCATGCAGGCCCTGCGCGCGGGCGACGCCGTCGGGCTCGGGCAGGTGCTGCGCAACGACCTCCAGGGCCCGGCGCTCGCGCTGCGGCCCGAGCTCCAGCGGACGATCGACGTCGCGACGGAGGCCGGCGCGCTGGGTGCGATCGTGTCCGGCTCCGGCCCGACCGTCGCCGCGCTGGCCCGCAGCCGCCAGCACGCGCTCGCGATCGCGGCCTCGTGGACCGCGAACGACGCGTGCGACACCGTGTGGTGCACCACGGCCCCCGCGGCGGGCGCGCGCGTCGTCGCGCACTGACCACCCGGCCGGCAGCGGGCGCGCCCCCGAGGGGCGTGCGCGTAGGCTCGCCGACATGGTGGGGGAACGGCTCGGACTGCTCAGCCTGCGGCTCGACGCCGCGTACTGCCTCGTGCTCGGCGTCGTGGTCGCCGCCCTCGCGCCGTCGTGGGCACCCGCGCTGCGGGTGCCGGTACCGGTCCTCGCGGGGCTCGGGGTGGCGGTCGTCGCGTGGGCGGGTGCCGTCGTCTGGATGACCGCGCGGCTGCCGCTGCGCGCCGCCCTGCGCACGGTCATGGTCGCGAACGTCGTGGCCGCCGCTGCCGTCGCCGCGTTCTCGGCGACGACGGCGGGCGTCCTCGTGCTGCTCGCCGTCCTCGCGGTCGCGGCCGACGTCGGGCTGTTCGCGGGCTCCCAGGCGGTCGCGCTGCGCCGGTTGCGCGCCGCGCCGGGCGGCGCGACCTCGCGGCCGCCCGGCCCGGCGGTCTAGCGGTCGCGCAGCCAGGCGAGCTGACGGGCGAAGCGGTAGCCCTGGCCGCCCTCGTGCTCGTTGTAGCGGTAGACGTCGATCGCGCGCTCGGCGCCGGGCGCCGCCCCGGCGGCCGCGCCCCAGCCGTTGTACGCCGCGTAGACGGTGGACGGCGGGCAGACCTGGTCCATGAGCGCGACGGAGAACAGCGCCGGCGCGGCGGCGCGGCGGCCGAGCACCGCCCCGTCGAGGTAGGACAGGGTGCGGAACACGGTCTCCTCCGCGTCGCGGTGGACGGCGAGGTAGCGCGTGAGCTCGCGGTACGGGTCGCGGTCCGTGATCTCGACGGCGCGGCGGTAGTGGCACAGGAACGGGACGTCGGGCAGGGCCGCGACGAGCCCGTCGGCGAGGCCCGCGACGGCGATGGCGATGCCGCCGCCCTGGCTCACGCCGTGCACGGCGACGCGCTCGGGGTCGACGCCGGGCACCGAGCGCACGGCGTCGACCGCGCGCACGCCGTCGGTGAAGACGCGGCGGTAGTAGTGGTCGTGCGGGTCCTCGATGCCGCGCGTGAGGACGCCCGGGACGGCGGGCCCCGACCCGGCCGGGTCGGGCGTGCCGCCGCCGCTGCCCCACTGGCTGCCCTGCCCGCGCGTGTCGACGACGAGGTGCGCGTACCCGGCGTTCGCCCACGCGAGGTGCTCGTGGGGCAGCCCGCGACCGCCGCCGTAGCCGAGGAACTCGACGACCGCGGGCAGCGGGGCGCCGTCGCCGGCCGCGGCGGCGCGGGCGGCCTCGGCGGGCCGCACGAGCCACGCCTTGACGGGCTGGCCGGCGAACCCGGGGAACGTCACGTCGTCGACGACGACGAGGTCGAGGCCGGTCTCCACGCGCTCGAGCCGCACCGACCGAGCCAGGTCCCCGCCCGCCTCGCGGGACTCCGCGAGGGTGCGCGCCCAGAAGGCGTCGAGGTCGGCGGGCTCGTCGAGCGCGGGGACGTAGGTCTCGAGCTCGGCGAGGGGCAGGTCGAAGAGCGGCACGGGGCGATCCTCCGGTCAGTACGTCTGATGTCCGACGTTCAGGTGCGGTCGGGACGACTCTAGCGTCGCGGCCCGGCGCACCGTGAGCACGCTAATAATGCGCATCATCCCTTTGACCTGCGGCGTGCCCGTCCGGCGACACTGCCACCAGCCCACGTCTCCACGTGGCGCCCGGCGGCGACGACGCCGCCGGCGAGGAACCGACGGAGGTCCCCCTGTGAGAACCCGAGCAGCAGCACCACGCCGCAGACCGCGCGCCGTGGCGACGGCGGTCGCCACCCTGACGGCGGTCCTCGCCGCCGGGGCGGTCGTCCCCGCGACGGCCCTCGCCGCGGGACCGCCGCCCGTGGCCACGGCCGCCACCACGACCGGGGCGACGACCGGGGCGACGACCGGAGCGACGACCGACGGCCCGTCCGCGTCCGACCTGCCCGTGTTCGAGTACCGCGGCGTGGTCACCGACAAGGAGTCGATGCTGTACAACCCGACGGACGAGTTCATCTTCCCGAGCGTCTTCCACGCGGGCGCGCACCTCGACGACCCGCTGGGGGAGTGGTACCTCTACTACGCCCCGCACGACTCCCCGGGCGGCATCTCGGTCATGTACGCCGACTCGCTCGAGGGCCCGTGGACGGAGTACACGCACAACCCGATCGTCGCGGACGAGTGGCTGCCGTTCTACGAGCGCGTCTCGCACGTCTCGTCGCCCGACGTCCTGTGGGACGACGCGACGGACCAGGTGCTCCTGTACTTCCACGGCGAGAACTCCACGACGCGCTGGGCGACGTCGCCCGACGGGCTCGCGTTCGACGACTCCGGGGTCGCCGTGACGAACGCCGACAGCGGCGCGGGCACCACGGAGACGTCGTACGCGCGCGTCGTCGAGCACCCGGACCCGTCGTCCGGCTACCGGTTCGCCATGACGTACATGCAGAACCGGACCGACAACATCCGGCGGATCAAGCTGGCCGAGTCGGTCGACGGCAAGACCTGGGTCGTGCGGCCGGACCCGCTCGTCGTGCCCGACGCCGCGACCGGCACCAACGTGTCCGGCGGCAACCTGTGGGAGTGGGAGGGTCAGCTCTACGTGATCTACCACGGCTCCACGGGCATCACGTTCGCCCGCACGCTCGACCCGACGATGACGCAGGTCGGCCCGCGGTGGGAGCTGCACCGCGCGAGCGGCGTGGGCGACGACACGGGCCGGGTCGCGGCCCCCGAGATCGTCACCGACGGCGACGAGACGTACCTCTTCTACGAGTCCGGCGACCGCCTGGGCGCGACGATCGCGTGGGCGCAGCGCGACCCCGACGCCGTGCGGCCCCCCGAGCCGGGCCAGGACCCCGACCCGCTGCGCGAGCGGTGCAGCGGCGCGGCGTCCGACGAGTTCGACGGCACGACGCTCGACCCGGCGCGCTGGACCGTGGTCCGGCCGGGGACGGCCCGGCACGAGCTCGTGGACGGCGCGCTGCGCGTCCCGGCGTACCCGACCGGCGTCGCGGGCGCCGCGCTGCCGCTCCAGGCCGTGCCCGCCGGGCCGTGGGAGGTCACGACGGCCGTCTCCGTGTCCCCGACGGAGCGGTTCCAGCAGGGCGGTCTCCTGCTGTACCGCGACGACGCGAACTACGCGAAGCTCGACCTGGTGCACGGGTCGCTCGGCCCGCGGGTCGAGTTCATCTGGCGCCAGAACGGTACGGACCGCAACTCCGGCTTCGACTCGGTCGTCCCGCCTGCGGGCCTCGGCGACACCTTCTGGCTGCGCCTGACGAGCGACGGGACCGCCGTGCAGGCGTCGGTGTCGGTCGACGGCGTCGAGTTCGCGCCGTGGGGCCGCACGGTCGACGTGGCGGCGCTCCGGGCGACCGGCGTCGGTCCGTTCGCGATGCGCGGCTCGGCGACGCCGCCGGAGATCGTCGCGTCCTTCGACTGGTTCCGCTGGACGCCGACCGCCCAGGAGGCGGCGGCGTGCGACGACGACGAGCCCGCCGTCGAGGTCGAGGCCGTCACGCGGTGCCTCGCGGGCCGCGCGTACGTGGCCGTGACGGCGCGCCCCGCGAGCGACGACGCGGTGGCGGTCCGGCTCGCGACGCCGTTCGGCGAGCGCACCGTGGCCGACGTCGCGCCGGGGCGCAGCGCGTACCAGTCGTTCGCGACGCGGGCCACGACGGTCGCGGCGGGGGAGGCGACGGTCGAGGTCGTGGGGGCGGACGGCGTCGGGCGGGGCACGACGACCGCGCCCTACGGCGCGCTGACCTGCGGGTAGCGCGCGGCGCAAGCAGGGGGCGACGGGCCCGGGGACGCACCACGGTGCGGCGCCGGGCCCGTCGTGCGTCCCGCGCCGCACGCCCGGCCACGGCGACGACCGTGCGGCATTATGCGGATCACCCGACGCCCGTCCACCCGCGGAGCCGCGCGGGTCCCGACGTAATAATGCGTATTACCTCGTTGACCGGCTGGGCCTCGCCTGGCGAGACTCCTTCCACGTCATCGACGACGTGATCGAGGAGGATCCATGCCGAGGCACCGCATCACCCAGGCCGACGTCGCCGCCATGGCGGGCGTCAGCCAGGCGACGGTCTCGTTCGTGCTGAACGACTCCACGCCCGCGGGGGTGCGGATCAGCGAGGAGACGCGCCAGCGCGTGCTCGACGCGATCCGGATCACGGGCTACTCGGCGAACCCCGTCGCGCAGCGTCTGGCGGGCGGGCGCAACCAGATCCTCGGCGTCTTCACCTACGAGGCGACGTTCCCGCGCTCCGGTCGCGACTTCTACGGGCCGTTCCTCGTCGGGATCGAGCACGCGGCCGAGAAGCTCGGCATCGACATCCTGCTGTTCACGAGCGCACGCGTCGTCGACGGGCGCCGCCGCCTCACGCGCGACGGCTGGCAGCGCCTCGGGATCGCCGACGGCTGCCTGCTGCTCGGCCAGCACGAGGACCGCGGCGAGCTCCAGCACCTGCTGGACACGAACTACCCCTTCGTCTTCATCGGCAAGCGCGGCAGCGACGGCGGACGCCTGCCCTATGTCGGCGCCGACTACGTCGCGGCCACCGCGCGCCAGGTCGAGCGGCTCGTCGAGCTCGGCCACGAGCGCATCGGGTACGTCGGTCCGCGCGGCACCGACCAGCCCACGCTCGACCGCGTCGACGCCTACCGCGCGACGATGAAGGCGCACGGCCTGACCGTCCGGTTCGTCGAGCTGGACGACGTCCCTGCGACGGCGGCCGAGATCGTCGACCAGCGGCTCACCGCCGTCGTCGTGGCGCCCGAGAACTCCCCGGAGGAGCTCGTCGACGAGCTCGAGGACCGGGGCGTGCGCGTGCCGGCGGACGTCTCCGTGCTCCTGCTCGGCCAGCCGCACCACGGGCGCCCGGGCGGGCGCCGCTGGTCGGGCTTCTCCATCCCGCGCGAGGAGATGGGCGCGCGCGCCCTCGTGCTGCTGTCCCGCCTCGTCGCGGCCGAGTCCGGCTCGGGGCGCTCGGACCGCCGCGCGTCGCGCGCCGTCGCCGTCCCGGAGGACGAGCTCCACCAGCTCCTCGAGTGCGTGGACGTCGACGGCGAGACCGTCGCCGCGCCGTCGGGCGTCGCGGCACCCGCCTGACCGACCTCAGACCGCACCACCGAGCACCAGAGAAACGGAAACCCCAGCGTGACCCATGCAGACCTCCAGGCAGACGTCCTCGTCGTCGGCGGCGGGCTCGGCGGCGTGGCCGCCGCGCTCGCGGCGGCGGAGCGCGGCGCCCGCGTCGTCCTCACCGAGGAGCACCCGTGGATCGGCGGCCAGCTCACGTCCCAGGCGGTACCGCCGGACGAGAGCCCGTGGGTCGAGCGGTTCGGCGTGACCGCGCGCTACCGCGCGCTGCGCGACGGCATCCGCGACGTCTACCGCCGCTCCTACCCGCTCACGGACGCCGCGCGCACGTGGGACGCCCTCAACCCCGGCGCGGGCTGGGTCTCCAAGCTGTGCCACGAGCCGCGCGTCGCGGTGGGCGTGCTCGAGGAGATGCTCGCCCCGTGGCGGTCCGCGGGCCGCATCCGCCTGCTCGAGCGCGTGCGCCCGACGGCGGCCACCACCGACGGCGACCGCGTCACCTCCGTGACGCTCACCCCGGTCACCGCCGACGCCGCGGGCGCGGCCGTGACGGTGCACGCGGCGTTCGTCGTCGACGCGACCGAGACGGGCGAGCTCCTGCCGCTGACGGGCACCGAGTACGTCACCGGGTTCGAGTCGAACCGCGAGACCGGGGAGCCGAGCGCGCCGGACGAGGCGCAGCCCGACAACGTGCAGGCCCTCAGCGTGTGCTTCGCCGTCGAGCACGTGGACGGCGACCACACGATCGACCGCCCCGAGCGCTACGACTTCTGGAGCACGTACACCCCCGGCCCGTGGAACGGGCGCCGGATGCTGTCGTGGGAGGCGCCCAACCCGCGCACGCTCGCGATGGACGTGCGGTCGTTCACCCCGAACCCGGGCGACGACCCGCGCGCCGTCGACGCCGACCAGTCGAAGAACCCCGGCGACGGGAACCTCTGGACGTTCCGGCGTATCGCGGCCCGCGACCTCTTCGCGCCGGGCCACTACGCGAGCGACCTGTGCCTCGTGAACTGGCCGAGCATCGACTACTTCCTCGAGCCCGTGCTCGACGTGCCGCGCGACGTGGAGGAGGCCCGGATCGCCGACGCCCGGCAGCTCAGCCTCTCGATGCTCTACTGGATGCAGACCGAGGCGCCGCGCGCCGACGGCGGGACCGGCTTCCCGGGCCTGCGCCTGCGGCCCGACGTCATGGGCTCGGCCGACGGCCTCGCCCAGGCGGCCTACCACCGCGAGTCCCGCCGCCTGCGCGCCGTGACGACGGTGACGGAGAACGATGTCTCGTACGCCGTGCGCGGCGACCGCGGCGCGACGCGCTACGACGACTCGGTCGGCGTCGGCATGTACCGGATCGACCTGCACCCCTCGACGGGCGGCGACACGTACATCGACGTCGCGTCGACGCCGTTCGAGATCCCGCTCGGCGCGCTGCTGCCGCAGCGCGTGACCAACCTGCTCGCCGCCAACAAGAACATCGGCACGACGCACATCACGAACGGGTGCTACCGCCTGCACCCCGTCGAGTGGAACGTCGGCGAGGCCGCCGGCCACCTCGCGGCCCACTGCCTCGCGACCGGGCGCACGCCGCACGCCGTCCAGTCGAAGGCCGACCTCCTCGCCGACTACCAGGACGAGCTCGTCCGGGCGGGCGTCGAGCTGCGCTGGCCCGCCGAGGCCCACCCCTACTGACCCGGGCTCCCCGCGCCCGGCACCCCCGCCCACCCTCAGTCCGAAGGAGAACTGATGCACCCCCTCACCCCACGGTCGGCCCCTCGCCCCGCCCCGCGCCGACGCCGCCTCGTCGGCGCACCCCTGGCCGCCGGCGGCGTCGCGCTCGCCCTCGTCCTCACCGCGTGCTCCGGCGGCGGCGACGACGTCGCGGGCGAGCCGAGCACCCCGAGCGAGCCGGTCGAGCTGCGCATGACGGTCTGGACGGCCGACGAGACGCAGCTCTCGCAGTTCCAGGAGATCGCCGACGCGTACGTCGCGGAGAACCCCGACCTCGTGTCCGGCGTGACGTTCGAGACCATCCCGTTCGAGGACTACACGACGTCCCTCACGACGCAGCTCGCGGGCGGCAACGCGCCGGACCTCGCGTGGATCCTCGAGAGCTACGCGCCCGAGTTCGTGGCGAGCGGCGCGCTCGTCGACGTCGGCCCGAAGCTGCAGGAGACCGAGGGGTACGCGTACGACGACCTGCTCGACTCGTCGCTCGCGCTGTGGGAGAAGGACGGCGGCCTCTACGCCTACCCGTTCTCCAACTCGCCGTTCGCGCTGTTCGTCAACACCGACCAGGTCGCCGCGGCGGGCCAGCCGAACCCGGCCGACCTCGTCGCGTCGGGCGACTGGACCTACGACCAGGTCCGCGAGATCGCGGCGGCGGCCGCCGCGACGTCGGGCAAGCAGGGCCTCGTGGTGCGCGACTTCGACTACAAGGTCTGGGAGAACCTGTCGACGATCTGGGACGGCTGGGACGCGGCGCCGTGGAGCGAGGACGGCACGCAGTGCACGTTCACCGACCCCGAGATGGTCGACGCGCTCACGTGGGTCCACGACGCGACGTTCGTCGACAAGGCGCTGCCCGGTCCCGGCACGACGGCCGACTTCTTCGCGGGCGACTCCGCCATGACGATCACGCAGATCAGCCGCGCGTCGTCGCTCGACGACTCGTTCGGGTGGGACGTCGTGCCGCTCCCGGCGGGCCCGGCGGGCCAGCAGAACGTCATCGGCCAGGCCGGCATCGGTGTCTTCGCGGCCGGGGAGCACCCCGACGTCGCGGCCGACTTCCTCGCGTGGTTCACCAACCCGGAGAACGCCGAGACGCTCGCCGCGTACTTCCCGCCGCCGCGCGAGTCGCTGCTCACCGCCGAGACGCTCGGGGCAGCCAACCCGAAGCTCAGCGAGGAGCAGCTCCAGGCGGTCGTCGTCGACGGCATCCAGGGCGCCGTGACGAAGCCGTCGCACCAGAACTTCGCCAAGCTGCAGGACACGGTGCGCGCCCAGCTCGACGCGCTGTGGACCGCCGACGCGGACGTCGAGGGCGTCCTCGCCGACACGTGCGCGGCGATCCAGCCCCTGCTCGGGGACTGAGCGTGGCGTCCTCCGCACTCGCACGACGGGACGCGGCCGTGGGCTACACCATGGTCGCGCCCGCCGTGCTCGGCGCGCTCGCGTTCGTCGTCGCGCCGCTGGTCGCCGTCGTCTGGTACTCGCTGCACGAGTGGAACGTCCTCGCGAACACGTTCACGTTCGCGGGCGGGGACAACTACGAGCGGATGCTCGCCGACCCCGGGCTGCGGGACTCGCTCCTCGCGAGCCTGTGGTTCTCCGTCGGGCTCGTCGTGCTCAACATCTCCCTCGCGCTCGTCCTCGCGGTGCTGCTCAACCAGCGGCTCCCCGGCACGACGACGTTCCGCACGTTCTTCTTCTCGCCCGTCGTCGTGTCCCTCGTGGCGTGGACGATCGTGTGGAGCTTCCTGCTCCAGGCGGACGGCGGCATCAACGGGTTCCTGTCGCTGCTCGGCGTCGACGGCCCGAACTGGCTGCGCGGCGAGACGACGGCGATGCTCTCGGTGATCGTCGTGCAGGTCTTCAAGAACGTGGGCCTCAACATGATCCTGTTCCTCGCGGCCCTGCAGGGGGTGCCCGAGGAGATCCAGGAGGCCGCGCGCATCGACGGCGCGGGCGCGTGGCGCCGGTTCCGGTCCATCACGCTCCCGCTCATCAGCCCGACCGTCCTGCTGGTCTCGATCCTCACGATCGTGGGCTCGCTCGAGGTGTTCGCGCAGATCGCCGTGCTCACGGGCGGGGGGCCGGGGAACTCGACCACCGTGCTCGTCTACTACCTGTACCAGCAGGCGTTCCGGTTCAACGACTTCGGCTACGCGAGCGCGATCTCCGTCCTGCTGTTCGTCATCGTCCTCGTCCTGACACTCGTGCAGTGGCAGACGCGCAAGAGGTGGGTCTTCCATGAAGTCTGACGTGATGCCCGGCCCGGCCACGCTCCCGGGCGCGGACGACGGCCCGGCCCGGCCCGCGGCGTCGGGCACGGGCGGCGCCGACGGCGCGGCGACCCGCGGCGGGCGGCCCGCGCGCCGCACGGGGAGCGCGCGCACGCGCCGCCGCTGGGGGCGCGCGGCGCTCGTGGCGCTGCTCGTGGTGCTCAGCGTGCCCTTCGTCTTCCCGACGTGGTGGATGGCGACGTCGAGCCTCAAGCCGATGAGCGAGATCCTGCGGGCCGTGCCGACGCTCTGGCCCCAGGACCCGTCGTTCGCGGCCTACGGCGAGGTGTTCCGGCTGCAGCCGTTCGCGCAGCAGTACTGGAACAGCCTCTACATCGCCGTGGTCGTGACGGTCGGGACGATCCTCGTGGCCTCGATGGCCGGGTACGCGTTCGCGCGCATTCGGTTCCCCGGGGCGAACGCGCTGTTCCTGCTCGTGCTCGTCGGGCTGCTCGTGCCGTCGGAGGTGACGATCGTCCCGCTGTTCCGGATGGTCAACTCGCTCGGGCTCATCGACACGCACTGGCCGCTCGTGGTCATCCCGATCCTCGGGGCGCCGAGCGTCCTCGCGACGTTCATCATGCGCCAGTTCTTCCTCGGGCTCCCCGGCGAGCTCGAGGAGGCGGGGCGCATGGACGGCCTCGGGCGGTGGGGGATCTTCTGGCGGATCGCCTTCCCGCTGTCGCGCTCGGCGATCTCGGCCGTCGCGATCTTCACGTTCCTCAAGTCGTGGAACCTGTACCTCGAGCCGATCGTGTACCTGTCCAGCAAGGACCGGTTCACGCTCCCGCAGGCGCTCACGCAGTACGTCGACGCCTACGGCGGCCCGATGTGGAACGTCCAGCTCGCCGCGACGACGCTCACGGTGCTGCCGGTCCTCGCGGTGTTCCTCGTCGCGCAGAAGCAGTTCGTCCAGGGCCTGGCGCACACGGGACTGAAGTAGGAGAGGCCGCCGATCAGCCCTGCTCGGGGTACTCGGTGCGGGTGCGCGACCCTCCGACCGAGACGCTCCCGCCGCCGACCACGGGCAGCGGCGTCCCGGCGGAGAACCCGGCACCCTGCTCCTTCACGACCGTCCCGCCGGGGGGCGTCGTGATGAGCGAGCTCGGCGGGTTGGGCACGACGTTGCCGCTCGCGTCGTACGTGATCGCGTACACGCCGGGCCCGCCGAGGTCCGTGCTGCCCGGGACGATCCCCGTGCCCTCGATGCCTGCGCCGGCGTCGCCGCGGACGTAGACCGTCGTGGTGCCCGTGTTGTTGTCCACTCGGGTGCCGACCAGGCCCTCGACCTCGACCTCGGCCCTGCCTCCGGCGAGCGGGACGACCGCACCCCCGGCGGACCCGGTCGCGTAGGCGCCCGCCTCGACGATCGTGGCGTCGGGCCTCGGCGGCACGTACGACCCGAGCTCCGGCCCCATGTAGTGCATCGTCTGGCGCTGCTGGTAAGCGAGGAAGGCGTCGACCTCCTCCTGGCTCGCGAAGGTGTACTCGCTCCCGACGTTCAGCACCGCCCCGCCCGAGGCGCCCGCCTGCGCGCCGAGGTTGACGCCGTGCTCGTTCACGTGCCCCTCGACGTAGGGGGTCGGGGTGCCCTCTCCGACCCCCAGGCTGCCCCCGGCGAGCTGGGTGACCCGGAACGTCCCGTCGGAGAGCTCGTCGATGCGGTACTCGAACCCGGCGCTCCCTTCCCCCGGGCCGGCCCCGATGCCCTGCTCGTACGTCACGTGCTCCGTCGCGACGATCGTCGGCGGCTCCTGCTGCTCGGTCATCGGCGGCAGGTCGGGCAGGGTGCGATCGCCCGGCAGACCAGGGATCCCGCCGCCACCGCCGCCGCCGCCAGCACCGCCGCCACTGCTCCCGCCGCCGTCGACGGCGCTCGCGCTGTCCTGTTGCTCGGCCTGCACGCGGAGCTTCTGCGCGCCGTCGTCGAGCAGGGTCGACGCCGCTCGCAGCGCCGCCTCCATCTCGCCGTGCCACCGTGCCCGCAGCGCCTCGGCGTCCGGACCTGCCCACGGGGTCGACGTGACGGCGGCGCGCAGCGCCGAGGTCGTCGCCTCGAGCTTCGCGGACTCGCCCTGGAACGTGTCGGCGAGCCCGCGCAGCGCGGCGATGTCGGCACCGTAGAAGGACATGGTGAACCTCTGCTGGCAGGGGGACGGTTGTCACGGTCACCCTTCGTCATGGCGCGGCCCGGCGCAAGGGGGAGGAGTCCCCATCGGGCCGAGACGCGCGGTCGGGCTGAGCGCCCGGCGCCCTGCACGAGGACGCCGCCGAGGTCGCTACGCTCGACGGTGTGGCTCATCTCCTCGGCGCCGACGGCATCTCGCTGACCGTCGGCACCCGCACCCTGCTCGACGACGTCTCGCTCGGCCTGGACGACGGCGACCGCGTCGGCATCGTCGGCCCCAACGGGGCCGGCAAGACCACGCTCCTGCGCCTCCTCGCGGGCACGCAGCAGCCCGACGGCGGCCGCGTCACCCGCGTGGGCGGCCTGCGGGTGGGCCTGCTCGACCAGCGCGACGACGTCGGCACCGGCGCGACGATCCGCGACCTCGTGCACGGCGACGCCGCGACCCACGCGTGGGCGTCGGACGCGAGCGTCCGCACCGTCCACGCGGGGCTGCTGGGCGACCTCGACCTCGACGCCCCGGCGGACACGCTGTCCGGCGGGCAGCGTCGCCGCGTCGCGCTCGCGGCCCTCCTCGTCGCCGACCACGACGTGCTGTTCCTCGACGAGCCCACGAACCACCTCGACGTCGAGGGCGTCGCGTGGCTCGCCGCGCACCTCGGCGACCGCTTCGCCCGCCCGGGCGCGAAGGGCGCCCTCGTGGTCGTCACGCACGACCGCTGGTTCCTCGACGCCGTGTGCTCGCGCATGTGGGAGGTGCGGGGCGACGGCTCGGGCCAGGTCGAGGGCTACGAGGGCGGGTACGCCGCGTACGTGCTCGCGCGTGCCGAGCGCCAGCGCACCGCGGCCGTCGCGGCGGAGAAGCGCGACAACCTGCTGCGCAAGGAGCTCGCGTGGCTCCGGCGGGGCGCGCCCGCGCGCACGTCCAAGCCCAAGTTCCGGCTCGACGCCGCCGCCGCGCTCATCGCCGACGTCCCGCCGCCGCGCGACACGCTCGAGCTCACGCGCACCGCGACGAAGCGCCTCGGCAAGGACGTGCTCGACCTCGAGGACGTGACGGTCGCGGTGCCGCGCCAGGACGGTCAGGGCGAGCGCGTGCTGCTCGACGACGTCACGTGGCGCCTGGGGCCCGGCGACCGGTACGGGGTCGTCGGGGTCAACGGCGCCGGGAAGACGACGCTCCTCGCGCTCCTCGCCGGGCGGCGCGAGCCCGACTCCGGGCGGGTCAAGCGCGGCAAGACCGTCCACGTCGCGGAGCTGTCGCAGGACGTCGGCGAGCTCGACGACATCGCCGGCGCGCGCGTGATCCAGGTGATCGAGGACGAGAAGCGCTCGGTCGTCGTCGACGGCAAGGAGCTCTCCGCGTCCCAGCTCGTCGAGCGGCTCGGCTTCACGCGCGAGCGGTCGCAGACGCTCGTGCGCGACCTCTCGGGCGGCGAGCGGCGTCGCCTCCAGCTCCTGCGCCTGCTCGTCGCCGAGCCCAACGTGCTCCTGCTCGACGAGCCGACGAACGACCTCGACACCGACACGCTCGCCGCGCTCGAGGACCTGCTCGACGGCTGGCCCGGGACCCTGATCGTCGTCTCGCACGACCGCTACCTGCTGGAGCGCGTCGCGGACCGCCAGGTCGCGCTGCTCGGCGACGGCCAGGTGCGCGACCTGCCGGGCGGCGTCGAGCAGTACCTCGAGCTGCGGCGCGCGGCGCTCGCGGGCGCGGGCGCGGCGTCGACCGGGTTCGCGCCCACGGGCGGCGCCGACGGGACGCCGGACGCGGGGCCGGCCGTGGCAGCCCCGGGCCCGAGCGCGGCCGAGGTGCGGGCGGCGAAGAAGGAGATCAACCGCATCGAGCGGCGCCTGAGCAAGATCGCGGAGGCCGAGGTCCGGCTGCACGAGAAGATCGCGGCGAACGCGACCGACTTCGCGGCGGTCGCGGAGCTCGACGCCGAGCTGCGCACCCTCGCGGCGGAGAAGGACGAGCTCGAGGCGGCGTGGCTCGAGGCGGCCGAGGTCGCCGGGTGACGGCCGACCGGATGCGCGTCGCGGTGTCCGCGCGCGGCGTCGAGGTCGACGACGGGCAGGGCGGCGTCCTCGCGCCGTGGGCGGACGTGCGCCGCGTCACCGCGTTCGCGCTCGGTGCCCCGGGCGGCACCGCCCGGTACGTGTCGTTCGACCTCGTGAACGGGCACAGCGTCGAGGTGGACGACGCCGCCCCGGAGTGGGACGACGTGCTCGCCGCCCTGCCCGGGGGGGTCGAGCTCGCGGTCGACGACCCGCTCGTCGCGCTCGGCGCGCTCGCGCCGGGCGAGCGGCTCGTCCTCGCGGGGCCCGTGCGGACCCGCTGACCCCGCGGGGACCCGGGTCCGGACGCCCGGGGCGTGTCGCCGGGGCCCAGCCGGGCGCGGGCGTGCGGCTCAGCGCCGCAGGAAGCCCATGCGGTCGTCGGGGTCGACGCGCTCGAGGATGGCGCCCGCGATGGCGTCCAGCTGCTCGACCTGCTCGTCGGTGAGCGCGTCGATCACGTGGTCGCGCACCGTCCCGACGTGCCCGGGCGCGGTCGCGACGACCTTCTCCCAGCCGGCGTCGGTGAGGTGCGCGTTCGTCGCGCGGCGGTCCTCGGGGCACGGCACGCGCTCGACCAGGCCACGCTTCTCGAGGCGCGCGACGACGTGGGAGAGCCGGGGGAGCGTGGCGTTGGTGGCGCCCGCGAGGTCGGTCATGCGCAGCGTGCGCCGCGGCGCCTCGGAGAGCATCGCGAGCACGTAGTACTCGAAGTGGCTGAGGTCGGCGTCGCGCCGGAGCTGGGAGTCGAGGACGCCCGGCAGCAGCTCCACGACCGCCACGAGCCGCTTCCACGCGTCGAGCTGCTGGTCGTCGAGCCAGCGGGGTTCCGTCGTCATCGTGCCTCCTCCGGTGCGGCGATCCGCATAGTTGACGGTACAACTTTAGCGGCGTACGGTGTTAGTTGTAGCAACAACTAATAGCCGACCGTCGGGCCGGCGGAGGAAGGGAAGCCACCATGAGCAGCATCACCATCGTCGGCGCCGGGAACATGGGCTCGGCCATCGCCGGTCTCGCGCTCGCCGCGGGCAGCCAGGTGCAGGTCCTGACCCGTGAGGCCACCGAGGTCGACCCGCGCGTCACGGCGGGCACCGTCGGCGACGAGATCACCGGCGACGTCGTCGTGCTCGCGCTCCCGTACGGGGCGCTCGACGACGTCCTCGGCGCCTACGAGGGCCGCCTCGACGGCAAGGTGCTCGTCGACATCACCAACCCGCTCGACTTCGCGACGTTCGACTCCCTCGTCGTGCCCGACGGCTCGTCGGCCGCGGCGCAGATCCAGGAGCGCGTCCCGGGCGCGCGGGTCCTCAAGGCGTTCAACACGAACTTCGCGGCGACGCTCGCCACCGGCCAGGTCGGGCCGCTCCCGACGACGGTCCTCGTCGCGGGCGACGACGCCGACGCGAAGGCCGCCCTCGCGGGCGCCGTGTCCGGGGTCCGCGTCGTCGACGCCGGCTCGCTGAAGCGCGCGCACGAGCTCGAGGCTCTCGGCTTCCTGCAGCTCACGCTCGCGGCGGGGGAGAAGACCTCCTGGACGACGGGCTTCGCGCTCGCCGAGTGACCCCGCCCGCTCACGCACGACGGCGGCCGGCCACCCCGCGGGGGTGACCGGCCGCCGTCGTGCGCGGAGCCTCAGCCGCGCGCCTTCTCGACGGCCGCGCGGGCCGCCTCGTGCTCCGCCTTCTGGGCGTCCCGCAGGGCCTTCTCGAGCTCGCGCACCTTCTTCTGGGCCTCGCGCACGCGCCGCTCCGCGTCGCGCCGCCGGAGCGTCGCCTTCTTGACCCGTGCGTCCTTGACGTGCACGGCGACCTCGACGGGCGCGACGGCGTCGCGCGGGTCCGTCGCCGGTGCGGGTTCCGTGACCGTGGTGGGCTGCCGCCCGGGCGCGCGGCCCGCGCCGGGCGCCCCGGCGGCCCGCGCGTCGACGTAGACGGCGATCCCGTCGAGCACCCGCTCCAGGCCCCACGCGGTGTCGTCGATCTCGCCCTCGCCCGCGTACGTGCCGGCCTCGACGAGCGGGCGCAGGTAGGGGAACCGCACCTCGTCCACGAGCCCGCGCAGCGCGTCGGCCCACGCGCCGCCCTGGACCGCCTCGTCGCCCCCGGCCGCCGCGACGGCGCGCGCGAGGTCGGTCTGCAGCCGCGCCGCGTTCCGGGCGTACCCGCTGACGAGGAGGATGACGGACATCTTCTCCTCGTCGTCGAGCGGCGTGGACCGCAGCGCGCGCAGCCCGGCGTCCGCGCCGCGCAGGTTGTTCGGCGTGAGCGGCGCGCCGGTCACGGGGATGTCGAGGAACCACGGGTGCGACGCGAACACCGCCATCGTGAACTGCGCCCACTCGCGCAGCTCGGTGCGCCAGTCGGCGGGCTCGTGCGCGGGCGGGTACTCGACGTCGAGCGCGGCCTCCTGCATGAGGAGCAGCAGGTCGTCCTTGCTCGTGACGTACCGGTAGAGCGACATCGTCGTGAAGCCGAGGCTCTGCGCCACCTTCGCCATGGACACGGCCCCGAGCCCGTCGGCGTCGGCGATCTCGATGGCCGCGTCGACGATCCGCTCGATGCTCAGCTCGCGCTTGGGCGCGCGCTCGGGGCGTTCGGCCACGCCCCACGCGAGCGCGAGCCGGGGCGGGAGGTCGGGTGCGTCCGTCATGGGCTCATCCTCCCCGACGGCGCCCGGACCCGGGGCGCAGCCGTGCCGAGCAGGCCTTCCCACCTGCTTGGCCGCGGGGCGGGCGGGTGGGGGGAGGGGCCGGAGGGGGTCAGCGGGCCGTCCGTCGGCGGTAGAGGAGAGAGCCGGCGGCGCAGCTCGCGACGAGGAAGCCGCCGAGCCACGCGACGGCCGTGAGGACCGTCGACGCGTCGGGCGCGCCTGCGAGCAGCCCGCGGAACGTCTCGATGACCGGCGTGAACGGCTGGTTCTCGGCGAACCCGTGCAGCCACGACGGCATGGTGTCGATCGGGACGAACCCCGAGCTGAGGTAGGGCACGAACAGGAAGAGGAAGTTTACGGACTGCGACGCCTCGACGCTCAGCACGAGGCCGAGCGCCACGCTCAGCCACGTGAACGTCAGCACGGCGAGGACGGCGAAGGCGACGAGCCCCGCCCAGTCGGCGGGCCCGGCGTCGGGCCGGAAGCCGAGCGCGAGCGCGACCCCCACGACGACGACGGCGGACGCGAGGTTGCGCACGACGCTCGCCACGACGTGCCCCCACAGCGCGGACGGCCCGAAGATCGGCAGGGTCTTGAACCGGTCGATCGTGCCGGACGTCATGTCCTGCGCGACGCCGACCGCGGCCGTCGCGGAGCCGAACCCCAGGCACATCACGAGCACGCCAGGCACGACGTAGTCGATGTAGTCGTCCCCGCCGATCGCCCCGCCGAAGATGACGACGAAGACGAGCATGATCATCACCGGCAGCGCGAAGGCCGTGACGAGCCCGTCGACGCTGCGCAGCTGGCGGCGGGTCTCGCGGCCGACCATCGTGCGGACGTCGCGCGCCGCGGTGGCCGGGGTCTGCCGCACGCGCGGCGGCGCGGTGCGGGGCGGCCGGGGCAGGGTGGTCGTGGGTGCGGCGCTCATCGGGCGCCCTCCTTCCGGGTCAGGGCGAGGAACACGTCGTCGAGCGTGGGCCGCACGACGCTGACCCCCACGACCGCGAGCGCGTGGGCGTCGGCGGCCGCGAGCACGTCGCGGATGGTGCGGACGGGGTCGGCGCTCGGTGCGGTGAGGGAGAGGTCCTTCGCGTCGGCCGTCGGGCGGACCAGCCCGATCGAGGGCGCGAGCCCGACGGCGGCGGCCAGGCTCTCCGGGTCGTCGAACGCCACGCGCACGTGGTCGCCCGCGACGAGCGCCTTGAGCTCGGCGGCCGTCCCCCGCGCCGCGACGCGGCCGTCGTGCAGGACGGCGATCGTGTCGGCCAGGCGGTCGGCCTCCTCGAGGTACTGGGTCGTCAGCAGGACGGTCGTCCCGTCGGCGGCGAGGCCCCGCACGACCTCCCAGAGCTGCGCGCGCGACGCCGGGTCGAGGCCCGTCGTCGGCTCGTCGAGCACGAGCACCGCCGGGTCGGCCACGAGGCTGATCGCGAGGTCGAGGCGGCGGCGCATGCCGCCCGAGTAGGTCCCGACCCGCCGGTCCGCGGCGTCGGTGAGGTCGAAGCGCTCGAGCAGCGCGGCGGCGCGCGGGCGCACCGCCCGGCGGGGGAGGTGCGCGAGCTCGCCCATCATCACGAGGTTCTCGCGGCCCGTCTGGAACTCGTCCACCGACGCGTACTGGCCCGTGAGCGCGATGGTCTCGCGCACCCGGGCGGCGTCGTGCACGACGTCGGCGCCTGCGACGCGGGCCGTGCCGCCGTCGGGCCGGACGAGGGTCGTGAGGATGTTGACGGTCGTCGTCTTGCCCGCGCCGTTGGGCCCCAGCAGCGCGAAGATCTCGCCGCGGCGCACGGTCAGGTCGACGCCGCGCAGCACGGCGTGGTCGCCGTAGGACTTCTCCAGCCCCTGCGCGGCGATCATCGGTCCGGTCATCGCCTTCTCCTCCTCCGTCGGCCGTTCGTGTGCGGCGCACACTGTATGTGTGCGCCATAAACTGTGTGTACACAATAAACACCCGCGCGAGTGGGGGTCAAGGGTCGAGGAGGTGCTCCACGTGGAGGGGCTGCGCGCTCAGCCCGCGCGACGACGGGGAGCGCCGGTGAGGACCAGTCCGATCCCGGTCATCACCACGAGCGCGCCCAGCACGACGGCGACCGGCACCGTCCACGTCCCCGTCGCCGTCTGCAGGGCCCCGGCCGCGGTGGGCGCGACGGCGGCCAGGCAGTACCCGACGGACTGCACCGTCGCCGACGCCTGCCGGCCGCGCCGGACCGTCGGGTACCGCTGGGCGACGAGCGTGAAGATCACGACGAAGTTCGCCGCCTGGGCGACGCCCGCCGCGGACGCCCACACCGCCCAGAGCCCCGGCGCGACGAGCAGGCCCACCGGCAGCGTCAGCCACAGCACCGCGATCCCGACGAACGTCTGCCGCAGGCTGAGGCGGCGCGCGGCGAGCGGCACCGCGAGACCGCCGACGATCGCGAAGCCCTGGAACAGCGACGCCGCACCGCCCGACACGGAGCGCGGGATGCCCGCGAGGTCCTCCAGGACGAGCGGCAGCCACGCCGTGAGCGCGTAGAAGCTCGACGACTGGAGCGCGAACATCGCGCACAGCCACCAGGTGAACGGCGTCGCGAGCACGTGGCGCTCGCGGGCCGTCGTCGGGTCGGTGCCCGTGACGCCCTCCGCCGCGGCCGCCGCCAGCGCGTCCGCCTCGACCGCGGCCCCGGTCTTCGTCTCCGCCGTCGTCCGGTCGGGCGCGGCCTCCGCCGGCAGGTTCCGTCGCTCGCGCGCCTCGCGCGGCACCGCGCGCAGCCACCACACGAGCGCGACGACCGCGAGCACCGACCACGACGCGAGCGCCCAGCGCCACCCGACGGCGTCCGCCAGCGGGGCGGTGAGCGCCGTCGTCGCGACGGTGCCGACGTTGATCGCCGCCGTGTACAGGCCCGTCACCGTCGCGACGTGGCCGGGGAAGTCGCGCTGGGCGATCATCGGCACCGCGAGGTTCGCCGTCGTGATGCCCAGCCCGAGGAGCACCGTGCCCGCGAACGTCCCGGCCGCGCCGAGCGCCGCGAGGTCCGCCGAGCGCAGGACCGTCCCCGCGACGATCAGCGTGAGCGCGACGGCGATCGCCGTCCGCAGCGACGACCGCCCGAGCAGGCCCGCGACGGCGGGCGTCGCGAGCGCGAAGCACAGCACCGGGATGCCGGTGAGCAGGCCCGCCGCGGCGGCGGTGAGGTCGAGGTCGGCCGCGACGTCCGCGACGACGGGCGGGAGCGCCGTGAGCGGCGCCCGCAGGTTGACGGCCACGAGCAGCACGGCGACGAGCAGGACCCCGTCGATCCCGCCGCGGAACGTGCTCGGGCGGGGCGGCCGTGACGACGGCATCGGGCGGGGACCTCCGGGTGCGGGCGCGTGCGGCGACGCCCGCCCGGTCGTCCGGGCCGTCGGTCAGTCGTCGAACTGTCCTCCGACTGTACGCAGGAGCGCCGCGAGCGCAGGTCGTTCGCCCGGCTCGAGCGCGTCGAGGATGCGGGCCTCGACGGCGAGGAGGTCGGTCATCGCCGTGTCCACGCGCTCCAGGCCCTCGGGCGTGAGCTCGACGAGCACGCCGCGCCGGTCGTCGGGCGAGCGGCGGCGCACGACGAGCCCGCGCTCCTCGAGCCGGTCGATGCGGTTCGTCATGGTCCCGCTCGTCACGAGCGTCTGGGTGACGAGCGCCCCGGGGGAGAGGCGGTACGGCTCGCCCGCGCGGCGCAGCGCGGACAGGACGTCGAACTCCCACGTCTCCAGGTGCCCGCGCGCGAACGCCGTGCGCCGCGCCCGGTCCAGGTGCCGGGCGAGCCGGTCGACCCGGGAGAACACCGTGAGCGGCTCGACGTCGAGGTCCGGCCGCTCGCGCTGCCACGCCGCGACGATGCGGTCGACCTCGTCCTCGTGCTGCTGGTCCATGACGCGAGGGTACTCGACGTGTCTCGACGTCAAGACTCTTGACGGCTCGGAGTCACCGGGGCGCGCCGCAAGACCCGTCGCCGCGAGGTAGAGCCCTGGCCCCGCGAGGTAGAGCCGCTGTCCGCCGAGGTAGAGCCGTGGTCCCGCGAGGTAGAGCCGCTGTCCGCCGAGGTAGAGGCGTGGTCGCGTGGGCCGTGCCTGGGCGCGCACCGACCAAGGCGACACGAGCACGGGGTGGGGCGACCCACCGTCGTCGACCACCGGACCTGGCCTCTACCGCGCCGAACCCCGGCTCTACCTCGCCGAACCTGGCCTCGACCTCGCCGAACCCGGGCTCTACCTCGCCGAACCTGGGCTCTACCTCGGCGGGGCGGGGCCGTGCCCCGCCGTCAGGACGTGCGCAGGGCGTCCGTGAGCTTGACGCGGGCGCCGGTGCGCAGGACGGCGTTGGAGTAGATCTTCGCCGCGAGCCACACGAGGAGGGGGATCACGGCGACGGAGAGGCCGAGCGCGACGAGGGCCTCCCACGTCTCGGCGCTGCCGAGCGCGATGCGGACCGGCATGAGCAGCGGCGAGCACAGCGGCACGTACGACAGCCAGACGACGAGCGGGTTGTCCGGCGCCCACGGCGCGACGGAGACGCCCACGATGTACGGCACGATCATGAGGAACGTGACGGGCGTGGTGACCGCGCCGACGTCCTCCTGGCGCGACACCAGCGCGCCGAGGCCGGCCATGAGCAGCGCGTAGCTGACGAAGCCGACGACGAACCACACGAGCGCCCAGGCCGCGGCGGTCCCGAGGTCGATCGTCGAGGTGTCGACGAGGCCGAGGCCGAGCGCGGTCCCGACGCCCGCGAGCACGACGAGCGCGACCTGCCCGAGCCCGACGAGGCCGATGCCGAGCACCTTGCCCGCCATGAGCTGCCACGGTCGCACGGTCGAGAGCAGGAGCTCGACGACGCGGCTCGTCTTCTCCTCGACGACGCCCTGCGCGATGAGCTGGCCGCTGATCATGATGGCCATGAAGAGCAGGATGCCGGTGACCAGGCCGGTGACGTAGCGCGCGGGGTCGAACTCGCTGGGCTCGCCGATGGTGCGCACGTCCGGCGCGGCGGTCGCGACGTCGCCCGCGACCTGGGCGGGGTCGCCCCCGAGGCTCGCGACGGCGTCGGACAGCGCGGTCTGCTGGGCGAGCGTCGTGAAGACCGCGGTGAGGCCCGACGACAGCTCGGTGTCGACGACGACCGTGGGGGAGCCGACGCTCCCCGTGACGAGGGCGTCGAGGTCGCCGTCGCGCACCTGGGCCTCGCCCGCGGCGTCGTCCGCGACGTCGACGGTCTCGACGTCGGTCCCGAGCGTGCTCCCCGTGGTCTCGATCGCCTCGGCGAGCGCGGCGGTCTGCGGCGTGACCCCCACGCGCTCGGCGCTCGGGCCCGACCCGTTCGCGAGGTTGAGCACGACCCCGCCGAGCACGACGGCGCCGACGAGGATCACGGTCAGCCACACGAACGACTTGGAGCGCAGCCGCGTCATGATCTCGCGGCCCGCGACGAGGCGGATCGCGCCCCAGGACGTCAACGAGGTCCCCGTGCTCATGCCCCCACCTCCACGGTCTCGGCGGCCGTCGCGGCCGGCTTCTCCTCGGCGCTCACGACGTCGCGGTACAGCTCGGTGAGCGACGGCCGGACGAGCGCGAACTCGTGCACGGGCCCGGCGGCGAGCGCCGCGCGCAGCACGGCCTGCTCGCGCCCCCCGGTCCCGTCGCCGGTCGACCCACCGGGCACGAGCTCGACGACGGTGCGCGACCCCTCCAGGCTGACGGCCCGCGCGTCGGGCACGGCGCCGATCCACGTGGCGCCGGGCGGGCCGTCCACGACCCAGCGCTCCTGCTCGGTGCGACGGAGCTCGTCGATCGTGCCGACCTCCACCATCGCGCCGTCCTTGATGATGCCGACGCGGTCGCACAGCCGTTCCACGAGGTCGAGCTGGTGCGACGAGAACACGACGGGCACGCCCGCCTCGGCGCGGTCGCGCAGGACCCCGCTCATGACGTCGACGGCGACGGGGTCGAGCCCGCTGAACGGCTCGTCGAGCACGAGCAGCTCGGGGTCGTGGGTGAGCGCGGCGGCGAGCTGGACGCGCTGCTGGTTGCCGAGCGAGAGCTTCTGCACCTCGTCGCCGCGGCGCGCCTCGACGCCGAGCGTCGTGGTCCAGCGCTCCATCGCGTCCTTCGCCGCCGCGGCGGACAGCCCGTGCAGCCGGGCGAGGTAGACGAGCTGCTCGCCGACGTTCATGCGGGGGTAGAGGCCGCGCTCCTCCGGCATGTAGCCGATGCGGCGGCGGGCGGCCAGGTCGAGGGGCCGGCCTTCCCACCGGACCTCGCCGCCGTCGGCGGCGAGGACGCCGAGGACGATGCGCATCGTCGTCGTCTTCCCGGCGCCGTTGGAGCCGACGAAGCCGAAGATCTCCCCGGCGCGGACGTCGAACGACGTGCCGCGCAGGGCGCGCACGTCGCCGTAGGACTTGGTCAGCGAGTCGATCTCGAGTGTCGCCATGCGCTCCACACAACCACGCGCGAACGCGCGCGGCACGGGACAGATGTCACGTCCTGGCCGTGCGGAAGCAGGGGGTGCGCCCCTGCCGACGTCGGGCCCGCCGGTCAGCCGAGGTGCTCGTCGCGCACCGTGGGCAGCGTCCGCGCGGCCCGCACGGCGAGGCGCAGCATCGTCCCGGTCGCCTCGTCGACGGCTGCGGCGTCGTCGCGCCGGACGGCGTCGAGCGAGACCCAGAGCAGCTCGCGGGCGAGCGCGGCGTCCTGCTCGTCGAGCCGACCGGACACCGACTCGACGGCGCTCATCGCGACGAGCACGCGCATCACGGCCGACGTCGGGGGCGCGACGCGCACGCGCCGGATCTCCACGGCCCGGCGCAGCGCGCGACGCTCGACCCGCGTGAGGCGCGGGCCCGTCACGTGCAGGAGCACGACGGTGAGGAGCGCGGCCACGAGGCCGAGGACGGCGGCGAGGAGCAGGGTCTCGGGCGTCGCGAGGTTCCGCCCGGCGACCAGGGCGGCGAGCGCGGTCGTCACGCCCGCGACGAGACCGACCCGCACCACGTCGACCGACGCGCGCCACTCCGCGTGCCGGCGCACCCGGTCGAGCTCGTAGGGCGTGAGGCCCGGGACCAGCACGTCGGTGCGCTGGACGACGCGCGCGGGCGCGCCCGGGACGTCGCCCTGCAGACACCGTGCGGTCGTCCAGGTCACGTACCCCCAGACCGTGGGACGGATCTCGTCCCGTGGGTCGCCGTACTCCTGGTCGGCCGACCGGTCGTGCCCGTGCATCCGCTGCCCCGCTTCGTCGTTCTGCTCTGCCGCCAGAGAGACGGGCTGACCCCGCTGTCATGACGCGGGTTCGGGGAGCGGATCTGCGTCAGGACCTCGTGGTGATGAGGTGCGGCCGCTTCTCCATGTCCGCGAGGCCGTTCCAGGCGAGGTTGACGAGGTGCGCCGCGACCTCCGTCTTCTTGGGGGAGCGCGCGTCGAGCCAGTACTGACCGGTGAGGGCGACCATGCCGACGAGCATCTGCGCGTAGATGGGCGCGACCTTCGGGTCGAGGCCGCGCGTGCGGAACTGGTGCGCCAGGAGGTGCTCGACCTGCGTCGCGACGTCGCCGATGAGGCTCGAGAAGGTGCCCGTGGCCTGCGCGACGGGGGAGTCGCGCACGAGGATCCGGAAGCCGTCCTCGGACGCCTCGATGTAGGACAGGAGCGCGAGCGCGGTCCGCTCCAGCAGCACCTTCGGGTGGCCGCCCTCGTCGAGCGCGCCCGACAGCGCCGCGGTGAGCGCCTGGACCTCGCGGTCCACGACGACCGCGTAGATGCCCTCCTTGCCGCCGAAGTGCTCGTACACGACGGGCTTGGACACCTCGGCGCGCGCGGCGATCTCCTCGACGCTCGTCCCCTCGAACCCCTTCTCGGCGAACAGCTTGCGGCTGACGGCGAGCAGCTGCTCGCGCCGCTGGCTCGCGGTCATGCGGGATCGGGGGGTGCGTCTGGAGTCGGCCACGGGTCCATCATGCCGTGCGGGCGCTCGCCGCAGCCGGAGGGTCCGCGCCCGCCGGCGCGGGCGTCGTCGGGCGGGCGCGCGCACGGGTGTGGTGCGGGCCACGCCCCGCGTCCGGCGCGGATGGGGCGAGACGGGCACGCGCGGCGTCGGGCACGGGGACCGACCTGGCAGACTGTTCCCGGACCCGGCCCGCCCGCCGCGGCCCGGGTCGAACCGGGGGCGCGGCGACGGGCAGGTGACGAGCACGTGGCGAGCACGTGACGAGCACGGCGTCGCCGGGTCCGGTCCGCCTTGGTGTAATCGGCAGCACAAGGGTTTTTGGTGCCCTTGGTCCAGGTTCGAGTCCTGGGGGCGGAGCTCGTGCCACCGATCCCGAGGGGAACACCCATGGAAGCTCAGCAGGGCACCGACACCACCGTCGCCCCCGCTGCCGTGATCGTCCTCGCCGCAGGCGAGGGCACGCGGATGAAGTCGTCCACCCCCAAGATGCTGCACACGCTCGCGGGCCGCAGCCTGCTCGGGCACGTGCTCGTCGCCGCGCGCTCGCTCGACCCGGCGCTGCTCGCCGTGGTCGTGCGGCACGAGCGCGACCGCGTCGCCGAGCACGCCGTGTCGGTCGACCCGGACGCGGTCGTCGTGGACCAGGACGAGATCCCGGGGACCGGCCGCGCCGTGCAGTGCGCGCTCGCCGCGCTCGACGCGAAGGCGCACGCGCAGGCGCTCGTCCACGGCCTGCCCGACGGCGAGGAGGGGCGCGGCGTCGGCGACGGCCTCGAGGGCCCCGTGGTCGTCACCGCGGGCGACACCCCGCTGCTCGACGGCGGCACCCTCGCCCAGCTCCTCGCGGCGCACGTCGCCGACGGCAACGCCGTGACGATGCTGACGACGCAGCTCGACGACGCGACCGGCTACGGCCGCGTCGTCCGCGACGACGCGACCGGCGACGTCCTGCGCATCGTCGAGCACAAGGACGCGTCGGTCGACGAGCTCGCGATCCGCGAGATCAACGCGTCGATCTACGTCTTCGACGCCGCCGTCCTGCGGCGCGGGCTCGGCACGCTCGGTCGCGACAACGCGCAGGGCGAGGTCTACCTGACGGACGTCGTCGCCGCGGCGCGCGCCGAGGGCGGCGTCGTGCGGGCGCTCGTCTCGGACGACCCGACGGTCGTCGAGGGCGTCAACGACCGCGTGCAGCTCGCGACGCTGCGCGCCGAGCTCAACCGCCGGATCCTCGAGGACTGGATGCGCGCGGGCGTGACGGTCGTCGACCCGGCCACGACGTGGGTCGACGTCGACGTCGAGCTCGCGCGCGACGTGACGCTGCTCCCGGGGACGCAGCTCCACGGCGCGACGGTCGTCGCCGAGGGCGCGACGGTCGGCCCGGACACCACGCTCACCGACACCGAGGTCGGCGCCGGCGCGACCGTGACCCGCACGCACGGCTCGCTCGCGGTCCTGGGCGCGGGGACGTCCGTCGGACCGTTCGCGTACCTGCGGCCCGGCACCGTGCTCGGTGCGCAGGGCAAGATCGGCACGTTCGTCGAGACGAAGAACGCGGAGATCGGCGAGGGGTCGAAGATCCCGCACCTGTCCTACGTCGGCGACGCGACGATCGGCGACCACACGAACATCGGCGCAGCGTCCGTCACGGTCAACTACGACGGCGTGCACAAGCACCGCACCGTCATCGGCTCGCACGCCCGCACCGGCGCGGACAACATGTTCGTCGCGCCCGTGAGCGTCGGCGACGGCGCGTACACGGCCGCCGGGTCCGTCATCCGCCGCGACGTGCCCGCGGGCGCGCTCGGCGTGAGCGGTGGCCAGCAGCGCAACATCGAGGGCTGGGTCGAGCGCCGTCGCGCCGGCACGCCCGCCGCCGAGGCCGCCGCCGCCGCGCGCGCCGCGGACCCGGAGGCGCCCCCGCTCGGCGCGCAGGCGCAGGCCCAGCTCGCGGACCAGAGCGCCGCCGCGACGGCCGACCGCCCCACCCCGCCGCCGCCCGCACCCGAGCTCGAGCACACGCTCGAGGCGCTGCGTGGCGGTCGTCCCGCCACCACGACAGACTGACCGCGACCGGCCAGCCGACCTCAGACCTACCCCGCACCCGGAAACCCCACCGAAGGAACCCACTGGTATGAGCAGCACGATCGCCGGCAACGGGGAGAAGTCCCTCGTCCTCGCCTCGGGGCGCGCGCACCCCGAGCTGGCCAACGACGTCGCGCGGGAGCTGGGCATCGACCTGCTGCCCACGACCGCGTACGACTTCGCGAACGGCGAGATCTACGTCCGGTTCGGCGAGTCGGTGCGCGGCTCGGACGTCTTCATCCTCCAGAGCCACACCGCGCCGATCAACCAGTGGATCATGGAGCAGCTGCTCATGGTCGACGCCGCGAAGCGCGCCTCGGCCCGCACGATCACGGTCGTGCAGCCGTTCTACGGGTACGCCCGCCAGGACAAGAAGCACCGCGGTCGCGAGCCGATCTCGGCGCGCCTCATGTCCGACCTGTTCACCGCCGCGGGCGCCGACCGCCTCATGAGCGTCGACCTGCACGCCGCGCAGACACAGGGCTTCTTCGACGGGCCGGTCGACCACCTGTGGGCGATGCCGATCCTCACGGACTACGTGCGCTCGCGCGTCGACACGTCGAACGTCACGGTCGTCTCGCCCGACGCGGGCCGCATCCGCGTCGCCGAGCAGTGGGCCGCGAAGCTCGGGGGCGGGCCGCTCGCGTTCGTCCACAAGACGCGCGACGTCACGCGCCCCAACCAGGCCGTCGCGAACCGCGTCGTGGGTGACGTCGAGGGCCGCGACTGCGTGCTCGTCGACGACCTCATCGACACCGGTGGCACGATCGCCGAGGCCGTGCGCGTCATCCTCGCCGCGGGCGCGCGGTCGGTCATCGTGGCCGCGACGCACGGCGTGCTGTCCGACCCGGCGGCCCAGCGCCTGTCCGAGTGCGGGGCGAGCGAGGTCGTCATCACGGACACGCTGCCCATCGCGGCCGAGAAGCAGTTCCCGCAGCTCACGGTGCTCTCCATCGCGCCGCTCATCGCGCGCGCGATCCGCGAGGTGTTCGACGACGGCTCGGTCACCTCGCTGTTCGACGGCAACAGCTGAGGCTCAGCCCAGCCACCCGGCCAGCGCGGCCCGCAGCAGGGCGCGCTCCGACGGCGTGAGCCGCAGGCGCCCGACGCGGGACCGCAGGGCGCGGGCGACGTCGTCGGGGAGGCCCTGCCCGGCCGGGGGCAGGGCGCCCACGTCGTGCGCGAGCAGCACGTCGAGCACGTCGCAGCGGCCCGGGAGCGCCGGGAGGTCCGCCGCGAGGTGCGCGGCGGCGCGCACCCTCGCGGCCTCCTCGGGCGTCGTCCCGAGGAGCGCCGCGAGGTCGGGCGGGGGACCGCCACGATCCGCTGCTCCGTCGTCAGGCCCCACGCGCGCAAGGCCGGCGAGTACCGGGCGAACGGGGCGACCGCGAGCAGGTCGAGCGGGTCCTGGCCGAACTCCGCGGCGTACTCCGGCCGCTCGCGGTACGCGGCCAGCATCGGGTCGTCGTGGAGCCACGCGCGCAGGTCGGCGAGCACGACCGCACGCCGCAGGTGGTCGGTCGTGCGGAGCGCGTCCGCGGCACCGAGCGGCGTCGTGCGGACGGCGTACGTGCACGCCAGGTTGTACTCGCCGGTCGGGGTCGTGGGGGACGGCGCGTCCGCGCCCTCGGGGTCGCGGGCCAGGGCGGCCCGGTAGGCGCGCCGCAGGCGCTCCCGGGGCGTCTCGGCCGTCTCGCTCGGCTCGCCCCGCTCGCCCGGCTCCGTCCCCGGTGCCGTCGGCACCCGTTGCGGTGCCACGGGCTCCAGCGCCCGGGCCGCGACCTCCGCCTGGAGGTAGAGGCTCTCGACGGCGTCCTGGAGCCGGACGACGAGCGCGTCCTCCCGCCCCGCGGCACGCTCCACCGCGAGCGCCTCCAGCAGCGCGCGGACCGCGTCGACGGCGGTCGCGTCGAGCCTGCCTGCCGGGTCGTCCCCGTCGCGGCCCGGGGCGAAGCACGCGTTGACCGTCGTCGCGGCGCGCGAGTACTGGGCCCGCAGCCGCAGCGAGCGGTACCCGCTGCGGCCCTCGCTCCGCGTGACGAACCGGTCGAGCCAGCGGCCGTACGCGTCGAGGTCCTCGCGCAGGGTGTGGTGCCGGCCCTCGGCGTGCGCGAGGGCGACCTGGGCCAGGTCGTTGCGCGGGTCGACGTCGACCGCGCGCGCGAGGAGCTCCCGCTCCCGGTCCGGCGCGTCGGTGAGGTCGCTCTGGGCGACGTACTGGAGGGCGAGACTGCGCCACGACGTCGCCCCGCACAGCCCCTCGAAGCCCGCGTGGTGGCGTGCCAGCGTCAGCAGCACGACGGCCGCCGCGGCGCGGTAGAGGTCGACCTGCGCCGCGGCGGCGGCCGACGTCGGGTCGTCGGGGTCGAACCGCAGGAGCCCCGCCCGGTCGAGCGCGGCGGAGCCCGCGGCCCGTCCGTTCCTGGTGACGACGACGGCCAGGTGGTCGGCGTCCCGCTCCTCGACCGTGACCCGCCAGGGGACCGACCCGACGACGCCCTGGGCCAGGCTGACGACTGCCTTGACGAACGCGCCCTGTGGCAGCTCGGACAGCGCGGACCCGCTGAGGGCGCTGATGTCCGTGCCGCGGGGCACCTCCAGGCCGCGCGGCGGCTCGGCGCCCAGCTCGCCCAGGAGCGCGACGAGGCGCGCCCCGCCCGTCCCCTCGTGCGACGTCGTCCGGTCGCCCGAGCGGCCCGACGTCACCTCGATCGTCAGCCGCAGCCGGGTCGCGAGGACCGTGGCGACGAGGAGCACGCCGAGCACCGCCAGGACGGCCCCCGCCGCGAGGGACCCCGCCGCGACGGACCCCGCCGCGGGCCCTGCCGCGACGGTGCCCGGGCCCCCGAGGGCGCGGGCCGACAGCACGACGGCCGCGACCGCGGCGACGCCGGCCACGGCGGCCGCCCACGCCCACCAGCGCGTGCGGTCGTGGCGGGCACCCGGCGCGACGAGCCGCCCGATGGCGAGCGCCACCGCCACGACACCGGCGACGAACCCGAGCACGAGGACCACCACCGCGAGGGTCGCGCCCGCGACGCCGGAGCCCGTCCACGTGCTCGCGCCCGCGGCGGGGCCCCACACGAGGAGCGCCGCGCCGGCGACGAGGGCGCCCCACCCGGCGGCGCCCGCGCGTACGCGCTCGCCCGCGGACAGGACGGGCCAGCGCAGCGTCACGGGGACGACGAGCCGCGCGACGACGGCGAGCACGAGGACGCCGACGAGGAGCGCGAGCAGGGGCGGACCCAGGGGCGAGACCGCCTCGACGAACCCGTCCCAGGCGGACGCCGCGCGGTCCGGGACCGTCGTCTCCTCCTCCTGCGCCGCGCGGACCACGGCGGCGGCCCGCGCGTCCTGCGCGTCGAGCGCGAGCGCCTGCTCCGCGCGGGCCTGCGCGGCGGCCCAGGACTCGGCCTCCCCGGACGTCGGCCGCGCCCCGCCGGGCTCTAGGGCCTCCGCCTCGGCGGCGAGCGTCGCGGCGGTGTCCCGCGCGGCGACCGCCGCGTCCCGCACGTCGGCGCACGCCGTGGCCCGGGCCGCCGGGTCCGCGGGGGACGAGGCCGTCGCGCGGTAGGCGTCGACCAGCGCGACCGCGTCCCGGGGGCGGGAGTCGTCGAGCAGCGCGAGCGCGTCGGCGCACGCGCGCGGGGTCGTGGCGGCCGGGTCGGTGCCCGCGGCGTCCGCGGCGGCCGCGCTCGGGGCCGGGGCGAGCGCGACGAGCAGCGCGGCGAGAGCGAGGAGACGTCTCACGCGGACCTCCCGGGTGCGGGGACGGGCACGACGTCGTGCCCCTCTGACACGAGAGTGGCAGGCCGCGGGCCGTCCGTGCCGTGCTCACCCGGGTGAAACGGGGGCGACCCCGGGCGGTCCGTGCGAGCATGACGGCCATGAACGGCTCTGGGGTGACGACCACCGGTCAGGGAGCGGTGACGGCCACGCCGGACGTCGCCGTCGTCGAGCTCGGCGCCGAGGCGAGCGCGCCCGGCGTCCAGGACGCGCTCGACCGCGCCAACGCCGGGCTCGCCGCGGCGCGGGACGCGCTCGTCGCGCACGGCGTGGCGCCGTCCGACCTGCGCACGTCGCAGACGTCCACGTGGACCGAGCAGCGCGAGGACGGCCCCCGCACGACCGCGCGCCTCACGCTGCGCGCGACGCTGCGCGACGTGGGGGCGAGCGGCGAGGTCGTGCGCGCGGCGCTCGACGCCGCCGGTCCGGTGGGCCGGCTCGACTCGACCAGCCTCGCCGTGGGGGACCCCGCCCCGCTCGCGGCCGCGGCGCGCGAGGCCGCGTTCGCCGACGCCCGCGCCCGCGCCGAGCAGTACGCCCGCCTCGCCGGACGCTCGCTCGGCCCGGTCGTCGAGATCCGGGAGGACGACGGCGCGCCCGGCCCGGTGGCGCGCGTCCTCGCGGCGAAGGCGACGAGCGACGCGCTCGTCGTCGAGCCGGGCAGCCAGGAGGTCCGCGCGACCGTGACCGTCCGGTGGGAGCTCGCCGACCCGGCGGACCGGGGCACGGCGTCGCCGACGGCGTGAGACCTGCACCGGGCACCGGTGACAAACGGCAGGTGCCCGGCCCCGCCGCCCGGTCCTAGCGTGGACGCATGCTCATCCTCGAGGACTACCTGCTGCTCACGCTCGACGACGTGACCGGGAAGGCCGTCGTCGACGCCTCGTACCGCGAGCAGGTCGCCGCGGGCGCGCTGCTCGTCGAGCTCGCGCTCCTCGGCCGGGCCGACCTCGCGGGCGACGGCGACGGCGGCCGGGTGGGCCGCATCGTCGTCCGGGACGCGTCCCCGACCGGCAACGCGCTGCTCGACGAGGCGCTCGACGTCGTGCGGGCGAAGGAGGGCTCCACGCCGAAGGCGCTCGTGGCGCCGATCGCGAGGCTCCGGCCCGCCGCCCGCGCGGTCGCGGCGCTCGCGGAGCGCGGCGTCCTGCGGCGCGAGGAGGGCCGCGTGCTCGGCATCTTCCCCACGACGCGCTTCCCCGCGGCGGACTCCCGCCACGAGGACGCGGTGCGGGCCGACCTCCGACGCGTCCTCGTCGAGGGGCAGGTGCCGGACGCGCGCGCGGCGGCGATCGTCGCGCTGCTCGCCGCGACGGGCCAGGCGGGCCGGGTGCTCGCGAGCGGCGGCAGCGACGCCGACGGCGGGCCCGGACGCACCGCCGCGGGGCGTCGCGACGTCGACGCCCGGGCGCGCGAGATCGCGCGCGAGAGCTGGGCGAGCGAGGCCGTGCGCGCGTACGTCGAGGAGGTCACCGCGGTCATCCTCGTCGGCGCGACCGTGGCCACGACCGTCGCGACGACCACCGCGACGGGCTGAGCGTTCGATCTCGCCCGGGTGAAATGGCGTCGTGCCCCTCGTGGCCGTCGCCGCCGCGAGGGTAGGTTCGCACGGTCCGCGTCGGTCCCGACGGCCGGGGGTCTCCCGGTCCGGTCGTGGCAGCGCCCGCGCGGCCACGCCAGCAGCGTCCGGAGGTGACGACGTGCCCCGGCAGCAGACCGCCGAGCGAGTACGCCTGCGCTGGCCCGACGCCGCGCGCGGCCTCGCGATCCTGCTCGTGGTCGTGCTGCACGCGACGCGCGCGCTCGGCGACCTCGACCTCTCCGGCGCCTGGGGCACGGTCCTGGCCGGGTGGGACCGGGTGAACGCGGCGCTCGGCACGATGCGCATGCCGCTCTTCTTCGCCGTCGCGGGCCTGTTCGCCGGGAAGTGGGTCCGCGGGCCCTGGCGTGCGCTGCTCGCCTCGAAGGTCGCGCTCTTCGCGTGGCTCCTGCTCCTGTGGCCGTTCGTCCGGGCGCTCGGCTACCTCCTCGGGGCCGTCGTCGCGGGCGATCCCGACCCGGTGCACGAGGCGCTCGTCGGGCTCGAGCTCCCGCCCGGCCTGGCGGACGACGGCGGCCCCGCCCTGCAGGTCGGCACCGCCGCGCTCTCGGCGTGGGTATGGCCGTCGGGGATCCGCTGGTTCCTCTGGGCGCTCGCGGTGTTCTTCGTCGTCGCGAAGCTCCTCTCGGGGCTGTCCCCGCGCGTGCAGCTCGTCGGCGCGGCGGCCGTGTCGCTCGCGGCGTTCGCGTTCGCGCTCGAGCTGCCGAACAACGCGTGGGACAGCGCGCCGAAGTACTTCGTCTTCTTCCTGGGCGGTCTCCTCCTGCGTGACCGCGTCCTGGGGCTGGCCGAGCGCCTGACCGTGTGGACCGGCGCGGGCGTCGTCGCGCTCTGGGTCGCGGGCTGCGTGCTCGCGGCGCACGTGGCGTCGGGCGTCCTGCTGTGGGTCGTGTGCGTGCTCGGGGTGGCTGCGGGCATCGTGCTCGGCGTCGCGACGAGCGGGCTGCGGCCGCTGCGCGCGCTCGGGACGCGGACGCTGCCCGTCTACCTCACGCACATGCTCGTCATCCACGCGATCCTCCTCGTCGGCGGCGACGCGCTCGACGCCGTGCCCGCCCCGGTGGCCGCGCTCGCGCCGCCCGTGCTGGCGCTCGTCGCGACCCTGGTCTCGGTCGGCGTGTACGCGGTCGTCTCCCGGACCCCGGTCTACTGGCTGTACGAGCTGCCCCGGAGCCTCGCGCGCCGCCTCGCCGGCCGGCCCGCGCCCCGTCCCGAGACGGCCCGCGCCGACGCGACGCCCTGACGCCCTCCCCGTCGACGGCCGCACGCCTCGCGGCCGCGGTTCCGGGTCCGGCGGCGGGGAGCGGGTTTCCGACTCGCGCCGCGCCCGGGTACAGTTATCAGGTTGCCTCGGCGAGGGACGTCTGACGGCCGGCAGCGCTGGACCGGTGAGCACACCGGCGGCGCGGGACCGCACGTGTCAGCCAGACCTGTTGGATCTCCGTTATCGACTGGGCGGTCGTCCTCCTGCGCGCCCGTCACACGTCCCGCGCCGACGCAGCCGCCCGTCCGGGAGGCCCTCTCACCGTCCGGACAGCCGACCGTCCCCCACTGGCGGCCGGCCCGCAACGTTCTTCCAGGAGTGATCCACGTGTCCGAGATCAAGCTCGCCGCCGAGGCCCGTACCGAGTTCGGCAAGGGTGCCGCCCGTCGTATCCGCCGTGCCGACAAGATCCCCGCGGTCCTCTACGGCCACGGCAGCGCGCCGGTGCACGTCACCCTCCCGGGCCACCAGACGATGATGGCGCTCAAGCACTCGAACGCGCTCTTCTCGATCGAGCTCGAGGGCAAGGGCCAGCTCGCCATCGCCAAGGACGTCCAGCGCGACCCGGTCCGCAACGTCATCGAGCACGTCGACCTGCTCATCGTGAAGAAGGGCGAGAAGGTCGCCGTCGAGGTCCCGGTCGCCGTCACCGGCGAGTCCGCCCCCGGCACCATCCACCTCGTCGACCTGCAGACCCTCGCCATCGAGGCCGAGGCGACGCACCTCCCCGAGTCCGTCGAGGTCTCCATCGAGGGCCTCGAGGCCGGCACGACCGTCACGGCGGGCGAGGTGAAGCTCCCCTCCGGCGCGACGCTCACGACGGACCCCGAGCTCGTCGTCGTGACGATCTCCGTGCCGCAGGACAACTCGGCGGACATCGAGGCCGCCGAGGCCGAGGCTGCCGAGCAGGCCGCCGGCTCCGAGGCCGCCGCCGAGGCGACCGCGGGCGAGTGACCCCC